>NZ_CP040077.1:4200000-4500000 GCF_005280735.1 Trinickia violacea
AGCACGTCAAGATCATCGGTCGCACGCGCGACTGGTTGCGTTATGAGGTGCCGGACAAGTTCATCAAGCGTGAAGTACGCGGTCATTACCGCGGCCAGAAACAGATCTGGTTTCTGCTGCGGATGGTCGGACGCGATTGCGACATTTGCTTGCGCGCAACCGATCATCCGGAGTTCGACGCTTGGCGTTGGAACGAGTACTGGGTGCCGCTCGACGCGGTAATCGAGTTCAAGAGAGATGTGTATCAGTTGGCGTTGACGGAGTTGTCGCGGTTCCTGCGGCGTCCGGCGCCGCGCGCGGAAAAACCGCGCGGGCATCACGGGCAACGGTATCCGCGCGTCGCGGCGTCGGTGACGGCGTCCGCGATGGGCACGATCACCCAGGTGACGATCGAAGCGACGATCGAGACTGTGGAGTCTGCTGGCACGGTCAACACGATAGGCTCGGAAGACGGCTCGGATTGCCTGTCGGCCGAACCTTCCGACGAGCAAACGCGCATCCTGCGCGGCTAATCGACACGCGGCGGCGTTTCCCACGCCTATGCCGCAACCGCGGGCGCTGAGCCGGTCACACGGTATCGCGCCCGTTTTTTCGAGGATGTCATATTGAAAGCGATTGCTCTCGCCGCGGCATGCGCCGCCGCCGGCGCCCTACTGGCGGCCTGCTCGAGTACGCCCAGCAACAAGGACGACAGCGCCTTTACCTACCTGCTGGACCGCAAGGGGAACTGGGTCGAAAACAAGGTCGACACCTTACCGCCGCTGCCGGAAGCGGGCGATCTGCTGCCGTTTGATGTCTCGCAGAACACGCCTCTGCAATTCTCGGTCGATCAGAAGTCGCTGACGGTGGGCTCGGACGGCGTCGTGCGCTATACGGTGGTGGTGACGAGCCCGGCCGGTGCTCGCAACGTCAACTATGAGGGTATTCGCTGCGACACCTACGAGTGGCGCCAATACGCGGGACTCAACGCGGACCACGATGGCTGGGACCGCACCGTGGCGAACCCGTGGCAGCGCATCGAGAACGGCAACCTGAATGCGTACCAGGCGTCGCTCTATCAGGATTACTTCTGCGCGAACAAGATGCCGACCGGTTCGGCAAAGACGATCGTCAATAACATCCGCTTGAGGCGTACCGCCGCGAGCGCGATCCGCTGACGCGCGATACGCTCCCGCGCGGCAATAAAAAAGCCCGCTGTCGATCAGCGGGCTTTTTTGCGTCGGCCGCAGATGCTCCGTTCAAATCAGCACGAGATTGTCGCGATGAATCAGCTCGGGCTCGAGCATATAGCCGAGGATCGACTCGATCTCGGTGCTCGGCTTGCGGTGAATCAGCTTCGCCTCGGCGCTGCTGTAGTTCGTGAGTCCACGTGCGACTTCGCGACCCGCGGCGTTCAAGCACGCGATCACTTCGCCGCGCGCAAACGCACCCTGCACGTCCACGACACCGATCGGCAACAGGCTCTTGCCGCCTACCGTGAGCTTCTCGACCGCGCCGTCGTCGATCACGACGTGCCCGCGCACCTGCAGATGATCGGCCATCCATTGCTTGCGGGCGGCCATGCGCGCCGTCCGCGCGATCAATTGCGTGCCGATTGCCTCGCCGGCAGCTAGCCGAGCCAGCACCTCGGGCTCGCGGCCGCTCGCGATCACGGTGTCGGCACCGCTATGCGCCGCGCGCTTAGCGGCGAGGATCTTCGTCAGCATCCCGCCGCGGCCGATGCTCGATCCCGCGCCGCCGGCCATCGCCTCCAACTCCGGAGAGCCCGCATCCGCCTGCTCGACGAGCGTTGCGCTCGGGTCTTTACGAGGATCAGCGGTGTACAGGCCGCGCTGATCGGTCAAAATGATCAGTGCGTCGCCTTCGATCAGGTTGGCAACGAGCGCGCCGAGCGTGTCGTTGTCGCCAAACTTGATTTCATCGGTGACGACGGTGTCGTTCTCGTTGATGATCGGCACGACGCCGAGGCGCAGCAGCGTCAACAGCGTCGAGCGCGCATTCAGATAGCGTTCACGGTCGGCAAGATCCGCGTGGGTCAGCAGAATTTGCGCGGTGCGGATCGAGTGCTCGGCGAACCGGCTTTCGTACACTTGCGCGAGCCCCATCTGGCCAACGGCGGCGGCAGCTTGCAACTCGTCGATTTCACGCGGACGCTTCGTCCAGCCGAGGCGCTGCATCCCTTCGGCAATGGCCCCCGAACTGACGAGCACCACTTCCTTGCCTTGCGCGCGCAATTGCGCGATCTGCTCGGCCCAGCGGCCGATGGCTGCGTGGTCGAGCCCGCGTCCGTCGTTCGTCACGAGACTGGACCCTACTTTCACTACCAAGCGTTTCGAATCGGCGATGACAGAACGCATCGTGCGCGGTCTCCATGGATGCCTTGATGGCGCGATGGCCCGCCGCTCGACGCGGCAGGCAAATGACGGATGAGTCGAGGTTAGTCCTGCGGCGCGGCGGTATCGGCTGCAGTGCCGGGCTGAGCCTCATCGCGAAAGCGAACGTCGGCGGCAAGGTCTTCCTCGTGAGCCGCACGGTGCGCGTCCGAGTGTGCAGCGAGGTAGTCGTACACCGCGTAGCAGAGATTCTCGCAACCCTGGCCGGTCAGCGCCGAAATCTCGAACACCGGACCGTCCCACTCGAATCGCTTGAGGAAATCGGCGACGCGCGCTTCGCGCTCGTCTTCGGGCACCATGTCGAGCTTGTTCAGCACGAGCCAGCGCGGTTTTTCATACAGCGCTTCGTCGTACTTGCGCAGCTCGTTGACGATTGCCTTCGCTTCCGCCACCGGATCGACGTCCTCATCGAACGGGGCGAGGTCTACGAGATGCAGCAACACGCCGGTGCGCTGCAGATGGCGCAGGAACTGGTGGCCGAGACCGGCTCCTTCCGCGGCGCCTTCGATCAGCCCAGGAATATCCGCGATGACGAAGCTCTTGCTCGGGCCGACGCGCACGACGCCGAGATTCGGCGCGAGCGTCGTGAACGGGTAGTCGGCGATCTTCGGCTTCGCGTTCGACACCGACGAAATGAACGTCGATTTGCCCGCGTTCGGCATGCCGAGCAGACCCACATCGGCCAGCACCTTCAATTCGAGGCGCAGCATCCGACGCTCGCCGGGCTTGCCTTCGGTCTTCTGACGCGGCGCGCGATTCGTGCTCGACTTGAAATGCAGGTTGCCGAGGCCGCCCGCGCCGCCCTTCGCGACCTGAACCTGCTGATCGTGTTCGGTCAGATCGGCGATCAGCTCACCGGTGTCCATATCGGTAATCACGGTGCCGACCGGCATGCGCAGCGTGATATCGTCGCCGCCCTTGCCGTAGCAATCCGAACCGCGCCCGTTTTCACCGTTGCGCGCCTGGTGTTTCTTGGCGTACCGGTAGTCGATCAGCGTGTTGATGTTGCGGTCGGCGACCGCGTTGACGCTGCCGCCACGGCCGCCGTCGCCGCCGTCCGGACCGCCGAACGGGACGAACTTCTCGCGGCGCATCGACGCGCTGCCATCGCCTCCGTCGCCGGCGATGACTTCAATTCTCGCTTCGTCAATGAACTTCATGCGTTGCTCCGTCCCGTGCTTATTGCTCTGTAGTCGCTATTTTGCCGCGCCCCGCGAGCGTTGACCAATCGGCCAAACGGCCAATAACAGCCAATCCGCGCAGAGGCGCCAATAAAAAAGGCCCCGCTAACATCGCGGGGCCTTTATTCCGGTCAGTTCCGCCGTGTCTGATTAAGCTCAGACTGCGGCCGGAATCACGTTGACCATGTGCTTCTTGGCAGCGCCCTTCGTCGTGAACTGGACGTGGCCGTCAGTCAGCGCGAACAGCGTGTGATCCTTGCCGATACCGACATTGTCGCCCGGGTGCATGCGCGTGCCGCGTTGACGCACGATGATGCCGCCCGCGTTGATCGCTTGGCCGCCGTAGACCTTGACGCCGAGGCGCTTCGACTCGGAATCGCGGCCGTTGCGGGAAGACCCGCCTGCTTTTTTGTGTGCCATCTGATTGCTCCTTGACCGGCGCGCTTACGCGTTGATCGCGTCGATGCGCAGTTCGGTGTAGTTCTGGCGGTGGCCGCCGTGCTTTTGGTAGTGCTTCCGGCGACGCATCTTGAAGATGGTCACTTTGGCGTGACGACCGTGGGAGACAACGGTAGCCTTGACGGAAGCCCCACTCACCAGCGGCGTACCGAACTGAATCGATTCGCCTTCGCCTACTGCGAGAACCTGGTCGAGCGTGATTTCAGCGTCAATGTCTGCCGGTATCTGTTCTACTTTAAGTTTTTCGCCAACGGCAACCTTGTACTGCTTGCCGCCGGTTTTTATGACCGCGTACATTGAGAACCTCACTCTGTGTTCATTTTTCCGACGCACCGCGCGCGGAAACCCGTGATTATACATAGAGTTAGCTCCGCGGTCAAAATCTCCGCCGTTCGGCCGGCGGCAAGCGCCGACACCCGGCCAATCGGCCGAGGATACCCTCTCGCACCACCCGCCAACTCACGGCGCACCGGCGATTCGCCTTATAATCCGCGGCACTACCCATATTTTTCATCATGTCGTCGACCGCCACCTCCCCCCCCAGCGCCGCCACCCTGCTTGCTCCGATCGCCCAAGACATGGAGCAAGTGAACCGCGTGATCCGGCACCGTTTGGCCTCCGAGGTGATGCTGATCAACCAGATCTCGGAATACATCATCGGTGCCGGCGGCAAACGGCTGCGTCCTGCGCTGTTGCTGTTGGTCGCCCGCGCACTCGGCGACACGACCGGCCATCGGCATGAACTGGCCGCCGTCGTCGAGTTCATCCATACCGCGACGCTTTTGCATGACGACGTCGTCGACGAATCGGATCTGCGCCGCGGCCGTCAGACTGCCAACGCGCTGTTCGGCAATGCGGCGAGCGTGCTGGTCGGCGACTTCCTGTATTCGCGCTCGTTCCAGATGATGGTGGGCGTCGGCAAGATGCGCGTGATGGAGATCCTCGCGGAGGCGACCAACATCATTTCCGAAGGCGAAGTGCTGCAATTGCTGAACATGCACGATGCCGACGTCGACGAAGCGCGCTACATGCAGGTGATCCGCTACAAGACGGCTAAGCTGTTCGAGGCCGCCGCCCAGCTCGGCGCAGTGCTGTCGGGCGCCGACGCCACGATCGAAGCAGCGGCTGCGGAATTCGGCCGCCGGATCGGCACCGCGTTCCAGATCATGGACGACTGGCTCGACTATACGGGCACACCGGAATCGATGGGCAAGAACGCCGGCGACGATCTGCGCGAAGGCAAACCCACGCTGCCGCTCATTTACCTGATCGAGCGCGGCACGCCCGAGCAATCGGCGTTGGCGCGGGAAGCCATTGAGCAGGGCGGCACGGATCGTTTCGAGACGATTTTCGAAGCGATCACGCGTTCGGGCGCGCTCGATCACACGCTCCAGTGCGCCCGTCAGGAGGCGCAGGCAGCCGCAGCAGCAATTTCTTCGTTTCCGGATTCCATTTACAAAGAAAGCCTGCTAGAATTATGTTCTTACTCGACGACGAGGCAGTCTTAAACGAGACTAAATGGTCGCCGAAGTCCAAATCGGGGTGTAGCTTAGCCTGGTAGAGCGCTACGTTCGGGACGTAGAGGCCGGAGGTTCGAATCCTCTCACCCCGACCAGATTTAAGGCCCGGAAAGTCAAGCCAGTAAAGGGAATTGCCCTGCTGGTAAGGCTTTCCGGGCTTTGTTGTTTCCGGGGCTGTCAATCCAACATGTCAATTCGCGTGTCAAAATACGCGGATGAACGATATGAAGGCGCTTCCCCCCGGGACTCAGACCCGATCCCAAGTCCGGTATCTACCACCTCCGCATCGGCATCCCCAAAGAGATTCGGCACCTGTTCCCCCGCACCAGGGGTGGCGCACTGGCGACCGATGCTTTCCGTGACAGTCTCAGGACCGCGAACCGCGCCGAGGCCTCACCATTGCGCACCGGCTGATAGCCGAACACCGGGCCAAGTTTCAGGCGCTGGAGGACAGTACGCGCCCCGCTCCATTCGTTCCACTGCCCGCAGAGTTAGAGGCGTACATCACCCAAGCTGTCGATAACCTGATCTTGACATTCGAGCTTGTGAGTGAGTGGGCTGGTTGGAAAACGGGTGCGCATCTCGTCGAGGAAAAGCCTACACTTTGATTGCCAAATTGATGGCTTGGCCGCTGGTCGTCAACGTCAGGGGCTCATTTTTCGCCGCATTTTGATTGACCAGCGTTTTTTTCGAGTCTCTCCCACCCAGTTTTACGACCCACCTGAATTACGACCCACCTGAAGGAGACGAGATGAAAACCATGAAGACCTTCGTCGCCGCAGCGATCGCCGTCAGCGCCATTGTTGCGACCGTGCCCGTTGTTCACGCACAAGGGACGACTGCGGCAACTGCAGCTCCGTCGACTAGAGCAGCAAATAGGCAGTTGTCGAAGCAAGTTATGGCGACGTTGTACAAGCATAAGGGTATGGATTGGGCTGATGTTATAGCCGTCGCGCGTAGCGGCAAGATTACGCTTGTAGGAATGGTTCCAAATCAGGCGCAGATAGATCTCGCAGGGAAAGTTGCTGGAAGTGTTGCTGGAGTGACGTCGGTCACGAACAATCTGACAGTGGACGAAGAAGGACAACATTAATGTTTGGGTCCAACCGCATCCTTTGACTGCACTGACGCGCTTTGAGAACAGGAATGTTATGTTCTCAACGGCAAAGTCTTTGCCGAGGCACCCCGGAGGGTCTCCGCAGAATAGAGGGCTATGGATTGCCAAAAAAGGGAGACCGGGGGTGGGGCCTGGGACCATTCGGAAGTTAGAGAAGCCGAAGCGATCCGGAGAAGGGCCGCGCTGTCTGTGGTAACCTGCCGTCCAGTACTTTGTCAATTCGACGCGCGTTTGACGTTGACTGATTGCCCGGAGAGCCTTATTCCATGGTCGGAACACAGGGGTTCGAATCCTCTCACCCCGACCAGATTTTGAAAAACCGCGCACGTGTTGCGCGGTTTTTTTTCGTCCAGCCGTCTCGGCTTTGCTTGATCGAGACGGCCCTGCTGTCTGGCCGTCCGCACTAGCCGTTTGGCCGATTCGGCTCGTCGCGCCGCTCTGCTATATTCTCGCCATCCCCCTTTTCCTCGACACCGCGTGGAACAACTCCCGTTATGGGCGCAGGTTTGCGCCGTCTTCCTGCTGCTCTTTTGCTCCAGTTTCTTCTCGATCTCCGAGACGGCGATGATGGCGCTCAACCGCCATCGCCTGAAGTACCTGACGACCAAGGGCACGCTCGGCGCGAAAACGACCCAAAACCTGCTGTCGCGCACCGACCAATTGCTCGGCGTGATCCTGATCGGCAATAACTTGTTCAACACGATCATCCCGGTCCTGACAACGTCGATTGCGATACATACGTTCGGGCACGATAACCTCGTGCTGTCGATCGCGACCGGTATCGTCGCGTTCCTGATCATCGTGTTTGCAGAAATCACGCCGAAAATCGTCGGCGCGACCTACCCGGAAAAAATCGCACTGCCCGCGAGCCTGATCATCGCGCCATTGATACGCGTGCTGCGCCCGATCGTCTGGTTCGTCAATCTCTTCGCGAATGCGATCCTGAG
Organism: Trinickia violacea; assembly: GCF_005280735.1. Classification (NCBI taxonomy): domain Bacteria; kingdom Pseudomonadati; phylum Pseudomonadota; class Betaproteobacteria; order Burkholderiales; family Burkholderiaceae; genus Trinickia; species Trinickia violacea. The sequence continues at coordinate 4,207,618 of NZ_CP040077.1, forward strand.
CGTGCTGCACATCAATACGAAGGGCGGCCGCGACCAGCGTCTGTCCACCGAGGAGCTGCGCACGATCGTGCTCGAGTCCGGCAGCTTCATGCCGACCAAGCACCGCAGCATCCTGTTGAATCTGTTCGATCTCGAGAACATTTCCGTCGACGACGTCATGATTCCGCGCCGCCGGATCGAAGCGCTCGATTTCGACGCGCCGTTCGAAGACATCCTCCACCAGCTCGAAACCTGCTATCACAACAAGCTGATCGTCTATCAGGGCGATATCGACCGCGTGCTCGGCGTGCTCCACGTGCGCAAGACGCTGGCCGCGCTGCATAACCAGGAACTCGAGCGAGAAACCCTGCGCGAGCTGCTTGCCGAGCCGTATTTCGTGCCGTCCGGCACGCCCGTGTTCCAGCAGCTCCAGTATTTCCAGGAAAGCCGGCATCGTGCAGCGCTCGTCGTCAACGAGTATGGCGAACTGCAAGGGCTCGTCACGCCCGAGGACATCATCGAGGAGCTGATCGGCGAATTCACGACGTCTATTCCGCGCAGCGCGAGTTCGCGAAGCGGCTGGAACGAGGACGGTGAATGCATTGTCGCGGGCAGCATGCCGTTGCGCGAGCTGAACCGCTGGCTGCATTTGACTCTGCCGACCGACGGGCCGAAGACGCTGAACGGCTTGATACTTGAAGCGCTTGAAGAGATACCGGAGGGAGACGTCTGCTTGCAGGTCAGCGGCGTTCGGCTCGAAGTGCTGCGCAGCGACGATCAAGCGGTTCGCACCGTCAAGATCTTCAAGCCGGACGTGCCGAATTCGGCAAAGCCCGCCAGGACTGCACTCGATTAGCCGTTCGACCGACTGCCGGCCCAATCCCGCCCGCGCGATGATGGCCTCATCGTGTTCTATAGGCGGCGCATTGCCGGCATTCCATGTCATCCAGCCTCGGCACCGCGCGCTTTCGTGCGGCAGACTCCAGCAGCGCCGCTGCATCGTCGTCGCAAACACCCATCGCGGTTGCCGCCCCTCCAATACAGGGGCGTTCTGATTTCGACTCCGTTTTGCGAGCCTCGCCAGCCCCCTTCGCTACGACGGAGTCGGCAGAGTCAACCTCGCGACTAACCGAGGCCGGCGACGCGCCCGCCGTTCGGCTCCTCGCAGAGATTCTGCAAGACGCCTCTCGCCGCAATGCGTCGGACCTCCACATCGAGCCGGCCGAGCGCGGCTGGCGCATCCGCTTGCGAATCGACGGCGTGCTGCATGAAATCGCGCAGCCGCCTGCCCATTTGCGCGATGCGTTTGTTACGCGCATCAAAGTGCTTGCGAAGCTCGACATCGCCGAGCGCAGGGTGCCGCAAGACGGACGCTTGAGGCTCGCGGCGACGCCCGGCAAGGTCGAGGACTATCGCGTCAACTCGCTGCCGACACTCTTTGGCGAAAAGCTCGTGCTGCGCCGTCTCGATGGACTCCCCCCGGACCTCTCGCTTGATTCGCTCGGCCTCGATGCGCGGCAAGCCGCGATCGTCGACGCCGCAATCCGCGCGCCGCACGGCCTCATGCTCGTAACCGGTCCGACAGGCAGCGGCAAGACCTTGTCGCTGTACTGCTTCCTGCAAATGCTCAACGCCGAATCGCGCAACGTGTGTTCGGTAGAAGATCCCGCTGAGATCCAACTCGCAGGCATCAACCAGGTCAGCGTGCGCGAAAAAGCCGGGCTCACATTTGCCGTCGCGCTGAGAGCGTTTTTGCGGCAAGACCCGGACGTCATCATGGTCGGCGAGATTCGCGACGAGGAAACCGCCGACGTCGCGCTCAAGGCCGCGCAGACCGGCCACCTCGTGCTCTCGACGCTCCACACGAACGATGCGCCGGCCGCGATCACGCGGCTGATCGATATCGGCGTCGCGCCTTACAACCTCGCGGCTGCATTGCGGATCGTGACCGCGCAGCGGTTGGTGCGGCGCTTGTGCGCGCATTGCCGGATACCGGCGCCGGAATCGCCGGCAGCGCTGCGTGCGGCTGGCTTTGCCGGCGACGATCCGAGTAGCGGCTGGACGCCGTTCAGCGCCAAAGGCTGTGCCGCGTGCCACGGCATTGGGTATCGCGGGAGGGTCGGCGTGCATCAGGTGATGCCGGTATCCGACGCGATGCGCGAATTGATCGTTGCCCGCGCGAGCGCACACGAGGTTGCAAGGCAAGCACGGGACGATGGCGTACGGACGCTGCGAGAGGCAGCGCTCGCGCGTGTGCGCGATGGCACGACGAGCCTCGCCGAAGCGTTTAGCGCGACGGAGGCAACATGACCTCACCGGCTCCGCACGCAACGTCCGAGCTTCGCTTTTCCTGGCGCGGCGTCCAAACCGACGGCACTCGCAGGCGCGGGACGATCATCGCGCCCGATGCCGCAAGCGCTCGCGCGATGCTCAAGCGCGATCGAATCGTGGTGCTTGAAATCGAAGCGCGCGGCCAGGCCGCCCGGCCGAAAGCAAACGCCGGCGAAGTGACGTCGTTCACGCGGCAATTGACGAGCTTGCTTCGGGCGGGCCTGCCGCTCACGCCGTCGCTCGAGTTGATCGCACAAACACCGAGCCGCAGCGGCATGCCGCGGATCGTCGGCGGCGTCGCCCGGCAGATCGTCTCCGGCGCGAGCTTTTCCGTGGCCCTCTCCCACTACGCCAAGCAATTCGACGCCCTCTATTGCCAGCTCGTCGCGGTGGGCGAAACCTCCGGCGCACTCGCGCCGGTGCTCGCGCGCCTCGCCGACGACCGCGAACGCGCCGCCATCCAGCGCGCGAAGGTGCGCGCTGCGCTGACGTATCCCGTTGCGGTGCTGTTGCTCGCCCTCGCCATCACCGCCGCGCTTCTGGTCTGGGTCGTGCCGACGTTCAAACAGATTTTCGACGGCTTCGGTGCCCAGCTGCCCGCGCCGACCCAACTCGTGCTCGCGCTCTCCGATGCCGCAGCGCGATGGTTCGGGCCTGCGCTCGCCGCTATCGTCGCGACCGGTTTTGCCGTCGCCAGCGGGCTGCGCCGCTCCGAATCCGCCCGTACCGCGTTCGATCGCATGACGCTTCGGCTCCCGATCGTCGGTCCGGTACTCGCCACGCTGGCTGCCGCCCGCTGGAGCCGGGCCCTCGGCACGCTGCTCGCGGCCGGCACGCCGCTTACCGATGCGTTTGACTCGCTCACGCACGCCACCGGCAATACGGTATTCGATCTGGCAACCGTCGATATCGCAGCGCGGCTGCGACGCGGCGAGCGGCTCGCGGCGGCCATGCGCGCGTCGCACTGTTTTCCGCAGCAAGTCGTGCAGCCGATCGCCGTCGCCGAGGAATCTGGGGCCCTCGATGCGATGCTCCTCGACGTCGCCACGCTCGCCGACCGTCAGGTAGACGAAAAGATCGGACTGCTGGCAAGCCTGTGCGAGCCGCTCATCGTCATCGTTCTCGGCGCCCTGGTTGGGGGGCTGGTGGTCGCGCTGTATCTTCCCATCATTCAGCTCGGCAACGTGGTGTAGCATCCAGCCCAATCCAACCGTAAGTTTCGACTGGTACTCAGCCTGTGTACGATCTCTCCCTCAGCGATCCGCTCGCCCGCCATGCGGCCGGCTTGAGCGCCACGTTCGGCGCGTTGCCGACCGGCGTGCAGTTCGCCTTCGCTATCGTGCTCGGCCTCGTGATCGGCAGCTTTCTGAACGTCGTCGCGCACCGTCTGCCGATCATGCTCGAACGCGCTTGGCGCGCGGAAGTCAGCGACACGACGGGCGTTCCGCCCGCGGACGACGGCCTGCCCGCGCGTTATAACCTTTGCGTGCCGCGCAGCGCATGCCCGCATTGCGGCCACGTGTTGAGTGCGTGGGAAAACGTCCCTGTCGTCAGCTACCTGTTGCTGCGCGGACGCTGTTCGCAATGCAAGACTTCACTCAGTGTCCGCTACCCGCTGATCGAGCTCGCGAGTGCTGCGCTCGCTGCGCTTGCGCTGTGGTCGTTCGGGCCGTCGTTCGCGGCGCTCGCCGCGTTCGGCCTCTGCGCCATGCTGCTCGCGATGAGCGCGATCGACATCGACACCCGGCTGCTGCCCGATTCGATGACTCTGCCGCTCTTGTGGGCCGGACTCATCGTGAACTTCTGCGATACCTTTGCGAGCCTGCGCGCCGGGGTCGTCGGCGCAATCGCGGGCTATCTCTTTCTATGGTGCGTCTACTGGCTGTTCAGGCTCGTGCGCGGCGTGGAGGGCATGGGCTACGGAGACTTCAAGCTGCTCGCCGCGATCGGTGCGTGGCTCGGCTGGACTGCGTTGCCGCAAGTCGTATTGATCGCGGCCGTGACTGGGGCCGTCGTCGGGATCGGAGCGACCTTGACCGGCCGCATGCGCTTCGAGGAGCCGCTGCCTTTCGGTCCGTTCCTTGCTGCAGGCGGCGCCGCGACCCTCTTTCTCGGCACCCCGCTCTATCACGCGTTCGGAGGCTGAGCCATGTTTGCTGTGGGATTGACTGGCGGCATCGGCAGCGGCAAGACAACGGTCGCCGATCTGTTCGCAGCACACGGCGTGGCGATCGTCGACACGGATCTCATCGCGCACCGCATCACCGCGCCGAACGGCGCTGCGATGCCGCTGATCGCGAAGGAGTTCGGCCAAGAGTTCGTGACAGCCGACGGCGCGCTCGACCGTGCCAAAATGCGCGCGCTGATTTTCAGCGACAACACGGCGAAAGCACGTCTCGAATCGATCACCCACCCGCTGATTCGCGCTGAGACCCAGCGCGAACGCAACGCGGCAGCGGGACCGTATCTGATCATTGTCGTGCCGCTTCTCGTCGAATCGGGCACGTGGAAAGCGCGGGTCGACCGCGTGCTGACCGTCGATTGCAGCGTCGATACGCAAATCGAGCGCGTGATGCGCCGCAATGCCTTCGCGCGTGAACAGGTGCTCGCCATCATCGGCAAGCAAGCCACGCGAGAAGCGCGCCTGGCCGCCGCCGACGACGTAATCGTCAACGAAGGCGCGCCGCTCGAAGAACTCGCAGCGCGAGTGGAACGCTTGCATCGCGAATACCTCGCGCTGGCAGGAACGCCCTCCACCTAGCATCGTCTAAAGACAACGCCCGCATACGCCGATAAATGTTCTGAACAGTCGCGCCAGATTCAACATCTGCCGGCAAGATGACAAAAAAGTGTGTGATTGCGGGGGTAGTCCTGCGGCATTAGAATGTCCTGCAATTCCTTCATCGACACCACCAGGGGCGAGCGCGCTTGATCCTTTACGAGTATCCGTTCAACGAACGAATCCGCACGCTGCTGCGCCTCGAAGATTTGTTCGAGCGCTTTACGTTCTTCCTGACTCAAGACGACGCGAGGGAACATCACGTCGCGCTCACGACGCTGTTCGAAATCGCCGAAGTCACGGGCCGCGCGGATCTGAAATCGGATCTGATGAAGGAGCTCGAACGCCAGCGCCAAACGCTTGCACCCTTCCGCGGCAATCCCGGCATCGAACAAAACGCACTCGAAGCGGTGCTCGGCGAAATCGAGCAGACGCTTGCGAGCCTTGCGCAAATGCAAGGCAAGACCGGCCAGCATCTGGCCGACAACGAATGGCTCGCGAGCATCCGGAGCCGCGCGATCATTCCCGGCGGTACCTGCAAATTCGACTTGCCGTCGTACTACGCCTGGCAGCAACTGCATCCCGATCAACGCCGCGAAGACATCGCCAAGTGGATCATGCCGCTGCTGCCGCTGCGCGACGCCGCCACGATCGTACTGCGTCTCGCACGCGAGTCGGGCCAGGCATCGAAAGTGATGGCGATGCAAGGCAGCTATCAGCAAATGTTGTCCGGCCGGACTTATCAATTGATGCAGGTACGCGTGTCGCCGGAACTGCGGATGATCCCCGAAGCGAGCGCCAACAAGTACATGCTCTGGGTACGCTTCACCGTGCAGGACGGAAACTTGCGGCCGCGTGCGGTCGATGTCGACGTGCCGTTCCAACTCACGCTCTGCAGCCTGTAATCGCGACTAAACGCCTGAACGTATGACCACCGTTGTGAAATGCCCGACTTGCGGCAAACCTGTCCGCTGGGTACCTGAAAATCGCTTTCGCCCGTTCTGCTCCGAACGCTGCAAACAAATCGATCTTGGCGCCTGGGCCAACGAGAAGTACAAGATCGGCGGCACCGATGAGGAACCGCCTTCCGACGATACCTCGCGCGGCGACCTCAACTAGAAAAGAACGCGCTCTTCGTCACGCTGACGGCGTTGCGCCGTCAGTTCAAGATGTTTCACTAAGCCGGAATCAGCCGGAAGCCAGACGGTCCAGGCGCATCAATCGGCGGCCAGCCACTCCAGAACCGGAATCGTCGCCGGAAGCAGCGGTTCGACGGCGGCCGGAAGCCGTTCCCAGCTGAACGCCTGTCCTTCGCGGCCGTGCGGCTCGCCGGTCCAGCGCGTCACCTTGCAGAAATAGAGGCGGACGTAAGCATGCGGATAGTCGTGTTCGAGCGTGTGCCAACGGTGGCACTCGGTGACGACGATGCCCAGCTCCTCGTGCAATTCGCGCTCGAGCGCCGCTTCGACCGTTTCGCCCGGTTCGAGCTTGCCGCCCGGAAACTCCCAATAGCCTTCGTAGGGTTTGCCAGCCGGGCGCTGCGCGAGCAAGTAGCGGCCGTCCGGCTGCACCAGCACGCCGACGGCAACCTCGGTCACGGGACGCGACAGCGCCGCCGCGCCATCCGGAGTCTTCACGTCGCGCGTCATGCCTGTGCCTTCCGGCCCGACCAGTCGCGCGCGAACTGCCATGCGACACGGCCCGAGCGCGACCCGCGCTCCAGCGCCCAGACGAGCGCATCGCCGCGCGCGCTTTCGATCTCTGCGTCATCGCAGCCGAAATGCTGCAGCCAGTGCGCGACGATTCCCAGATAGTCGTCCTGCTTGAACGGATAGAAGCTGACCCACAGGCCGAAGCGCTCGGACAGCGAGATCTTCTCTTCGACGACTTCGCCTGGATGAATCTCGCCGTCGGGCATGTGCTTGTACGTCTCGTTGTCGCTCATGTACTCGGGGAGCAGATGGCGGCGGTTCGACGTGGCGTAGATCAGCACGTTGTCCGATTGCGCGGCAACCGAGCCGTCGAGCGCGACTTTCAGCGCCTTGTAGCCCGACTCGCCTTCCTCGAACGAGAGGTCATCGCAGAACACGACGAAGCGCTCGGGGCGCTGCGAAATCAGATCGACGATATCGCCGAGATCGTGCAAATCGTCCTTGTCGACTTCGATCAGGCGCAGGCCGTCGGCCGCATAGGCGTTCAGGCACGCCTTGATCAGCGATGACTTGCCCGTGCCGCGCGCGCCCGTCAGCAGCACGTTGTTCGACGGCTGCTTGTGCACGAACTGGCGCGTGTTCTGTTCGATCAGCGCTTTCTGGCGATCGATGTTCTGCAGGTCGTCGAGCGTGATGTCCGAAATGGCCGGCACCGGCTGCAGATAGCCGCGCCCATGACGCTTGCGCCAGCGGAAGGCGACCGCCGCCGACCAGTCGATTTGCGGCGCCGCCGGCGGCAGCATCGCTTCAAGGCGTCCGAGCAGCGCTTCGGCGCGCGTCAGGAAGTGTTCGAGTTTATCCATGGTGACATGCGTTCGAGGGCGCCGGCCCAGGCGGACCCGCGCCCTCGATCCATCAGGAACGGTAGTCGGCGTTGATGCTCACGTAGTCGTGCGACAAGTCGCAAGTCCAGATCGTCGCCTGCGCATCGCCGCGGCCCAGCAGCACGCGAATCGTGATCTCGCTTTGCTTCATGACGCGCTGGCCGTCTTCCTCGCGGTAGTCGGGATTGCGGCCGCCTTGTTTGGCGACGAGCACATCGTCGAGGTAGAGATCGATTTTCTCGACATCCAGATCCGTGACGCCGGCGTAACCGATCGCCGCGAGGATGCGGCCGAGGTTGGGGTCCGATGCGTAGAAGGCCGTCTTCACGAGTGGCGAGTGGCCGATCGCGTAGGCGATCTGGCGGCATTCGGGGACGTTCGAGCCGCCTTCGACCTGCACCGTCATGAACTTCGTCGCGCCTTCGCCGTCGCGCACGATCAGTTGGGCGAGCGTCTGCGCGACTTCCGTCACGGCATCGCGCAACGCGGCGTAAGCGGCAGACTCGGTCGACGTCACGGCCGGCAGGCTCGATTTACCCGACGCGATCAGGATGAACGAATCGTTCGTCGACGTATCGCCGTCGATCGTGATGCAGTTGAACGAGCGGTCGGCGACGTGCTTCACGAGCGCGTCGAGCACGGGCTGCGACACGGCCGCGTCGAACGCGAGAAAGCCGAGCATCGTCGCCATGTTCGGCTTGATCATGCCGGCGCCCTTGCTGATGCCGGTCAGCGTGACCGTGTGGCCGTCGATCGTCACTTGGCGCGAAGCAGCCTTCGGCAAGGTGTCGGTCGTCATGATCGATTGCGCGGCGTCGTACCAATGCGCCGCCCGGCGATTTTCGAGCGCGGCGGGCAGACCGGCCTTCAGGCGATCGATCGGCAGCGGCTCGAGAATCACGCCCGTCGAAAACGGCAGCACTTGCTCCGGCGCGATGCCGGCCAGTCGCGCGAGCTCCGCGCAGGTTTCGCGTGCGTTCGCGAGGCCGGGTTCGCCTGTGCCCGCGTTTGCGTTGCCGGTATTCACGACGAGCGCGCGAATGCCTTTGCCGCCCGCGCGCACGCGATCGAGATGCTCGCGGCACACCGTCACCGGCGCCGCGCAAAAGCGATTCGACGTGAACACGCCTGCCACAGTCGCGCCTTCATCGACGGAAATCACGAGGACATCCTTGCGATTCGGCTTGCGGATATTCGCTTCCGCCCAACCGAGCGTGACGCCGGCGACGGGATGCAGTTGCTCGGGAGCGATCGAGGGGAAATTGACAGCCATGGTCGGGACCTATCGGACGGTGAAATGCCGGCTCATGGCGCGAATGCGAAGAGAACCGGCATCGACTGGTCGAGGCTGGCGGCTCGCGGAACAGCCGAACCGCCACGGAATCACGGACGCTCGTTGCGCGCACGATCCGTGATAGAACGTTCGCGCGAAAGCAAGGAGCCGCGCACAAACGAAACGGCGCGCATTATGCGCGCCGTTTTCGCTGTTATGCAAGCTTGCCGTGGCACTGCTTGTACTTCTTGCCGCTACCGCACGGGCAGGGGTCGTTGCGGCCTACTTTCGGCATGCCGTCGGTGGACGGCGAGGCGCCGGCAGGCGCATGCGCGCCGTGGCTCATGGCCTGGCTGACCATCTCGGTGGCGGCATCGGCCGCGACCGCGCCGCCTGCTGCCGCAGCACCCGCTTCGGCGAACTCCGCGTGGCGGAATTCGACGTTCTCCAGATGGCTGCCCTGCTCTTCGAGCTGCTCGGCGGCCTGCTCGAGTTGCTCCGGCGATTGGATTTGAACGTTCATCACGATGCGCGTGACTTCCGTCTTCACCACATTGAGAAGCGCCTCAAACAGCTCGAACGCCTCGCGCTTGTATTCCTGCTTCGGATTCTTCTGCGCATAGCCGCGCAGGTGGATGCCCTGACGCAAGTGGTCGAGCGCGGCGAGGTGCTCGCGCCAGCAGCGGTCGAGCGTCTGCAGCATGATCGAGCGCTCGAACGCGCTGAACGATTCGCGGCCGACCAGGGCGACCTTCGTCTCGTAGTTCTCGTCGGCGGCGGCGACCACGGCTTCGAGAATCTCGTCCGCGCTGATCGATTGCGATTCGTTGATCATTTCCTGAATCGCGAGATCGAGCTGCCAGTCGTTGCGCAACACTTCTTCGAGCTCCGGCGCCTGCCATTGCTCTTCGATGCTGCCCGCCGGAACGAACTCGTGAACCACATCGCCGACCACGGCCTGGCGCATCGCACCGATCGTTTCGGCGATATCGTGCGCTTCGAGCAATTCGTTGCGCTGCTGATAGATCACCTTGCGCTGATCGTTCGACACATCGTCGTATTCGAGCAATTGCTTACGAATATCGAAGTTGCGCGCCTCGACCTTGCGCTGCGCCGATTCGATCGAGCGCGTGACGATGCCCGCTTCGATCGCTTCGCCTTCCGGCATCTTGAGGCGGTCCATGATCGCGCGCACGCGATCGCCCGCGAAAATGCGCAAGAGCGGATCTTCGAGCGACAAATAGAAGCGCGACGAACCCGGATCGCCCTGACGGCCAGCACGGCCGCGCAGCTGGTTGTCGATCCGGCGCGATTCGTGACGCTCGGTGCCGATGATGTGCAGGCCGCCGGCCGCCTTCACCTGGTCGTGCAGCGTCTGCCACTCGTCGTGCAGCTTCTGGATGCGGCTCGTTTTTTCCTCGGCGGGGATGGCTTCATCGGCTTCGATGAACGCGGCCTGCTTCTCGGCGTTGCCGCCGAGCACGATGTCGGTGCCGCGGCCGGCCATGTTGGTTGCAATCGTGATGCGCTGCGGACGTCCTGCTTCGGCGACGATCGCCGCTTCGCGCGCGTGCTGCTTCGCGTTCAGCACTTCGTGCGGCAGGGCCGCCTTGGTCAGCAGGTGCGACAGCACCTCGGAGTTCTCGATCGACGTCGTGCCGACCAGCACCGGCTGACCGCGCTCGAAGCATTCGCGGATATCGCGAATCACGGCGTCATAGCGCTCCTTCGCGGTCTTGTAGATCTGGTCTTGCTTGTCGAGCCGCTTGGGCGGCCGGTTGGTCGGGATGACGACCGTCTCGAGCCCGTAGATCTCGTTGAATTCGTACGCTTCGGTATCGGCCGTGCCGGTCATGCCCGAAAGCTTCGAATACATGCGGAAGTAGTTCTGGAACGTGATCGAGGCGAGCGTCTGGTTTTCGCTCTGGATCTTCACGTGCTCCTTCGCCTCGACCGCCTGGTGCAGACCATCCGACCAGCGGCGGCCCACCATCAGACGACCCGTGAATTCGTCGACGATGATGACTTCGTTGTTCTGCACGACATAGTGCTGGTCGCGGAAGAACAGGGTGTGCGCCCGCAGTGCGGCGTACACATGGTGCATCAGCGTGATGTTCTGCGGCGCGTAGAGGCTTTCGCCCTCTCCGATCAGGCCCCACTCGGAGAGCATGCGCTCCGCCTTTTCGTGACCCGACTCGGTCAGGAACACCTGACGGCCCTTTTCGTCGAGCGTGTAGTCGCCCGGCTTCTCGACGCCCGTGCCGTCCGCCTTCTCTTCGCCGATCTGACGTTCGAGCAGCGGCGGAAGCGCGTTCATGCGCACGTAGAGCTCGGTGTGATCTTCGGCCTGGCCCGAAATGATCAGCGGCGTACGCGCCTCGTCGATCAGGATCGAGTCCACTTCGTCGACGACCGCGAAGTTGAGCGGCCGCTGCACGCGCGCGTCGGTCTCGTAGACCATGTTGTCGCGCAGGTAATCGAAGCCGAATTCGTTGTTCGTGCCGTAGGTGATGTCTGACGCGTAGGCTGTCTGCTTCGACGCGTGATCCATCTGCGACAGGTTGATGCCGACCGAGAGACCCAGGAAGTTGTAAAGCTTGCCCATCCACTCCGCATCACGCTGAGCGAGGTAATCGTTGACGGTCACGACGTGCACGCCGCGGCCCGACAGCGCGTTCAGGTACGCGGCAAGCGTCGCGACGAGCGTCTTGCCTTCGCCCGTGCGCATTTCGGCGATCTTGCCGTAGTGGAGCACCATGCCGCCGATCAGCTGCACGTCGAAGTGGCGCATCTTGAGCACGCGGCGGCTCGCCTCGCGGCACACGGCGAACGCCTCCGGCAGCAGCTTGTCGAGCGATTCGCCGCTTGCGACGCGCTGGCGGAACTCACCCGTCTTCGCGCGCAATTGGTCGTCCGTCAGCTGCTCGATCTGCGTCTCGAGCGCGTTGATCGCCGCAACGGTTTTTTGATACTGCTTGACGAGGCGCTGGTTGCGGCTGCCAAAGATTTTTTGGAGAAAACCGGTGGTCATCGGATCGGGTTTGCGTCGCGGCTTCGGACGGGGTCGCACAAACGGTGCGCCCGGTTTCGGCGGGCCTCGGCGGCTTATTCCATGAGTGAATTCGAATCGGGCATTTTATCACGCGGGGATGCTTCCGCCTGCGTCCACGGCTAGACAGCAGCGTCGGCGCCGGCCTTCGCGCGCGCCCTTGCGAGCGCCGCGGCGCCGGCGATTGCGTGCCCCGCGCGCGGTACAATGCGCGCATCGTCGCACGCATACGCCGCGACTGGGTGACACGAGTGTGAAATGAGCCGTTTTTCGTCGTTTTCAAGGCCGTTTGGGCCGCCGCGGCCACAGCCGGTCGGCGAGGTTCTGACCCGCACCGATGCGTTTGCCGCCCTGCGCGCGGGCGTCGAGCAAATTGCCGCGCTCGAACGCGATCTCAAGCAACTGTTGCCCAGTTACTTGGCGACAAGTGTCGAACCAGGCTTCATCAAGGACGGCGTCTTGTCCCTCTTTGCCGCGCACAACGCGCTTGCTGCGCGTCTGCGGCATCTCGAACCGACGCTGCTCTCCGAACTTCAGCAACGCGGCTGGGCCGTCAACACGCTGAAAGTGCGCGTCCGTCCCCAGCCGGTCAAGGAGCCGCCGCCCGTCAAGCAGGCGCGTATGACGCCGGCAGGCGCCGATGCGCTGCGCGAATTGAGCGAAACGCTCGCCCCGTCCCCCTTGCAAGCGGCGCTCGCGAAGATGGCCGCGCGCCATCGGAAACCGCGCGACGAAAAAAAATGAGCGGCCCGTTGGGACCGCTCACTTCTTGATCTGCGTCAGAGGCGCCGCTCGAACCTCACGCACCCCAAATCACAACAATCAGGCAAACGCCGTCTGCGCTTCGTAACCGAAACCGCGCGGTGCGCGCTTCACGTCGTCGAACGTGACGAGTTCATACGCATCCTCATGCGCGAGCAACTCGCGCAACAACGCGTTGTTCAAGCCGTGGCCCGACTTGTACGCCGTGTACGACGCGAGCAGCGGATGGCCGACCACGTACAAATCGCCGATCGCGTCCAGCATCTTGTGCTTCACGAACTCGTCGTCGTAGCGCAGGCCGTCGTTGTTCAGGATACGGTACTCGTCGAGCACGATCGCGTTATCCATGCTGCCGCCGCGCGCCAGGCCCAGCTCGCGCATCATCTCGACTTCGTGTGCAAAGCCGAACGTGCGCGCACGCGCGATGTCGCGGACGTACGAGGTGTTGGCAAAGTCGACTTCCAGCGCCTGACCGGTCTTATCGACGGCCGGGTGGCGGAAATCGATCGTGAATTTGAGCTTGAAGCCGAAGTACGGATCGAGGCGCGCAAATTTGTCGCCATCGCGGATTTCGACCGGCTTCGTGACCTTGATGAATTTCTTCAGCGCGTTCTGCTCTTCGATGCCGGCCGACTGGATCAGGAACACGAACGATGCCGCGCTGCCGTCCATGATCGGGATTTCCTCGGCAGTCACGTCGACGTAGAGGTTGTCGATGCCGAGACCCGCGCAGGCCGACATCAGGTGCTCGACCGTCGAGACCCGCGCGCCGTCCTTCTGCAACACCGAAGCAAGACGCGTATCGCCGATCGACATCGCCGACGCCGGGATATCGACGGGCGTCGGCAGATCCACGCGCGAAAACACGATGCCCGTGTTTTCGGCGGCGGGGCGAAGCGTCAAGTCGACCTTCCGGCCGGAATGCAGGCCGATGCCGACCGTCTTGACGATCGATTTGATAGTGCGTTGCTTCAGCATGGTGATGTCTATTCGATTGAGAATCCCAATCGGGATTTTGATGCCATAGGTCGGATTATACTCCATTCGCTCCGCTGCAGCGCGCAATGGACGTTTCAAACTGTTTCGTCGAATTACCCGCTCGAGAATGCGGAGCGGGCCGACACCCGGAATGGAGGCATTTCCGGTGCCGGCCCGTATTACGGCCTGTCATAAAAGCCAGATCAAGCGTTGCTCGAGGGCAACGCCGGGAGGCTTCACGACGGGCTCAGCGTGGCAAGGAGGCTGGCCGCATCGCTGACTTCGAACTTGCCGGGTGCCTCGACGAACAGCGCCTTGACCACGCCGCCGTCGACCACCATCGCGTAGCGCTGGGAACGGATTCCCATGCCCCGCGCCGACAAATCCTGCTCCAGACCGAGCGCCCGAGTGAAAGCTGCGCTTCCGTCCGCCATCATGCGCACCTTGCCCGCGGTGTGCTGATCGCGTCCCCAAGCGCCCATCACGAATGCATCGTTGACGGACACGCACCAGATTTCGTCGATGCCGGCCGCAAAAAAGCGCTCGGCGTGCTCGACATAACCCGGCACGTGCTTGGCCGAACACGTCGGCGTGAACGCGCCCGGCAATCCGAAGATCACCACGCGCTTGCCCGCCGTCAGTGCCTGCACTTCGAAGCCGTTCGGCCCCAGGGTGCAGCCTGCGCGCTCGTCTTCGACGAACTCGAAGAGCGTTGCGCCAGGCAGCTTGTCGCCCACTTGAATCATGCTCGATCCTTCACATCGATGCTGTGCTTATCGACCTGCTCGTTGCCGCACTTGCTGCTCATAACCGCGCATTATTGCGCGTTTTCCCGCATTGCGCTCGGTGCGTTGTAAAGCTAGCGCCGACAACCCGGCCACCCGCGGTGCAATTCCGCTGCGGGCACCTGTCCCGGCCGCTCGTCCGAAGGGACGCGGCCTGTTTCGCCGTTGCCGTTCGCCGCACCTTGCTCTTTGTTCGCTTGGCGCGCCGGATCACCGCCGTGCGCCGCCGCGAACGCTAGAGCCTCGCGCGATCAGTCCGCTTGCTTGCGCAGGAACGCCGGAATGTCGTACGTATCGACGCCCTTTTCCTGCAGCGCCTGCACGTGCGACGCCGCCGTTTCGCGCGAGTTGCGCCACACGGCCGGCGTGTCGAGCGCGCCGTAATCGGCGGCGTGCGCTTGCGCCGGTGCGTAGCTGTGCTGCATCGTGCTGATCGGCTGGTTGTCGGTACCGGTGCGCAGGAGCGTCATCGGAGCCGACTGCTGCTTCTTCGCGGCACGGCCCAGGCCCGTTGCAACGACCGTCACGCGCAGCGCGTCGCCCATCGCATCGTCGTACACCGCGCCGAAAATCACCGTCGCGTCTTCCGCCGCGTAGCTCTTGATCGTGTTCATCACTTCGCGCGTTTCCGACAAGCGCAGCGAACGGCTCGACGTGATGTTCACCAGCACGCCGCGCGCGCCCGACAGATCGACGCCTTCGAGCAGCGGGCTCGCCACGGCCTGTTCCGCCGCGAGACGCGCGCGATCGACGCCGGCCACCGTCGCCGTGCCCATCATCGCCTTGCCCTGCTCGCCCATCACCGTCTTCACGTCTTCGAAGTCGACGTTCACGAGACCGTCGACATTGATGATTTCGGCGATGCCTGCGACTGCGTTGTTCAGGACGTCGTCTGCGCACTGGAAGCACTTGTCCATCTCGGCGTCATCGCCCATCACCTCGAACAGCTTGTCGTTCAGAACGACGATCAGCGAGTCGACGTGATCCTCCAGTTGCTGCGAACCAGCTTCCGCGACGCGCATGCGCTTGCCGCCTTCGAACTCGAACGGCTTGCTCACGACGCCGACGGTCAGAATGCCCATCTCTTTCGCGATCTGAGCCACGACCGGTGCCGCGCCCGTGCCCGTGCCGCCACCCATGCCTGCGGTGATGAACACCATGTGCGCGCCGCGCAGTGCGTCGGCGATGCGCTCACGTGCTTCTTCGGCTGCCGCACGGCCCATTTCCGGCTTGGCGCCAGCGCCGAGACCGGTGTTGCCGAGCTGAATCACGTGCGTAGCGCGCGAGCGCGACAGCGCCTGCGCGTCCGTGTTCATCACGATGAAGTCGACGCCTTGCACGCCTTTGTTGATCATGTGCTGCACGGCATTGCCGCCAGCGCCACCGACGCCCACCACCTTGATGATGGTGCCGCTGGTTTCCGTTTCCAGCATCTGGAATTCCATGTTGCCTCCGTCAAGAAAAAAGACTTGCTCGGCCGTTATTCGGCAAAGGAGCGGGCACTCCCTTGTCGCGCGCCAGCCGCCGGCACCGGCGCGAATTTCGAAAATCGTTTAGAAGTTGCCCAGGAACCAGTCCTTCATCCGCACGAAGACCTGGCCCATCGAACCCGACTGCACGGCGACCTTGCGGCCGCGCATCCGCTGCGAGCGCCCTTCGACGAGCAGGCCCATCGCCGTCGAATAGCGCGGATTGCGCACCACGTCCGCGAGGCCGCCCGCGTACTCCGGCACGCCGATGCGCACCGGCTTCAAAAAGATGTCTTCGCCAAGCTCGACCATGCCCGGCATCATCGAAGCGCCGCCCGTCAGCACGACGCCCGAGCTCAGCAATTCCTCGTAGCCCGACTCGCGCACCACCTGCTGCACGAGCGAGAAGAGCTCCTCGACGCGCGGCTCGACGACCGCCGCCAGCGCCTGCCGCGACAGCGTGCGCGGACCGCGCTCGCCCAAGCCCGGCACTTCGATCATTTCGTCCGGATCGGCGAGCGCCTGCTTCGCGATGCCGTAGCTCACCTTGATGTCCTCGGCGTCCGGCGTCGGCGTGCGCAGCGCCATCGCGATGTCGCTCGTGATCTGGTCGCCCGCGATCGGGATCACCGCCGTGTGCCGGATCGCGCCTTCGCTGAAAATCGCGATATCGGTCGTGCCGCCGCCGATGTCGACGAGCACGACGCCCAGTTCCTTCTCATCCTCGGTCAGCACCGCCAGCGACGACGCGAGCGGCTGCAGAATCAGATCGTTCACTTCGAGCCCGCAGCGGCGCACGCACTTGACGATGTTCTGCGCCGCCGACACCGCGCCCGTCACGATATGCACCTTCACTTCGAGCCGGATGCCGCTCATGCCGATCGGCTCGCGCACGTCTTCCTGGCCGTCGATGATGAATTCCTGCGTGAGGATGTGCAGCACCTGCTGATCGGTCGGGATGTTGATCGCCTTCGCGGTCTCGATCACGCGCGCAACATCCGTCTGCGTCACTTCCTTGTCTTTGATCGCCACCATCCCGCTCGAATTGAAGCTGCGAATGTGGCTGCCCGCGATCCCCGTGAACACGTTCGTGATCTTGCAGTCGGCCATCAGCTCGGCCTCTTCGAGCGCGCGCTGGATCGATTGCACGGTGGCTTCGATGTTGACCACCACGCCTTTCTTGAGACCCTTCGACTCGCTCTGGCCGAGGCCGATCACCTCGTAATGGCCTTCGCCCTTCAACTCGGCGACGACAGCCACCACCTTCGCCGTCCCGATGTCGAGGGCAACCAGCAGGTCTTTATAGTCTTTGCTCATAGCGTGCTCATTGCGTGTGCGTGTGATGTCATTGCTTCTTGGCCTTGTCGGTATCGCTGATGAAGCGCATGCCCGCCGCGCGAATCGCAAACCCGTTCGGATAGCGCAGGTCGGCGTATTCGATCTCCTTGCCCCAACGCTGCGTCACCGCCGCCCAGGCCTCGATCAGCCGCCGGCTGCGGTCAGCCAGCGTCTGCGGGTTGCGTTCCCGGCCATATTCGATTTCCGTGCCGTTCGAGAGCTTCACCGTCCACGCGTAGCGCGGCGACAGCGTCACCTCTTCCGGCGCCGCGCCCAGCGGCGCGTACCACTTCTTGAAGTCCTGATAACGCGCGACGACCTCTTTCGCCGTACCGTCCGGGCCATCGAACGCGGGCAGTTCCTCGTCGAGCTCGCCCTGGTTCGCCGTGAAGAGCTCGCCGTCGACGCTCACCAATTGATCGGCGCCCCACGTGCCAAGCGGTTTGTACTCCTCGAGCGTGACAGCCAGCGCATTCGGCCAGACCCGGCGCACGCTGGCGCGACGCACCCACGGCATCTGCTCGAACTGCTGGCGTGCCGAATCGAGATCGACAGTGAAGAAATTGCCCTTCAAGTGGCCGACGACGCTCGCGCGCACCGTCGGCGAATTGATGTGATCGGTATCGCCGTCGATCTGGATCTCGCGCAGCGCAAAGTTCGGACGCTGGATCAGCCAGTAACCGCCCGCCGCCAGCAGCACGAGCGCCAGCAACGCGTACAGCGCGTTGGCGGCGAAGTTGAGCTGGCGAACGTTATTCCACATGTTGCTGCGTCGATCCCTTGCGTTAGTCCTTCAAGGTCAGCGCCAACACGGCGACGACCAGTTCCTGATAGCTGATGCCGACCGCGCGCGCCGCCTTCGGCGGCAGCGAGTGGTCCGTCATGCCCGGCGCCGTGTTCACTTCGAGGAAGTACGGGTTGCCGTTCGCGTCGAGCATGAAATCGGCGCGGCCCCAATCGGTGCAGCCGATCACGTCGAACGCGCGGCGCGCCAGTGTCTTCAAGCGCGCTTCCTCTTCCGCCGGCACGCCGCACGGAATCAGGTATTGCGTGTCGTTGGCGATGTACTTCGCGTGGTAGTCGTAGAACTCGCCTGCCGGCACGATGCGGATCAGCGGCAGATCCAGATCGCCCGCGATGCACGCGGTGTACTCGCCGCCGCCCTCGATGCTTTTCTCGACGACGATGATCTTGTCGAACTTCGCGGCTTCCTCGAGCGCGGCCGGCAGCGCGTCGGCGCTCTTCACCTTGATCACCGCGACGCTCGATCCCTCGCACGCCGGCTTCACGAAGAGCGGCACGCCGAGCTTCGCGACGATCGCGCTCGCGCGCGCCGCGTAGTCGTCGCCGCGCAGCACCGTTTCGAACGGCGGCGTCGGCACGCCCGTTTGCTGCCACACGAGCTTCGTGCGGAACTTGTCGAGGCCGAGCGCCGAGCCGAGGACACCGCTGCCCGTGTACTTGATGCCGTAGAAATCGAGCGCACCCTGGATCTGGCCGTTCTCGCCATAGCCGCCGTGGAGCGCGTTGAACGCGCGCACGAAGCCTTCGTCCTTCAACGCCGACAGCGGCCGCTCGGACGGATCGAACGGATGCGCGTCGACGCCCGCGTCGCGCAGACCCTGCAGCACGAGCCGGCCGGAATTGAGCGACACCTCGCGCTCGGCGGACACGCCGCCGAGCAGCACTGCAACCTTGCCAAAGAGTTTCGGATCGATACCGCTCATGTCACACCTTCGCTTCTTGCACGAATAATTCCGCGAGTTATTGAGCGAGCCGTCCCGGCACACCGCCGATCGAGCCCGCACCCATCGTGATCACCACGTCGCCGTCGCGCACGACCGTCGACAGCGCCTCCGGCACTTCGTCCACCGTTTCGACGAACACCGGCTCGACCTTGCCCGCCACGCGGATCGCGCGCGCGAGCGCGCGGCCGTCGGCGGCGACGATCGGCGCTTCGCCGGCTGCATAGACTTCGGTCAGCACCAGCGCGTCGACCGTCGAGAGCACCTTGACGAAATCCTCGAAGCAGTCGCGCGTGCGCGTGAAGCGGTGCGGCTGGAACGCCAGCACCAGACGCTTGTCGGGGAACGCGCCGCGCGCGGCGGCGATCGTCGCCGCCATTTCGACCGGGTGATGGCCGTAGTCGTCGATCAGCGTGTACGCGCCGCCGCTCGCCACGGCGACTTCGCCGTAGCGCTGGAAACGGCGGCCCACGCCGTTGAATTCGGCGAGTGCTCGCTGGATATCGGCATCTGACACCTCAAGTTCAGTCGCAATCGCAATCGCCGCGAGCGCGTTCTGCACGTTGTGCGTGCCCGGCATGTTCAAAACGATGTCGATCGGCGCCGCGTCCTCGCGCATCGCCGTGAAATGCATGCGGCCGTCGCGCGCCATCACGTTGACCGCGCGCACCTGCGCGTCGGCCGCAAAACCGTAGCGGATGATCGGCTTCGACACGAACGGCAGGATCTCGCGCACGCTCGGATCGTCGACGCACAGCACGGCGATGCCGTAGAACGGCAGCCGGTGCGTGAACTCGATGAACGCCTGCTTGAGCCGCGCGAAATCATGGCCGTAGGTGTCCATGTGATCGGCGTCGATGTTCGTGATGACTTCGATCACCGGAAAGAGATTCAGGAACGACGCGTCCGATTCGTCCGCTTCCGCGACGATGAAGTCGCCCGTGCCCAGCCGCGCGTTCGCGCCCGCGCTGATCAGGCGCCCGCCGATCACGAAGGTCGGATCGAGCCCGCCCGCGGCGAGCACGCTCGCGACGAGCGACGTCGTCGTGGTCTTGCCGTGGGTGCCGGCGATCGCGATGCCTTGCTTCAAGCGCATCAGCTCCGCAAGCATCACCGCGCGCGGCACGATCGGAATGCGGCGGTGGCGCGCGGCGAGCACTTCGGGGTTGTCGCTGCGCACGGCCGTCGACACGACGACCGCATCCGCGCCTCCGATGTTCGCGGCGTCATGGCCGATCGCGATGCGCGCGCCGAGCGTGGTGAGGCGGTCGGTCACGCCGTTGCTCGTGAGGTCGGACCCGCTCACGCGGTACCCGAGATTGACGAGCACTTCGGCGATACCGCTCATGCCCGCGCCGCCGATCCCGACAAAATGGATGTGTTTGACGATGTGTTTCATTTCTTTCCTTCCTGGCGCGCAAGCGCCACAGCCGCGCAAACCTGCGCGACGCGATCGGTGGCATCCGGTTTTGCCAGCGCGCGCGCGCGCTCGGCCATTTCCGCGAGCGATTCGCGCGACTGTCTGCGCAACCAGTCGGCGAGCTTTTCCGCCGACAAATCGCGCTGCTGCACCAGCACCGCCCCGCCCTGCTCCGACAGGAATTGGGCGTTCGTCGTCTGGTGATCGTCGACCGCATACGGGAACGGCACAAAGAGCGCCGCCACGCCGACCGCCGCGATCTCGGCGACCGTCATCGCGCCCGAGCGGCAAATCACGAGATCGGCCGCTTCATAAGCCTTCGCCATATCGTCGATGAACGGCACGAGCTGCAGGTCGTCGCCCGGTTGCAAACCGGCGGCTTCGTAATTCGCGCGCAACGCATCGATGTGCTTCGCGCCCGCCTGATGCACGATGCGCGGACGTTCGTTCGGCGCCAGCAGCGCGACCGCGCGCGGCACGACTTCATTCAACGCCGCCGCCCCGAGACTGCCGCCGACGACCAGCACATTGAGCGGTCCGCTGCGCACTGCGTAGCGCTCTTTGGGTGCCAAAGCGCGCGCAAGTTCCTCGCGAATCGGATTACCGGTCCATTCGGCATCCGGCAGCGCGCCAGGAAACGCAACGAGCACGCGCCGCGCGAGCTTCGCGAGCACTTTGTTCGCGAGACCCGCAATCGAATTCTGTTCGTGCAGCACGAGCGGACGCCCCGAAAGCGCCGTCATCACGCCTGCCGGAAACGTGATGTAGCCGCCCATGCCGAGCACGACATCGGGCTTCACGCGCTTGAGCGCCTGGCGGCTTTCAAGGCACGCGCGCAGCAGATTCAGCGGCAGTGCGAGCTTGGTGCGCAGGCCCTTGCCGCGCAATCCGCCGAAACGCACGAACTCCATCGGAATGCCGTGTTTGGGCACCAGCGACGCTTCCATGCCCGCGGGGTTGCCGAGCCACACGACGCGCCAGCCCCATGCACGCATCCGGTTCGCGACCGCGAGCCCGGGGAACACGTGTCCTCCGGTGCCGCCGGCCATCACCATCAGTGTGCGTTGCGGGGTCGTGCTCATACTTTCCCCCCGCGCATCAACACCCGGTTCTCATAGTCGACGCGCATCAGCACCGCCAGCGCGACGCAGTTCAGCAAAATGCCCGAGCCGCCGTAGCTCACGAGCGGCAAGGTCAGGCCCTTGGTCGGCAGAAGACCGAGGTTCACGCCCATGTTGATGAAGGTCTGCGCGCCGAACCACAGGCCGATGCCCTTCGCCATCAAGCCGGCAAACGTGCGGTCGAGCGCGAGCGCCTGACGGCCGATCTCGAACGCGCGGCGCACGATCCAGTAGAACAGCAGGATCACGACCATCACGCCGACGAAACCCAGCTCCTCGCCGATCACGGCAAGAATGAAGTCGGTATGCGCTTCCGGCAGGTAGTTGAGCTTCTCGACGCTGCCGCCCAGGCCCACGCCAAACCACTCGCCGCGGCCGAACGCGATCAGCGAGTGCGTCAATTGATACGCCTTGCCTTGCGCGTAGCGGTCGTCCCACGGATCGAGGTACGCGAAGATCCGCTCGCGCCGCCATGGCGACGCCCACACGAGAATCGTGAAGGTGCCGACTGCCGTCGCGACCAGCCCGCCGAACAGCTTGCCGTTCACGCCGCCGAGGAACAGCACGCCCATCGCGATCGCGGCGATCACCATGAACGCGCCCATGTCCGGCTCGAGCAGCAGCAGCGCGCCGACCACGCCGACGGCGAACGCCATCGGCAGGAAGCCCTTCGCGAAGCTGTGCATGTATTCCTGCTTGCGCACCGTGTAGTTCGCCGCGTAGATCGTCACGGCGAGCTTCATGATTTCCGACGGCTGCATGTTCGTGATGCCGAGCGGAATCCAACGGCGCGCGCCGTTCACGCCCTTGCCGATGTGCGGAATCAGCACGATCACGAGGCCGAGCAGCGCGATCAGGAAGAGCTTCGGCGCGTACTTGTCCCAGACCGAGATCGGCACCTTGAACGCGATCACGGCCGCGATCGTCGCGACCACGAGTGACGCGAGATGGCGCACGAGGAACGCGTAGTCGCGATAGGACGCGTATTTCGGCGAATCCGGCATCGCGATCGATGCCGAGTACACCATCACCACGCCGAGCCCGAGCAGCGCGATCACGACCCACAACAGCGAGTGGTCGTAGTCGAGCATGCGCGAGCGCATCGGACGCATGCCGCTCACGGCGCTCGCGAGACCGCTTCCCGATGCGCGGCCGCCGTCTTCGGCCTTGCCGACCGAGCCCCGTTGACCTGACAAGCGCGAGCCGAAACGTTCAGACCAGCTCATAGCATCGTCCCCCGTTCCGCGGCGATGTCTTCCACGGCGCTGCGGAAGACCGCCGCGCGATGGGCATAGCCCTTGAACATGTCGAAGCTCGCGCAGGCCGGCGACAGCAGCACCGCGTCGCCCGGCTCCGCGAGCGCGGCGGCCGCGCGTGTCGCGGCTTCGAGCGTCGCATGGTCGGCGAGCGTCACGCCGCTGCCGGCGAGCGCGTCGCGGATCTGCGGGGCGTCGCGGCCGATCAGCATCACCGCGCGGCACCAGCGCGCGACCGGCGCTTCGAGCGGCGCGAAATCTTGGCCTTTGCCGTCGCCGCCCGCGATCAGGATCGCGCGCTGCGCGAGACCGTCGAGCGCGGCGACCGTCGCGCCGACGTTCGTGCCCTTGCTGTCGTCGACATAGTCGACGCCGTCGACCGACGCGATCAGCTCCACGCGATGCGGCTCGCCGCGGTACTCGCGCAAGCCGTGCAACAGCGGCGCCGCGGGCAAGCCGATCGCGCGAGCCAGCGCGAATGCGGCGAGCGCATTCGCCGCGTTGTGCAAGCCGCGAATGCGCAGCGCGTCCGCCGGCATCAGGCGCTTCAACGCGAGATCGCGTGGCGCGGCGGACTCGTTCTTGCGGCGGCGCGTCGACGTCGATTCTTCAGCGGGGTCGCGATCGTGCGCTTCGACGAGCCAGTTCATGCCGTTTTCGCGCAACAAGCCGTAGTCGCCTACGTGCACGGGCTCGTTCAGGCCGAACGTCACTGCTTGCGCGGCGCTTTCGCCAGTGTGTTTCGCAGCGTCCGCAGCGGGCGTAAGCGCCATCACGCGCGCGTCGTCGCGGTTGAGCACGCGCACCGTCTGCGGCCCGAAGATGCGGCCCTTCGCGGCGGCGTACGCATCGAGGCCGCCGTGCCAGTCGAGGTGATCCTGCGTGATGTTCAGGACGACCGCCGCATCCGGCGCGAACGTATGCGCGGTTTCGAGCTGGAAGCTCGACAGCTCGAGCACCCACACGTCGGGCAGCGCGGTGTTGTCGATCGCTTCGGTGAGCTTGTCGAGCGCGGCCGGGCTGATGTTGCCCGCCACCGCGACCTTTTTGCCCGCGCGTTCGCACAGGAGGCCGGTGAGGCTCGTCGTCGTGGTCTTGCCGTTCGTGCCGGTGATCGCGATCACCTTCGGCGCGTAACCGCTCTCGCCGAGCTTCTTGAGCGCCTGGGCGAAGAATTCGAGCTCGCCCCACACCGGAATGCCGCGTTCGCGCGCGCTCGTAATCAACGGCAGAAGGTCCTCGGCAAGCGGCGACAAGCCCGGGCTGATCGCGACGAGTTCGATTCCGCCGTCGAGCAGGGCGGGCGAAAACGCGCCGCCGATGAAGTCGGCATCGATCCGGTGCGCCTCGAGCGCGGACAGGTTCGGCGGCGCCTCGCGCGTATCGGCAATGCGCAGCCGGCACCCGTGCCGCGCGCACCAGCGCGCCATCGCGAGGCCGGATTCACCGAGCCCCAGCACGAGCACCATCGGACTTTGCCGATCGACAAACATCTCGCCAAACATCGCTTGCTTTCCTTTACCGCAGCTTGAGGGTGGACAGGCCAAACAGGCACAACATCAACGTGATGATCCAGAAACGCACGACCACCTGCGTCTCTTTCCAGCCCGACAATTCGAAATGGTGATGGAGCGGCGCCATCTTGAAGATGCGGCGCCCTTCGCCGTAGCGGCGTTTGGTGTACTTGAACCAGGTGACCTGCAGCATCACCGACAGCGTCTCCGCCACGAAGATGCCGCCCATGATGAAGAGCACGATCTCCTGGCGCACGATCACCGCGATGGTGCCGAGCGCACCGCCGAGCGCCAGCGCGCCGACATCGCCCATGAACACCTGCGCGGGGTGCGTGTTGTACCAGAGGAAGGCAAGACCCGCGCCGCCCATCGCCGAGCAGAAGATCATCAGTTCGCCCGCGCCCGCGATGTGCGGGAACAGCAGGTATTTCGAGTAAATCGAGCTGCCCATCACATAGGCGAACACGCCGAGCGAACCGCCCACGAGCACGACCGGCATGATGACGAGGCCGTCGAGACCGTCGGTGAGGTTGACCGCGTTGCTCGCGCCGACGATCACGAAATAGGTGAGCGCGATGAAGCCCCAGACGCCGAGCGGATAGCTGATCGACTTCAGGAACGGCAGCATCAGGTCGGCGTGCGGCGGCAGACCCATCGAGAAGCCGCTGCGCACCCAGTCCACGAACAGGTCGAAGACGCGCACGTTGCTAGCTTCGGACACGGAAAACGCGAGATACACCGCCGCGAACAAGCCGATCACCGACTGCCAGAAATACTTCTCGCGCGACGACATCCCGCGCGGGTCCTTGTAGACGACCTTGCGGTAGTCGTCGACCCAGCCGATCACGCCGAATCCGAACGTGACGAGCATCACGATCCAGATGAAGCGGTTCGTGAGGTCGGCCCACAAGAGTGTCGAGATGGCGATGCCGATCAGAATCAGCACGCCGCCCATCGTCGGCGTGCCGGATTTGACGAGGTGCGTCTGCGGGCCGTCCTTGCGCACGGCTTGGCCGACCTTCATCGCGGTCAGCTTGCGGATCACCCACGGGCCGAGGACGAGCCCGATCACGAGCGCGGTGATGCTCGCCGCGACCGCTCGAAACGTCAGGTAACTGAACACGCGCAAGAAGCTTGCGTCATTCTGCAGCCATTGCGCCAGTACCAATAGCATTGCCGGTCCTTCTCTTTCAGTGTGCGCCGGGCGTCGTGCCCGGTGCGGCAGGTTGCAGTTGCGAAGCGATCAGCGCTTCCACCACGCGCTCCATCTTCATGAAGCGCGATCCTTTGACGAGCAGCGTCGCGTTAGCGCCGAATCCGGCTTGCAGCAGGTACGCGGCCAACGACGGAACATCGTCGAAATGGTGCGCGCCTTGAGCCGGGCCCGCGCTCGCTCCGCCGGCGTTGAACGCGCTGCAGGCGTCGCGTGACGCGTCGCCGAGTGCAAAGAGCGCTTCGATGCCGCGCTCGCGCGCATAGGCGCCCACCTCGCGATGAAACGCGGGACCGTGGTCGCCCACTTCGCCCATGTCACCCATCACGAGCACGCGCGGCGCAGCCTGTGCGGCGAGGACGTCGATTGCGGCGCGCATCGAATCGGGGTTCGCGTTGTACGTATCGTCGATAACGGCGGCGCCCGCGAGCGAGCCGAGGTCCGCACGCTTCACTTGCAGGCGCCCCTTCACCGGCTCGAATGCCTCCAGGCCGCGCTTGATCGCGTCGAGCGGCACGCCGGCCGCGATCGCCGCCGACGTCGCCGCGAGTGCGTTGCGCGCGTTGTGCTCGCCGAGCACTTGCAGCACGGCTTCGAACGCGCCGTCGGGCGTCGAGACGCGCAAACAGTTGCCTTCGAGTTCGCCCGTTACCGCGGCAGCCGTCGTGCGGTCCGCGGCGTTCAGCGCGAAATCGACGATGCGATTGCCGGTCGCGGCGATGCGCCAAATGGCCGCGTAAGCGTCTTCGGCGGGAAACACCGCCACGCCCGTCGGCCCGAGCGCGTGGATCACGCTTGCGTGCTCGAGCGCGACCGCCTCGACCGTCGCCATGAATTCCTGATGCTCGCGCTGCGCGTTGTTGACGAGCGCGACGGTCGGCTCGGCGATCTTGCCCAGCACGTCGGTTTCGCCAGGATGGTTCATCCCGAGTTCGACGACCGCAAGCTTGTGCGCTTCGGTCAGACGAAACAGCGTGAGCGGCAGTCCGATCTCGTTGTTGAAGTTGCCGGCCGTCGCGAGTCGCGCCTCTTGGCCCACGGCCGCCGCGAAGATCGACGAGATCATTTCCTTGACCGTCGTCTTGCCGTTGCTGCCCGTGACCGCGACGAGCGGAATCGCAAAACGCCGGCGCCACGCGCGCGCGAGTGCGCCGAGCGCCTCACGCGTATCGGCAACCCTCAACGCCGGCACGCGCCATTCGCCCGGGCTGCGTGACACCAGCACCGCGCTCACACCGCGCTCGGCGACTTCCGGCAGGAAGTCGTGCGCGTCGAAACGATCTCCCTTCAGCGCGACGAACAAATCGCCAGGGCCAGCGGAGCGGCTGTCGGTGGCAATGCGCTCGAACGTGGTCGCGCCGTCGCCCAGCACCGTTGCGCCAGTGATTTCGCGAGCCGCTTCATTCAGCGAGAACATCGTCATTCGCCGCCTCCACGAGTGTGCGTCGTCCGCGCGGCAAGCGCGAGACGGGCGTGGTCCTGATCGGAGAAGACGCGCTTCTTACCCATGATTTCCTGCGTGGCTTCGTGCCCTTTGCCGGCCAGCACGACAACATCTTCGCGCGCCGCGCTGCGCACGGCCTGCAGGATCGCGCTGGCGCGGTCCTCGATGCGGCGCGCTTTGCCCGCGTCCGTCATGCCGGCAACGATTTGATCGATGATCGACTGCGGATCTTCGCTGCGCGGGTTGTCGCTCGTCACGACGACCGAATCGGCAAGCCGCTCGGCGATCGCGCCCATCAGCGGACGCTTCGTCGCATCCCGATCGCCGCCGCAGCCGAACATGCAGACGAGTTCGCCGCCACGCGCGCTCGCGATCGGGCGCAGCGCTTCTAGCGTTTTTTCGAGCGCGTCGGGCGTGTGCGCGTAGTCGATCACGACGAGCGGCTCGTCGTTCTGCAGCCGGCCGCCGAGCCGCTGCATGCGGCCGTTGACCGGCTCGAGCTTCGACAGCTCGGCAAGCGCCGTCTCGAACGGCACGTCGGCGGCGAGCAGCGCGCCGAGCACGCCGAGCAGATTGCTGACGTTGAACGCGCCGAGCGTCGCGACTTCGACATCGGCAGCGCCCCAATCCGATGCGACGTGGAACACGGTGCCGACCGGCGTCGCGCGAACGCGCGAGGCAAGCAGCAACGCATCGGCTGGCGGGGCGCCGTCGACCGCCGTGTCGATGCCGTACGCGATCGTGCGCACCTTGCCGTGCGTGTGGGCGATGAGGCGCCGCCCCGCTTCGTCGTCGCGATTGATGACGGCGCAGCGCAGGTCCGGCCAGTCGAAGAGGCGCGCCTTCGCCGTCTCATACGCGGCGAACGTGCCGTGGTAGTCGAGGTGGTCCTGCGTGAGATTCGTGAAAACGGCGATATCGAATGCGGTGCCGTTCACGCGCCCCTGATGCAAGGCGTGCGACGACACTTCCATCGCCACTGCCTGCGCGCCCGCCGCGTGAAGCTGCGCGAGGCTGCGCTGCAGTTGCGGCGCGTCGGGCGTCGTGAAGCCGGTGTGCACGAGGTGCCCCGGCATGCCGCTGCCGAGCGTGCCGATGATGGCGCACGGCTTGCCGGCGGCGGTCAGCGCCGCCGCGATCCATTGCGAGCACGATGTCTTGCCGTTCGTGCCCGTCACGCCGACCGCAAGCATCGCCTCGCTGGGCGAGCCGTACCAGCCGCTTGCGATGGCCCCGGCCAGTTCGTTCAGCGCGGGCACGGCGAACGCCAATTCCGGGTCCACCGCGCCATCGAATCCTTCGGGCTGAAACAGCACGGCAGCGGCGCCGCGCTCGATCGCGCCATCGATGAACGGACGGTTGTCGGCGCCGTCGACGGCATAAGCGAGAAACACGTCGCCGGCGGCGAGCGTACGCGTATCGGCGTGCAGGTTCGCACCGGGCGCGGCGTGGGCGCGCAACCAGTCGAGCACATCGGCGATCTGCTGGTGCGCCGGGTGGTGACGGCGAGCAGCGCTCATCGGACGACTCCTGGGCGAATCTTTGTGTTGTCGGATACGGTGATCTTCTTGACGCCGCCATGGTTGGCGATCGCCGGCTTTTCGTTGCTGCGAACCGCGGCCGTCTTCTGCGCGACGACGGGCGCCGACGCACCCGCGGCCGGCGCGGCTTGCGCCGGATCGTCGGATACGACGAGCTGCTTGACGGGCATGTCGGGCGGCACGTTCAGCGAGCGCAGCGTATCGCCGACGATCCCCGAGAACACCGGACCCGACACCTGGCCGCCGAAGTGGCTGCCGGCGGTCGGCTCGTCGACGGACACCGCGACGACGATGCGCGGGTTCGGCATCGGCGCCATGCCGACGAACGAGGCGCGGTACTTCGAATGGTCGTAGCCGTGCGGGCCGTGCTTATACGCGGTACCGCTCTTGCCGCCGACGCGGTAACCCGGCACCGCCGCATCGGGCGACGTGCCTTGCGTCGAGACCACCGATTCGAGCATCGTACGGACTTCGCGCGCCGTCGTCGGCGAGAAGATTTGGGGACCGGACACGGGCTGGTCGCCGGTCGTCTTGAAGATCGATACCGGCACGATCTGACCGTCGTGCGCAATGGCGGTGTACGCGCGCGCGAGCTGGAACAGCGACACCGACAAGCCGTAGCCATACGACATCGTCGCCTGCTCGATGCGCCGCCAGCTCTTCCACGGACGCAAGCGCCCAGGCGCCGCACCCGGGAAACCGACCTTCGGCGCCTGGCCAAGGCCGATGCTCGTATACATATTCCACATCTCTTCCGGCTTGAGCGTCATCGCGATCTTCGTCGCGCCGATGTTGCTCGACTTCTGGATCACACCGCCGACCGTCAACACGCCGAACCCGCTGTCGTCGGTGATCGGCGCTCCGTCGAGCGTGAAGTGGCCATTGCCGGTATCGACGAGCGTATTCGGTGTCACGCGGTGCAAATCGAGCGCGAGCGACACCGTAAACGGCTTCATGATCGAGCCCGGCTCGAACACGTCGGTCATGATCCGATTGCGCAACTGCTCGCCGGTCAGGTGCGAGCGGTCGTTCGGGTTGTAGGTCGGATAGTTGACGAGCGCGAGGACGTTCCCGGTCTGCACGTCGACCACCATCGCCGCGCCGGCCTTCGCCTTGAACTTCTCGACGGCCGCCTTCAGGTTGGCGTACGCAATGTATTGGATCTTGCTGTCGATCGACAATTCGACGTCCGTGCCGTTGTGCGGCACGACGGTCTCGTCGACGTCCTCGATCACGCGGCCCATCCGGTCCTTGATCACGTGACGGATGCCTGGCGTCCCCACGAGGATTTTCTGATCGCCGAGTTCAACGCCTTCCTGGCCTTCGTCCTCGACGTTCGTGAAGCCGATCAAGTGAGCCGTGATTTCGCCTTCCGGATAAAACCGCTTGTACTCGGGGCGCTGGTAGATGCCCGGGATATCGAGCGCCGTGACCTTGTCGGCGACGTCGACCGGCACCTGACGCTTGATGTAGACGAACGTCTTGTCACCCGAGAGCTTCGCGCGCAACTCGGTTTGCGTCATATCGAGCAACTTCGAGAGCTGCGCGAGCTTGTCCGCGCCGAGGTCGTCCGGCACCGATTCGGGAATCGCCCAGATCGCGCGCACCGGCAGGCTCGTCGCGAGCACGAGACCGTTGCGATCGAGAATCTTGCCGCGCGTGGCCGGCATTTCAATCGTGCGCTGATAGCGGCTTTCGCCCTGCTTCAGATAGAACGAGTTGCCCGGCCCCTGGATCCAGAATGCGCGCCCGGCGAGCGCGACGAAGGCCATGAACAGCAGAAACACGACGAGCTTCGAGCGCCACATCGGCAGGCGCACGGAGAGCACCGGGCTCGCCGAGTACGACACGCTCTTGCGGTTCTGCGCCTTTTTCATCGCGTGCTCCCACGGCGCGACGCGACCGGCGCCGAAGCGGGCGCGGCGGTCGGCACAGGCGCATCTTCCGCCGTTGCGGCGCCCGGCGCGAGCGTCAGATACTGCGTGCGGCCGGTCGTGACGGGCGTCATCTTGAGGGAATCGGTGGCGATCTGCTCGATGCGCGACGTCTTCGACATCGCGCTCTGCTGATATTGAAGCTGCGCGTAGTCCTGCTGGAGCTGCCGCTCCTGGGCTTGCGCGCGCTGCAATTCAATGAAGATCTGGCGCTGCTGGTTCGTCGCATTGACGACCGACAATGCACAGCCAAGCACGACGATCAAAAGGAAGATATTGAAGCGGCTCATGGCGCGAGGCGCTCCGCGACGCGCATCACCGCCGAGCGGGCACGCGGATTGGCCTCGACTTCGGCGTCGCTGGCAAACACGCGGCCGAGCAGCTTGAGCGGCGGGCTGGGCAGATCGACGGCACGAATCGGCAGGCGGCGGTCGACCGCAGGCGCACTCGCGTGCGCCTGCATGAATCGCTTGACGATCCGGTCCTCGAGCGAATGAAAGCTGATGACCACCAGCCGCCCCCCTTGCTCCAACAACGACAATGCAGCCTCTAGTACGACTTGCAGCTCCGCAAGCTCTTGATTGACGTGAATCCGTATAGCCTGAAAGGTGCGGGTTGCCGGGTCCTTACCCTTCTCACGTGTCTTGACGGCGTGAGCCACGATTTGGGCAAGCTCCCCCGTGGTGACGAGAGGCCCAAGACGGTCGGACTCTGCCCGGCGAGCAACAAGCGCCTTTGCAATCTGAACAGCAAACCGTTCTTCCCCATAATCTCGTATCACCTCCGTCAGTTCCTGCTGCGTTGCCCGCGCGAGCCAGTCGGCTGCGGACTCGCCGCGCGTCGGGTCCATCCGCATGTCGAGGGGGCCGTCGGCGCGAAAACTGAAGCCTCGTTCCGGATCGTCAAGTTGCGGCGACGACACGCCCAGATCCAGCAACACCCCCGACAACCGCCCTACCCCGCGCGCCGCGACCTCGCGGCCAAGCGCGGCAAAACTCTCGTGCACAATCTCGAAACGCTTGTCTGCGATCGTCTGCGCCGTGGCGATCGCCAACGGGTCCTTGTCGAACGCAATCAACCGGCCCACTTCGCTCAACCGGCCCAACACCGCACGGCTGTGCCCGCCACGCCCGAAGGTCCCGTCTACATAGACACCGTCCGGCCGCGTGATGAGCGCGTTGACCGCTTCTTCCAGCAGCACCGTGCGATGCTGCAATTCGTTTCCCATCGCAGGTGTCCTATATCTAAACCGCGATCAGAACGTGAAATTCTTCAACGCATCCGGCATGCCCTGCGCCATCGCCGCCTGCTCCTTGGCGGCGTAAGTCTGCGCATCCCACAACTCGAAGTGGCTGCCCATGCCCAACAACATGACTTCTTTCTCCAGCCCGGCGGCCAAGCGCAATTCGGGCGACACGAGGATCCGGCCAGCGCTGTCGAGATCGATATCCGACGCGTTACCGAGAAAAATCCGGCGCCACCAGTGCGCATCCATCGGCAGCGCGGCGATCTTTTGACGGAAGAGTTCCCACTCCGGGCGCGGAAACAGCAACAGGCAGCCGTCCGGGTGCTTGGTCAGCGTCACCCGTCCTTCTGCCTGTCCTTGCAGCGCTTCCCGATAGCGAGACGGAACCGACATCCGCCCTTTCGCATCGAGCGTCAGCGCCGACGCCCCTTGGAACACTTTTCCTTCCCCCGTTCAGCGCGCCGTACCGCGCTCGCGCGATCTCGAAAATCTAGCCGAAACGACCCGATAAATCACACAAAAATACACTTTCTCACACTGTCTCCCACTTTAGAGTAACGCCTAAGGCCGGTCAAGGGAGAAACCCGTTTTTTTGACGAATTTTGTTAGTTAGAACAAGGACTTACGCTCGGTCTTTCATGTCACGCGAGAATACCGAAAAACGTTATAAATGAATGAGCTACTGAATGTTGTGAAGGTGATACGTGAAAAGCTCGGGGCAAAGGCGTGGGCGAAAAGCGTTCTGAGGGGTGAAAGAGGCGGAGGCTTGGCGAATTTCGAAGGCGGGGGCGGACGATGCCGTGAGCATCGTCCAGTGCTTATTTTTTCAAACGTAGTAGGCGGTGCGCGTCATGACTTTCGACGCGGCTTTCATCAGCGCTCGAACCGGAAAAGGCAGCTCGACGCCGCCCGATTCCGCTGCAGTCTTGCCGTGCGAAACCTCGTCGATCCGCATTTGATCGACGATCGCGCGCGACTCGCGGTCAGCCTCCGGCAGCTTCTTCAGATGGCTCTCCAGATGCTTCTCGACCTGGCGCTCCGTCTCGGCCATGAAGCCGAGGCTCACCTTGTCGCCGAAGCTGCCGGCCGCGAATCCGATGGCGAGTGCACCCGTGTACCAGAACGGATTGAGCAGGCTCGGACGCGAGTCGAGCTCGGCAAGCCGCTTTGCAGTCCACGCGAGATGGTCTTCCTCTTCGCTGGCCGCATGCTCGAAGGCCGCCTTGAGCGTCGGCGAGCTGGTCGCCAGCTTTTGCGCCTGATAAAGCGCCTGCGCGCAAACCTCGCCGACATGATTGACGCGCATCAGCCCGGCCGAATGCGCGCGCTCTGCCGGTGTCAACTGAACCGGTTCGGCGGGTTCGGCTTCCGCAGCGGGGGGCGTCGGAACGGGACGGCTCATGCGACTAACGCCTGCCATCGACCGCAAACCCCGGTCAAATTCGGTGATCAACTCGTCTAGCGTCATCCATTTCTCCCTGACTCGCCTGGCCCAAACGGCGCATACATCCCATTCGCATCGGAAACGTTCACGGCTGCGATGCTTCTCGCGCACTTTCGCTCGATCGTGAAAGAGCGGTAAACCCTAAAGTTTAGACGATGTCGTATAAATGAAACAGAAAGCTTCCGAATGGCTTTCCTTTGTTTTTCATCACTATGCGCTTTGCGCGCATTACGTCCGGCCTCTCGTGAAGCTCGAGGCAATTTGCTATTTAGCATTCCAAAATAGCGAGGTTGTCTTTTGCGCCATGCCGCGTCGCGCGAAAGTGTTCGGCCCGGAAAACAAAAAAGCCCTCAGTCGAGGGCTTTTGCAAGTACGCCGCAGCTCGTTTAGCGCACCGGGCGAATCTGCGCGCCCCGCTAACCTCTCCCGTCGCGCAACGCGCGACGCAAGATCTTGCCGACATTCGTCTTCGGCAGCTCGTTGCGAAATTCGATGAGCTTCGGACGCTTGTATCCGGTCAGCTGCTCCTTGCAGAACGCGAAGACATCGGTATCGGTGAGCGCTGGGTCCTTCTTGACGATGAAAAGCTTCACGGCCTCGCCCGAATGCTGGTCCGGCACGCCAACCGCCGCGACCTCGAAGACCCCCGGATGCTTCGCGACCACATCCTCGATCTCGTTCGGATAGACATTGAAGCCCGACACCAGGATCATGTCCTTCTTTCGATCGACGATCTTCACGAAGCCGCGCTCGTCCATGACGCCGATGTCGCCCGACTTGAAGAAGCCGTCGGCCGTCATCACCTTCGCCGTTTCGTCCGGGCGGTTCCAGTAGCCCGCCATCACCTGCGGTCCGCGAATGCAGATCTCGCCCGCCTGGCCGAGCGGCAACGCGTTTCCGTCGTCATCGCGAATCGAGACCTCCGTCGAAGGCAACGGCACGCCGATCGTGCCGCTATATTCGGTCGCGGTGACCGGATTGCACGTCACGCACGGCGAAGTCTCGGAAAGACCGTAGCCTTCGACGATCGGCGCATGCGTCGCGGCATACCAGCGCTTCGCCACCGCCTCCTGGACCGCCATCCCTCCGCCGTTCGCCACCATGAGCTTCGAGACGTTCAGCTTCGAAAAGTCCGGGTGATTGAGCATCGCGTTATAGAGCGTGTTGACGGCTGGAAACGTGTTGATCGCGTAGCCCTTCAACTGCTTGATCATCCCGGCGATATCACGTGGATTCGGAATCAGGATGCCGAGCCCCCCCGTGCGGAGCGTGAGAAACCCGCAGACCGTCAACGCGAACACGTGATAAAGCGGCAGCGCGATGACGTTGATCACCTGATCGACGTCGGCTCGCAGCGCGTGCGCCGGCTCGTGCCACGCCGCGGACTGCAGCACGTTGGCGACGATGTTGCGGTGGGTGAGCGTCGCCCCCTTGGAGACGCCGGTCGTTCCACCGGTGTACTGCAGGAACGCGATATCGCTCGGTCCCACTTGCGCTGCCTTGAACGCGTGACGCCCGCCCTCCGAGACGGCATCGTTGAATTTGACGTGCCCCGGCAAACTCCACGCAGGCACCATCTTCTTGATACGCCGCACGACGAAATTGACGAGCAACCCCTTCGCGCCCATCAAGTCGCCCATCGACGCCACGATCACATGTTTGACGGCCGTATTGCGCACAACCGCCTGCAACGTCACCGCGAAATTTTCGAGAATGACGATGGCTTCGGCGCCGCTGTCCTTGAGCTGATGCTCGAGTTCGCGGGGCGTATAAAGCGGATTCACGTTCACGACCGTATATCCAGCGCGCAAGATCGCGGCGATCGCCACCGGATACTGCAATACGTTCGGCATCATGATCGCGATACGCGCGCCGCGAGCGAGCCCTTTCGACTGGAACCACGCGCCGAGCTTGCGCGATTGCTCATCGAGCTCGCCGTAGGTCATCGATTTGCCCATGCAGACGAAGGCGGGCCGTGTGCGGTATCGGCCGAAGCTCTCTTCAAGCAAATCGCCGACGGAAGCGTACTGAGCGGGATCGATCTCGGCGGGGACGCCAGGCGGATAGGACTTCAGCCAAATTTTTTCCATCGGGCGTCTCCTCTGATTTTCGAATGGTCGTGCTAAAAAACGAATCCTAGCCGCTCGCCCGAGCGGAAACAACCGGGTTAGACACTGTTCTCGAACAGCTCCTCAAATTTTGACTGGTGTCTCAGGCAACTTGTGCCCGAGTGCTTGCGCGAGGTACTGATGAATTGTCAGGCGCGCGCGACTTCGACAAGACAATCGTAGAAAGTCGCCGAACCGCCTAGATCGGTCAGCGCCTGGCTCGTAACTTGGTTGGCGTTTCGTCCGTCCGGAGCGAGCTTCTTCCACCAGATCGACAAACCGACTACGACGCCTTCCCGCGCCCGCTCAGTCACGCGAGCGCGGACTTGCATCGAACCGCGATCGTTATAGACACGCACGATGTCGCCTTCTCCGATGTTGCGCAAAGCCGCGTCGGCAGGATGGATGTCGAGATGCGGCTCGCCTTCCGTCGAGCGCAGGCTCTCGACGTTGACGAAGCTGCTGTTCAGGAAATTGCGCGCGGGCGGGGAAATCATCGCGAGCGGATAGCGGGCAGCGAGTTCGGGCGCGCCGTCCGCGGATTCGTGTGGCGGCAGATAGTCGGGCACCGGGTCGGCGCCTTCGGCCGCCAGCCTCGGGCTCGAAAATTCGCATTTCCCTGACGGCGTGCGAAAGCCACCGTTGGCGAACGGCGCATCGGGTAGCTTCAGCTTGAGCCAACCCGCCTTCTTCAACGAGTCCCAATTGGTCCCATCGACTGTCGGATCGTTCCAGCGCAACGCAGTACGCGCGACCTCCTCGTCGCTTTCGTAGAGCGCCGGCTCTTGCAAACCCATCGAGCGCGCGATGCCACGGAAGATTTCCGTGTTCGGCAATGCGTCACCAACCGGAGGAATCGCAGGCTCGTTCACCATCACATAGGTATGACCGTAAGACTTGTGGAGATCGAAATGCTCGAGTTGGGTCGTGGCCGGCAGCAAAAGATCGGCGTAATCGGCGGTATCGGTCTGGAAATGCTCGAGGACGATTGTGAACAGATCGTCGCGCGCAAATCCGGCCGCGACACGTTCCGAATCCGGCGCGACCGCGACCGGATTCGAGTTGTAAACGATGATCGCCTCGATCTTGGGCCCGAATTTGGCGTCGCCCGCGTGCAGCAAGGCGTCGCCGATCGCGTTCATGTTGACGACGCGGGGCTGGCTCGCGGGCCAACCCGGGATGAGGTCGGGACGCTGAAGCGCGTGCGTATCGACGGGCGCCCAGCCCGACGATGACAGCAGCAGCCCGCCCGCGCGATCGCGCCACGCGCCGGTCAACGACGGCAGACACGCGATCGCGCGCGTCGCATTGCCACCGCCGCGCACACGCTGCATGCCGTAGTTAAGGCGAACGGCGGACTTGCGTGTCTTGCCGTAGAGCCGCGCCAGTTCGACGATTTCGTGCGCCTCGACGCCGCATATCTGGGCGGCCCGCGACGGCGGATACGCGAGCGCACGCATCTTCAGTTCATCGAATCCCAGCGTGTGCTCGGCTATATAGGCGTGATCGAGCAGATCTTCGACGATCAGCACGTGCATCATCCCCAAAGCGAACGCGGCATCCGTGCCCGGACGCAGTGCAATGTGCTGATGACACTTCTCGGCAGTGAGTGAGCGGTAGGGATCGATGGCGACAAGCCGCGCGCCACGGCGCTTCGCCTCCTGCGCACGCGTCCAAAAATGCAGGTTCGAAGCGATCGGGTTGGCGCCCCAGATCAAAATCAGCTCGCTCTCCTCGAAGAACTCGGTGTGCATGCCGATGCTTGCGCCATACGTATATTTGAGACCAGCCGCTCCGGCCGCCGCGCAGATCGTGCGGTCCAATCGCGACGCACCCAGCTTGTGAAAGAAGCGCTGGGCGATGCTGTCACCT
Organism: Trinickia violacea; assembly: GCF_005280735.1. NCBI lineage: Bacteria > Pseudomonadati > Pseudomonadota > Betaproteobacteria > Burkholderiales > Burkholderiaceae > Trinickia > Trinickia violacea. The sequence continues at coordinate 4,244,755 of NZ_CP040077.1, forward strand.
TGGACGAGGCCCATTGTGCCCGCGTAGCTGTACGGCAGTAGCGCTTGCGGCTCGCGCTTCGTAATTTCGGACAGCCGGGGCGCAGCGAGAGCGAATGCCTCTTCCCAACTGATCGGCTCGAACTGGCCCTCACCCTTCCGGCCGACGCGCTTGAGCGGCGTCGTCAAACGCTTCGGATGGTGGACGCGCTCGGGATACCGGCTGACTTTCGTGCACAGCACCCCTTGCGTCGGCGGATGGTCCGGGTCGCCGACCACTTTGATCGCCCGGCCGTTTTCCACCGTGACCCGCATCGCACAAGTATCCGGGCAATCGTGCGGGCAAACGGCGCGAGCGAATTCGGTGGGTGCGTTCATTGTGGGTGTCCGTAATATTCGTAGGGAACGGATTGAGTCGCTGGTTATGTCGCGACGGGGTCCTGAAATTTTATTACGCCAGTATGCGGCATGGTCCCGACCGTTATCGCCGTCGAATCGCCCAAAAAGCACTTCGGCGTAGAATGATTCAACAAGCATCCACTCCGTCTTCAAGACGCAACGCACAACGAAGTCGAACGCATCATGAAACTCATCCCTGAAATTCAAGCCGCGCGAGGCGAAATCCAATCTCTTCGACGAACGATCCACTCGCATCCCGAGTTGCGCTACGAAGAAATCAAGACCGCCGATTTGGTTGCTCAACAACTCACGGAATGGGGCATTGAAGTGCACCGCGGTCTGGGCAAAACAGGCGTTGTCGGTGTGCTGAAGCGTGGTACCGGGTCACGTTCGATCGGCCTTCGCGCCGATATGGATGCCCTGCCGATTCAAGAGCTCAACACCTTCGAGCATCGTTCGCAAAATTCGGGAAAGATGCACGCCTGCGGCCACGACGGACACACGGCGATGCTTCTCGGCGCCGCGCAATTCCTTGCAAAACATGGCGATTTTGACGGAACGATCGTCTTCATCTTCCAACCTGCCGAGGAAGGCGGTGCGGGCGCAAAGGCGATGATCGACGACGGCCTGTTTACTCGATTTCCCGTGGATGCGGTATTTGGGATGCACAACTGGCCGGACATGCCCGCAGGTCACTTTGGCGTGACCGAGGGCCCGATCATGGCGTCGAGCAATGAGTTTCGCATCGACATCAAGGGCGTCGGGGCGCATGCCGCGTTGCCGCATAATGGTCGCGACCCGGTGTTCACCGCGGTTCAAATCGCGAACGCCCTGCAGAGCATTATTACGAGGAACAAGAAGCCGATTGATACGGCGGTCCTTTCAATCACGCAAATTCACGCCGGCGACGCGGTGAATGTCGTCCCAGACGACGCGTGGCTCGCAGGAACCGTACGCACGTTCACGACCGAGACGCTCGATTTGATCGAGTCGCGCTTGCGAAAGATCGTCGAGGCGACGGCTTCGGCCTACGACTGCTCTGCCGACGTGACGTTCCTCCGGAACTACCCTCCGACGATCAATAGCCCCAAGGAAACGCAGTTCGCCGCGGAGGTCATGAGGGAAATTGCGGGCGCTGACCACGTCGATGACGCCGTCGAGCCGACGATGGGCGCCGAGGATTTTTCCTTCATGCTGCTGGCAAAACCTGGCTGCTACGCGTTTATTGGCAATGGCGATGGAGGTCATCGCGAGATGGGTCACGGCGCCGGACCGTGCATGCTGCACAACGCAAGCTACGACTTCAACGACGAATTGCTGCCCATTGGATCAACGTATTGGGTGGGACTTGCCCAGCGCTTCTTGGCTACGGCGAAGGCGTAAGGAGAGGGAGAGATGTTCGCAAAAGTGGCCCGCTGCGCCGGGCCGCTTACCGATTCGAGTTGACGCTTGAATGTTTTTCTAGCGCGTAAACGCCACAACCCCACCTTTGAGGGGTGGGGTTGTGGACGTATAGAGAAGCCTGACGATTACCTACTTTCACACGGGCATCCGCACTATCATCGGCGTGGAGTCGTTTCACGGTCCTGTTCGGGATGGGAAGGGGTGGTACCAACTCGCTATGGTCATCAGGCATGACTTGTTGCTGCATCGCTTGAGGCGGCGCAGCCAATCTGGGAAGAAGTAGGGTGTGTAATGGATTGGGTTGTGACTGTGTGCACAACGCGGTTGATCTCAACCTTGGGCGTGTTGCTCTGCATGGGACCAGAGTAAGCGCTGAAGCGCTAACACTGGTCGACAGAAACGCACTGGTTATAGGATCAAGCCGTACGGGCAATTAGTATCGGTTAGCTTAACGCATTACTGCGCTTCCACACCCGACCTATCAACGTCCTGGTCTCGAACGACCCTTCAAGGGGATCAAGTCCCCGGGGATATCTCATCTTAAGGCGAGTTTCCCGCTTAGATGCTTTCAGCGGTTATCTCTTCCGAACATAGCTACCCGGCGATGCCACTGGCGTGACAACCGGTACACCAGAGGTTCGTCCACTCCGGTCCTCTCGTACTAGGAGCAGCCCCCTTCAAATATCCAACGCCCACGGCAGATAGGGACCAAACTGTCTCACGACGTTTTAAACCCAGCTCACGTACCTCTTTAAATGGCGAACAGCCATACCCTTGGGACCGGCTACAGCCCCAGGATGAGATGAGCCGACATCGAGGTGCCAAACACCGCCGTCGATATGAACTCTTGGGCGGTATCAGCCTGTTATCCCCAGAGTACCTTTTATCCGTTGAGCGATGGCCCTTCCATACAGAACCACCGGATCACTATGACCTGCTTTCGCACCTGCTCGACTTGTCGGTCTCGCAGTTAAGCACGCTTATGCCATTGCACTATCAGCACGATTTCCGACCGTACCTAGCGTACCTTCGTACTCCTCCGTTACACTTTGGGAGGAGACCGCCCCAGTCAAACTGCCTACCATGCACTGTCCCCGACCCGGATCACGGGCCAAGGTTAGAACCTCAAACAAACCAGGGTGGTATTTCAAGGACGGCTCCACCGAAACTAGCGTTCCGGTTTCATAGCCTCCCACCTATCCTACACAGATCGGTTCAAAGTCCAATGCAAAGCTACAGTAAAGGTTCATGGGGTCTTTCCGTCTAGCCGCGGGGAGATTGCATCATCACAAACACTTCAACTTCGCTGAGTCTCGGGAGGAGACAGTGTGGCCATCGTTACGCCATTCGTGCAGGTCGGAACTTACCCGACAAGGAATTTCGCTACCTTAGGACCGTTATAGTTACGGCCGCCGTTTACCGGGACTTCAATCAAGAGCTTGCACCCCATCATTTAATCTTCCGGCACCGGGCAGGCGTCACACCCTATACGTCCACTTTCGTGTTTGCAGAGTGCTGTGTTTTTATTAAACAGTCGCAGCCACCAGTTTATTGCAACCCCTTCACCCTTCCGGCGCAGGCCAGTCAAGCTACAGGGGCGTACCTTATCCCGAAGTTACGGTACCAATTTGCCGAGTTCCTTCTCCCGAGTTCTCTCAAGCGCCTTAGAATACTCATCTCGCCCACCTGTGTCGGTTTGCGGTACGGTCATTGTTAAACTGAAGCTTAGAGGCTTTTCTTGGAACCACTTCCAATTGCTTCGCGACCGAAGTCGCTCGCGCCACACCCTTGAATCCTGTGCCCGGATTTGCCTAAGCACCTTCTCCAATGCAGCGACCGGGACGTCCAACACCCGGACAACCTTCCGCGATCCGTCCCCCCATCGCATTTAACAATGGTGCAGGAATATTGACCTGCTTCCCATCAGCTACGCATTTCTGCCTCGCCTTAGGGGCCGACTCACCCTACGCCGATGAACGTTGCGTAGGAAACCTTGGGCTTACGGCGAGGGGGCCTTTCACCCCCTTTATCGCTACTCATGTCAGCATTCGCACTTCCGATACCTCCAGCACGCTTTTCAACGCACCTTCGCAGGCTTACGGAACGCTCTCCTACCATGCACATAAATGTGCATCCGCAGCTTCGGTATATGGCTTAGCCCCGTTACATCTTCCGCGCAGGACGACTCGATCAGTGAGCTATTACGCTTTCTTTAAAGGATGGCTGCTTCTAAGCCAACCTCCTGACTGTTTTAGCCTTCCCACTTCGTTTCCCACTTAGCCATATTTGGGGACCTTAGCTGGCGGTCTGGGTTGTTTCCCTCTTGACACCGGACGTTAGCACCCGATGTCTGTCTCCCGTGATTGCACTCTTCGGTATTCGGAGTTTGCTATGGCGAAGTAATCCGCAATGGACCCTTCAACCATGACAGTGCTCTACCCCCGAAGGTGATACACGAGGCACTACCTAAATAGTTTTCGGAGAGAACCAGCTATTTCCAAGTTTGTTTAGCCTTTCACCCCTATCCACAGCTCATCCCCTAACTTTTCAACGTTAGTGGGTTCGGTCCTCCAGTACGTGTTACCGCACCTTCAACCTGGCCATGGATAGATCACTTGGTTTCGGGTCTACGCCCAGCAACTGAACGCCCTATTCGGACTCGCTTTCGCTACGCCTGCCTTAATCAGTTAAGCTTGCTACTGAACGTAAGTCGCTGACCCATTATACAAAAGGTACGCCGTCACCCCTTGCGAGGCTCCGACTGTTTGTATGCATGCGGTTTCAGGATCTATTTCACTCCCCTCCCGGGGTTCTTTTCGCCTTTCCCTCACGGTACTGGTTCACTATCGGTCGATCACGAGTATTTAGCCTTGGAGGATGGTCCCCCCATCTTCAGACAGGATTTCACGTGTCCCGCCCTACTTGTCGTACCCCTAGTTCTTCCTAACTGTTTTCGCCTACAGGGCTATCACCTGCTATGGCCGCACTTTCCAGAGCGTTCGGCTAACAACTAAGATAAAAGGTACAAGGCTGATCCCATTTCGCTCGCCACTACTTTGGGAATCTCGGTTGATTTCTGTTCCTGCGGTTACTTAGATGTTTCAGTTCACCGCGTTCGCTTCACTAGACCTATGTATTCAGTCTAGGATGACCCATACGGGCCGGGTTTCCCCATTCGGACATCTTCGGATCAAAGCTTGTTTGCCAGCTCCCGAAGCTTTTCGCAGGCTACCGCGTCCTTCATCGCCTGTGATCGCCAAGGCATCCACCACATGCACTTGTTCGCTTGACCCTATAACTAGTGCGTCTCGCTCGCTTGCGCTTTCGCGTCCGCTTCCAAGCACACCCGTCATAGGTTGAGTTTTCGCGTTGTGCCGTATTCCAATTGAGCCGAACATTAAGTTCGAATCATCTTGAGATACATCGATACAATCACAACCCAGATAGCGTCCACGCCCATCTCTAAGCGCTTTCGCTATCCATTACTACTTCTTCCTGATTGTTAAAGAACGACAGCCGATAAGCTTTCACTTACCGCTCTGACTGGCTCAATCGCCAATGACAAACACTCGATCCTCACTCGGATCAAGTCCTTATCATTAGTGATTGGTGGAGGATGACGGGATCGAACCGACGACCCCCTGCTTGCAAAGCAGGTGCTCTCCCAGCTGAGCTAATCCCCCGTACCTGACACTCCAAGGGTTCCGAGCTCCAGCCACCGCAGACAATTGGTGGGTCTGGTTGGATTCGAACCAACGACCCCGCCTTATCAAGACGGTGCTCTAACCGACTGAGCTACAGACCCCTTAAGCCTGTCTTTATCTACAGCCGATAAGCGTGAGCGCTTAACTTTGACGCGTTAAGCTCGAGAAAGGAGGTGATCCAGCCGCACCTTCCGATACGGCTACCTTGTTACGACTTCACCCCAGTCATGAATCCTACCGTGGTGACCGTCCTCCTTGCGGTTAGACTAGCCACTTCTGGTAAAACCCACTCCCATGGTGTGACGGGCGGTGTGTACAAGACCGGGAACGTATTCACCGCGGCATGCTGATCCGCGATTACTAGCGATTCCAGCTTCATGCACTCGAGTTGCAGAGTGCAATCCGGACTACGATCGGTTTTCTGGGATTGGCTCCACCTCGCGGCTTGGCGACCCTCTGTTCCGACCATTGTATGACGTGTGAAGCCCTACCCATAAGGGCCATGAGGACTTGACGTCATCCCCACCTTCCTCCGGTTTGTCACCGGCAGTCTCCTTAGAGTGCTCTTGCGTAGCAACTAAGGACAAGGGTTGCGCTCGTTGCGGGACTTAACCCAACATCTCACGACACGAGCTGACGACAGCCATGCAGCACCTGTGCGACGGTTCTCTTTCGAGCACCCCCACCTTTCAGCAGGGTTCCGTCCATGTCAAGGGTAGGTAAGGTTTTTCGCGTTGCATCGAATTAATCCACATCATCCACCGCTTGTGCGGGTCCCCGTCAATTCCTTTGAGTTTTAATCTTGCGACCGTACTCCCCAGGCGGTCAACTTCACGCGTTAGCTACGTTACTAAGGAAATGAATCCCCAACAACTAGTTGACATCGTTTAGGGCGTGGACTACCAGGGTATCTAATCCTGTTTGCTCCCCACGCTTTCGTGCATGAGCGTCAGTATTGGCCCAGGGGGCTGCCTTCGCCATCGGTATTCCTCCACATCTCTACGCATTTCACTGCTACACGTGGAATTCTACCCCCCTCTGCCATACTCTAGCCCGCCAGTCACCAATGCAGTTCCCAGGTTAAGCCCGGGGATTTCACATCGGTCTTAGCGAACCGCCTGCGCACGCTTTACGCCCAGTAATTCCGATTAACGCTCGCACCCTACGTATTACCGCGGCTGCTGGCACGTAGTTAGCCGGTGCTTATTCTTCCGGTACCGTCATCCCCTAGCCATATTAGGGCCAAGGATTTCTTTCCGGACAAAAGTGCTTTACAACCCGAAGGCCTTCTTCACACACGCGGCATTGCTGGATCAGGGTTGCCCCCATTGTCCAAAATTCCCCACTGCTGCCTCCCGTAGGAGTCTGGGCCGTGTCTCAGTCCCAGTGTGGCTGGTCGTCCTCTCAGACCAGCTACAGATCGTCGCCTTGGTAGGCCTTTACCCCACCAACTAGCTAATCTGCCATCGGCCGCCCCAATAGCGCGAGGCCTTTCGGTCCCCCGCTTTCATCCTAAAATCGTATGCGGTATTAATCCGGCTTTCGCCGGGCTATCCCCCACTACTGGACACGTTCCGATGTATTACTCACCCGTTCGCCACTCGCCACCAGGGTTGCCCCCGTGCTGCCGTTCGACTTGCATGTGTAAGGCATGCCGCCAGCGTTCAATCTGAGCCAGGATCAAACTCTTCAGTTCAATGCCTGTTACTGTTTTCGGTTCCGTAGAACCGGTCGCTCACTCAACGTACTGACGATGATTAATCCATCTTTCGACGGATAAACCTTCCTCTAATACTGTGTGAGACTTGATACTTTTGCTTGGAGCAGACCCCGAAAGATCCGCCTCGCATCGCCATCAAGCGCCCACACTTATCGGCTGTAAATTGTTAAAGATCGCATCGCGCAACAGCACCGAACTTCGCTACCGTCTTGCGTCGCTGCATCAGCAGCAGAGAAATGAGATTATGCAGACTCTTTCGTCACTCGTCAACAAGTTTTTTAACCACTCAAACTTATCAACCCCGCCGAAAGCCTTGCTACATCGGGCTTCGTCCAGCTTGCACCCGACCTGCCTCGCTTCCCCCGCGCTTCACTCCGAAGCGCGAAAGACCGAGATTCTAGCCACCCTCCGCATACCTGGCAAGCGGTATTTTGAAGTCGGGCCTACTTGTGCTTGAACACAGGTTTGCGCTTCTCGACGAACGCCGCCATTCCCTCCTTCTGATCCTCAGTTGCAAAGAGCGAGTGAAAGAGGCGCCGCTCGAAATGAACCCCTTCGGCAAGCGTCGTTTCATATGCGCGGTTGACCGACTCCTTCACCATCATGACCGCCGGCAAAGGAAACTCCGCGATCGTCGCGGCAGCCGTCACCGCTTCATCGATTACCGTCGCAGCCGGAACCACGCGCGACACCAACCCTGCACGCTCAGCCTCCGACGCATCCATGAAGCGCGCAGTCAGGCACATGTCCATCGCTTTCGCCTTGGAAACCGCGCGCGGCAAGCGCTGCGTGCCGCCGGCGCCAGGCATGATGCCGAGCTTGATCTCCGGCTGGCCGAACTTGGCCGTATCCGCCGCAATGATGATGTCGCACATCATCGCCAACTCGCAGCCACCACCGAGCGCGAAGCCCGCGACCGCAGCAATGATCGGCTTGCGGATCGAGCGCACCGTCTCCCAGTTGCGGGTGATGTAGTCGCCCTTATAGACATCCATATAGGAATAGGTCGCCATCATCCCGATGTCTGCACCCGCAGCGAACGCCTTTTCGCTGCCCGTCAGAACGATAGCGCCGATGCCGTCGTCGGCGTCGAATGCCTTGAGAGCGGCACCCAACTCGTCCATCAGCGCGTCGTTGAGCGCGTTGAGCGCCTTCGGGCGATTCAGCGTCACCAGTCCGACCCGCCCTCGGGTCTCGACCAAAATGTTCTCGTACGCCATGCATCCTCCTTATAGATCAAAGAAACGCGAAAACCCTTCCCGCGTGCGTTTGAATGATGCTACCATTCTTCGACCAACCGGTCGGTCAATTAATCGGCAGGTTTCCCCAATCGCTCAGCCACCCCCTTCTCCGCCATGACACATGCCCTATTCACGAAGCACGAAGACACGCTGAACAACGCCCTCGCCGCCATCGAATCGCGCGGCTATTGGAGCCCGTTTGCAGAAATGCCGAGTCCCAAAGTGTACGGGGAAACCGGCAACGCCGACGGCGAGGCTGCATTCAAGGCCCACCTCGATCACGCGTTTGAACTCGACCAGCCAACCAACGGTGAGACCGTCGGCGCCGAGCAGTCGCCCTATGGCTTCGCGCTGGGGGTCCGCTATCCGAAGGCGGATGTCGAAACGCTCATCGCCGCGGCGAAGACGGCCCAGCAAAGCTGGCGCGCTGCGGGCCCCAAGGCGTGGGTTGGCGTGAGCCTCGAGATTCTGGCCCGCTTGAACCGCGCCAGTTTCGAGATTGCCTACGGCGTGATGCATACGACCGGCCAGGCATTCATGATGGCGTTCCAGGCAGGCGGCCCGCACGCGCAAGACCGCGCGCTCGAAGCGATCGCCTACGCATGGGACGAATTGCGGCGCATTCCGTCGGAGGCTCACTGGGAAAAGCCGCAAGGCAAAAACCCGCCGCTCGCCATGCAAAAGCGCTACACGATTGCCCCGCGCGGCCTCGGACTTGTCCTCGGCTGCTGCACGTTTCCGACTTGGAACGGCTACCCGGGTCTTTTCGCCGACTTGGCGACGGGCAACGCGGTCATCGTCAAACCCCATCCCGGCGCCATTCTGCCGCTCGCCATTACGGTTCGTATCGCGCGCGACGTGCTGCGCGAGGCCGGCTTCGACCCGAACGTCGTCACGCTGCTTGCAACGGAACCGAACGACGGCGCCCTCGTACAAGATCTTGCGCTGCGTCCGGACGTCAAGCTGATCGACTTCACCGGCAGCACGCAAAACGGCACCTGGCTCGAACGCAACGCCCACCAAGCTCAGGTGTTCACCGAAAAGGCGGGGGTCAATCAGATCGTGATCGACTCGGCCGACGACATCAAAGCCGTCGTCCGGAACATCGCCTTCTCGCTCGCGCTCTATTCGGGCCAAATGTGCACCGCTCCGCAAAACATCTATGTGCCGCGCGACGGTATCCGCACTGCCGACGGGCATTTGAGCTTCGACGACGTCGCGCAAGCGCTCGCGGGCGCCGTACAGAAACTTGTGGCCGATCCGGCACGCGCAGTCGAACTGCTCGGCGCGATCCAGAACGACGGTGTCGCGCGCCGAATCGATGAAGCCCGCTCGCTTGGCCATATCCTCGTGGAAAGCCAGTCGCTCGAACACCCCGCCTTCCCTGGTGCACGGGTTCGTACGCCGCTCGTTCTGCAACTCGACGCCGCGAAAGACGCCAGCCAATTCACCGGCGAGTGGTTCGGCCCGATCTCGTTCGTGATCGCGACCGATTCGACCGCTCAGTCCCTCGATCTCGCGGGCTCCATCGCCGCCGAACACGGCGCGCTCACGTTCTCCGTCTACAGCACTGACGACAAGACGCTCGAAGCGGCACATGAGGCGTCGGTCCGCGGCGGCGTAGCGCTCTCGATCAACCTGACGGGCGGCGTTTTCGTCAATCAGTCGGCAGCGTTCTCCGATTTCCACGGCACCGGCGCCAATCCGGCCGCCAACGCGGCGCTGGCTGACGCAGCGTTTGTGGCAAATCGCTTTCGCGTCGTGCAAAGCCGGGTCCATGTTGCGCCGAAGTCCGTTCCCGCGGAAGCCGGCCAAACGGCATAGAGCGTTCGGCCGAATCGAACGCCACGGTCTTCGTCACTAATATGAGCTGAAGCGCCTGCTTCTTCTGTGCAGGCGCTCCATTCGCAGGGAATTCAGATGTCCGATGCCTTTATCTGCGACGCGATTCGCACTCCGTTCGGCCGCTACGGCGGCGTCCTTAAAGACGTTCGCGCCGACGATCTCGCCGCCGTGCCCATCAAGGCGCTGATCGATCGCAATCCCAATGTCGACTGGAGCGCGCTCGACGACGTCATCTACGGCTGCGCCAATCAAGCCGGCGAAGACAACCGCAACGTCGCGCGCATGGGCGCACTGCTCGCGGGCCTCCCCACCACCGCGCCCGGCTCCACGCTTAACCGCCTGTGCGGCTCCGGCATGGACGCGGTCGGCACAGCAGCGCGGGCGATCAAAGCAGGCGAAGCCCGCTTGATGATTGCGGGCGGTGTCGAAAGCATGACGCGCGCGCCGTTCGTCATGGGTAAAGCCACGGGCGCTTTTTCGCGCCAGGCGGAAATTCATGACACGACGATCGGCTGGCGCTTCATCAATGCACTGATGAAGCGCGACTACGGCGTCGATTCGATGCCGCAGACGGCGGAAAACGTCGCCGCCGATTTCTCGATCAACCGCGCCGATCAAGATGCATTCGCGATGCGAAGCCAGCAAAAAGCGGCTCGCGCGCAGCGCGACGGCACCCTTGCGCAGGAAATCGTCGAGGTTGAAATCCCGCAAAAGAAAGGCGATCCGGTTCGCGTCGCGCTCGATGAGCATCCGCGCGAAACGTCGCTTGAAGCGCTCGCCAAGCTGAAGGGCGTCGTGCGCCCCGACGGCACGGTCACGGCAGGCAACGCATCGGGCGTCAACGACGGCGCGTGCGCGCTGCTGCTCGCCAATGCCGAAGCCGCCGAGCAGTACGGGTTGCGCCGCCGCGCGCGTGTCATCGGCATGGCGACGGCCGGCGTCGAGCCTCGCATCATGGGCATCGGCCCCGCGCCCGCGACGCAGAAGCTGCTGAGCCAGCTCGGCATGTCCCTCGACCAGTTCGACGTGATCGAGCTCAATGAGGCATTCGCGGCGCAAGGGCTCGCGGTGCTGCGCATGCTCGGCCTCTCCGACGACGATGCTCGCGTGAACCCCAACGGCGGCGCAATTGCACTTGGGCATCCACTCGGCGCGTCCGGTGCGCGGCTGATCACAACCGCGCTGTACCAACTCGAACGAACCGATGGGCGCTACGCACTTTGCACGATGTGCATCGGTGTCGGTCAGGGGATCGCGCTAGCCATCGAGCGCGTTTGATCGAGCTGCCGGCGCTCGACTGCGCCGCGCAATCTGAAGTCAGAGAGCTTTGCATGGGACCCGACTAAGCGCTAAAGCGTTAACTCGGGTCGACCGCTGCAGGCCTGGAGTAAGCGCTAAAGCGCTAACTCCAGACAACCGCAGCATGGGATCAGAGTACGGCGCTAAAGCGCCAACTCTGATCGACAGGAGACATTCGATGCCCTATGAAGCGATCCGCGTCGACATCGACGCGTCAGCGCACGTCACCACGATCACGCTGAACCGCCCCGACAAGCTCAATAGTTTCACTCGAGCGATGCACCAGGAATTGAGTGCCGCGCTTGACGATGTCGAAAAAGCCGACGTTCGCGCGCTCGTGCTGACCGGCGCGGGGCGCGGCTTCTGTGCCGGCCAGGATCTTGCGGATCTCGACTTCACGCCTGGCGCGATGACGGACCCGGGCGACTTGGTCGAGCAGTACTTCAATCCGCTGATCCGCCGCCTGCAAGCGTTGCCGCTGCCAGTCATCGCGGCCGTCAACGGCACGGCGGCCGGTGCGGGCGCCAATCTCGCGCTTGCCTGCGACCTGGTGCTTGCCGCCCGCTCGAGCAGCTTCATTCAAGCGTTCGTCAAGATCGGCCTGCTGCCGGACTCGGGAGGGACTGCCTTTCTGCCCCAGCGCGTCGGCATGGCACGTGCGCTTGGGCTCGCCATTACCGGCGACAAGCTAAGCGCCGAGCAAGCGCTCAACTGGGGCCTCATCTGGCAAGTCGTCGACGACGCCGAGTTGCCGAGCACCGCCGCCCAGCTTGCCGCCCGGCTCGCGCAGCAACCCACGCGCGCGATTGCCGCCATCAAGGCCGCGATGCGCGCCAGCGTGACGCAATCGCTCGATCAGCAGCTCGATCTCGAACGCGACTTGCAGCGCGAACTCGGCGCGTCGTTCGATTACGCCGAGGGCGTGCAGGCTTTCATCGAAAAACGCGCACCGCGCTTTGAAGGACGTTGAGATGGCCTCCCAACCCGCCCACGAAAGCCTCTCGCCCGACGAACTGGCGCGCGCCACGGCAAAGGCCATGTTCGACGCCGACGCCTGCAGTCGCGCGCTCGGCTTCGAGCTGCTCGAAGTGCATCCGGGCTATGCGCGGATGCGCATGACGGTGCGTCCGGACTTCCTTAACGGTCATAACATCTGCCACGGCGGGCTCATGTTCACGCTCGCGGATTCCACTTTCGCGTTCGCGTGCAACTCGTACAACATCAATACCGTAGCGTCCGGTTGTTCGATCGAATTCCTGCGGCCGGTCCACGGCGGGGACGTGCTCACGGCCGAGGCCGTCGAGCAAGTCTTGAGCGGGCGCAACGGCATTTACGACATTCGCTTGACGAACCGCGCCGGCGAAACCGTCGCGATGTTTCGCGGCAAGTCCGCGCACATCAAGGGTCATGTGATCCCGGTCGATAGCTGACGCCGATTCGCCGTCCCCAACGCACTTTTGCGGCACCGTTCATCCGCCGGAATGAAAGCTTTTGCGAAGCGCATCGCATGCGCCGTGCTTCGCGCCCCAATCAGCAAACATGTAGGAGACACCCGATGACTACCCCGCTCCCGCTCGAGCCAATCGAAAAGGCCAGCCGCGACGAACTCGCCGCGCTCCAACTCGATCGGCTGAAATGGTCGCTCAAGCACGCGTACGAAAATTCGCCGGTCTATCGGCGCAAGTTCGACGACGCCGGCGTTCATCCGGACGACCTGAAGTCGCTAGCCGATCTTGCGCGCTTCCCTTTTACGACCAAGAGCGATCTGCGCGACAATTATCCGTTCGGCATGTTCGCCGTGCCGCAGGAACAGATCTCGCGCATTCACGCGTCGTCGGGTACGACGGGCAAGCCGACTGTCGTCGCGTACACGGCGCGCGATATCGATACCTGGGCCAACCTCGTCGCCCGCTCGATTCGCGCGGCAGGCGCACGGCGCGGCGACAAAGTCCACGTGAGCTACGGCTACGGCCTCTTTACGGGCGGTCTCGGCGCGCACTATGGCGCGGAACGCGCGGGCCTGACGGTCATTCCCTTCGGCGGCGGCCAAACGGAAAAGCAGGTTCAGCTGATCCAGGACTTCAAGCCCGACATCATCATGGTGACGCCGAGCTACATGCTGTCGATCGCCGACGAGCTCGAGCGGCAAGGCATCGATCCCGCGCATTGCTCGCTGCGCATCGGCATTTTCGGCGCCGAGCCTTGGACCAACGACATGCGCACCGCGATCGAAAAGCGCATGGGCATCGACGCAGTCGATATCTATGGGTTGTCCGAAGTAATGGGCCCTGGCGTGGCGTCGGAATGCGTGGAAACGAAGGATGGCCCGACGATCTGGGAAGACCACTTCTATCCGGAAGTCATCGATCCGGAAACCGGTGAGGTGCTGCCTGATGGGGAGCTCGGCGAGCTCGTCTTCACCTCGCTCACGAAAGAAGCGCTCCCCATCGTCCGCTATCGCACTCGCGACCTGACGCGCCTGCTGCCCGGCACCGCGCGCACGATGCGTCGTATGGAGAAAATCACGGGCCGCTCCGACGACATGATGATCGTACGCGGCGTGAACGTCTTCCCGACTCAGATCGAAGAGCTCCTGCTGAAACAGCACGCGCTGGCGCCGCACTATCAGATCGTGCTGACGAAGGAGGGACCGCTCGACGTGATGACGCTCAACGTCGAGCCCTGCCCCGAAACTGCGCCGGATGCTACGGCGCTGAACACCGCCAAGCAGGCGCTCGCTTACGACATCAAGGCGTTGATCGGCGTCACGGCCGTCGTCAACGTGTTGCCGGTGAATGGGATCGAGCGGTCGGTGGGCAAGGCCAGGCGTGTCGTCGACAAGCGCAAGCTGGGCGTTTGAGGCACGAGGACGTTGATACCGTCGATACGACGGATGCGGCGCGCGGAGGAATCACTGCGCGCCGCAAGCAAGCCAATCAGGAGTTCGGCAGCAGCAGCCACATCCTCCCCGTCTGCTTCATCTTGCCGGCCAGGTCGCCGGCATCGTCGCCGAGCCCCCAGAAGTAGTCGGCCCGCACGCCGCCCTTGATCGCACTGCCGGTGTCCTGAGCGAACACGAGGCGGTTCATCGGCGAGTTCGTCAGCGGCCGCGTCGTCTGCAAGAAAACCGGCGTGCCCAGCGGGATCGACGACGGGTCGACCGCAATCGAGCGCTCTGGCGTCAGCGGCACGCCAAGCGCGCCGATCGGACCGTCGGCACCGCCGCTCGGCGCCGATTCCGTCGACGGCATCTCCCTGAAAAAGACAAAACGCGGGTTCGTATCGAGCAAGGCATCGACACGCGTCGGATTGGCGCGCGCCCACGCTTTAATCCCTTGCATCGTCGCCTGCGCCGGCGTCAGTTCGCCACGATCGAGCAACCAGCGCCCGATCGACTTATACGGCTGGTTGTTGGTCCCGCCGAAACCGACCCGCATCACACTGCCGTCTTCCATCACGACGCGTCCGGACCCCTGCACTTGCAGAAAGAACGCTTCGATCGGATCGTCGACCCAAACCAATTCGTTCCCTTCCAGCACGCCCGCCCGCTCGAGTTGCGAACGCGCCGGCAGCGCGGCGCCGGCCCGGTACCCCGTCGGCCAGTGATACAACGCGTATTGGTAAGGACCGTGGCGCGTGCGCGCACCGCGCAACAGCGGCTCGTAGTAGCCGGTCACGAGACCATCCAGCGTGCCGTCGCTGTTGGCGAACTGATACGGCGTGAAGTAGGTTTCAAAGAAGGTGCGCGCGCTGGCGAAGTCGAGATCGTCCAGTTGCGCGGCCGCCGCGCACGCGCGCCGCCAATTCGGTTGCTGCGCGAGACGCAGGCAGTTCTGGCGAAGTGCCGCGGTCGCGCCGATCAGCGTATCGTCGTCCCAGCCCGAAACCTGTTGCCACGCGACCGCCGTCAGGCGCGACGCTGCAATTTGGCCGGGGATGATCGCGGCGCCTGTCGGCGGCGATACACCCGGCCGCACCATGGAACCGCCGCCGCACGCGGCGACGAGCACTGCAACGGAAACCGCAGCGGCCCAGCCCGCTGCACGTAGGCCCAAGCGCTTACAATGTTCGTTCTTGATGGAAACCGCCATGTCTGATTTGCTCAACGAATACCCGATGCTCATCTTCGCGCTGGAAGCATTTCTGGCGTTGGCCCTGTTGATCTTCATCGTCCTGTGGACGGCGTCGGGCAGAAAGAAGAATCCGGGCAACAAGCGCCCGCTTCGATAAGCGCGCGGCCAGGCGGAGGCATCGCGCACGCCTGGTGTGGCCCGCGCCCGTCCCGACTCAATGCAGCGTGCGCGGCATTTGCAACGCGAACTCCGGAACCGGCGCTTCGAAACGCTCGCCGTCTTCGGCCACGCAGAAGTACGCTCCGCGCATCGTGCCGACGGGCGTCGCAATCACCGCCCAGCTCGTGTATTCGAATTGCTCGCCCGGCTTCAAGAGCGGCTGGTGCCCGACCACGCCCAGCCCCTTCACCTCCTGAACCTGACTCTCGCTGTCAGTGATCACCCAGTGCCGCGCGATCAATTGCGCGGTCACCTGACCCGTATTGCGGATCGTCAACGTGTACGCGAACGCGTATTGACGGCGCTCCGGGTCCGACTGCTCGGGCAAGTAACGCGTCTGCGACGACACGCTGAATTGATACTGGCTCATCGTGATTCCGTTCTGATAGAAACCTGCTGGACCCGCGCGGCAACGGCCTCGCGCCTGCCGGCCTGGAACCGCTCTGGTTTGGCATTCTGATGGATGCGGTCCCCGCCCGCAACCGAACACGTCCGCTTTAGCCCGCTCGAAACGGTAAAATAACGGTTTTTCGGCCCACTTCGCCAACATTCAGCGCCATGACGCAATTCCGTATCGCACCCAGCATCCTTTCGGCCGACTTCGCGCGGCTTGGCGAGGAAGTCCGCAACGTCGTCGCCGCAGGCGCCGATTGGATCCACTTCGACGTGATGGACAACCATTACGTTCCGAACCTGACGATCGGCCCGCTCGTCTGCGAGGCGATCCGCCCGCACGTGCAGGTGCCGATCGACGTGCATCTGATGGTGCGCCCCGTCGACCGCATCGTGCCGGACTTCGCAAAGGCCGGCGCGAATCTGATCAGCTTCCATCCGGAAGGCTCCGATCACATCGACCGCACGCTGTCGCTGATCCGCGATCATGGCTGCAAGGCCGGCCTCGTGTTCAATCCGGCCACGCCGCTCAACTACCTCGATCACGTGATGGACCGCGTCGACCTCGTGCTGATCATGTCGGTCAATCCGGGTTTCGGTGGCCAATCGTTCATTCCCGAGGCGCTGAACAAGCTGCGTGAGGCACGTGCGCGCATCGACGCGTACCGCGAGCGCACTGGCCGCGACATCCACCTGGAAGTCGACGGCGGCGTGAAGGCCGACAACATCGCCGAAATCGCGGCCGCCGGCGCGGATACGTTCGTTGCCGGCTCGGCGATCTTCGGCAAGCCGGACTATCGCGCGGTGATCGACGACATGCGCCGCGCGCTCGCCACCGTAAAAGCGGACTGAGCATGACAAAGACGGCCCCGGCATTCGACGCCCCGCGCTTCACGGGGCCGTGCATCAAGGCGGCGATCATCGATCTCGACGGCACGATGATCGATACCGCAGACGATTTCACCGCCGGCCTGAATGGCATGCTCGCGCAACTCGACGCGGCGGAAACGTCGCGCGAGGAAGTGATCGGGTATGTGGGCAAGGGCTCGGAGCATCTGATCCGCAGCGTCCTTGCGCCACGCCTTTCGGCCGACGAAGCACAAGGCCGCTTCGAGGAAGCACTCGCGCTATATCAAGCGGAGTACGCGAAGATCAACGGCCTCGCCACGCGTCTGTATCCCGATGTCGAAGCGGGCTTGCGAGCGATGCGCGACGCGGGCCTCAAGCTCGCCTGCGTGACCAACAAGCCGCGCCGCTTCGCCGTCGAACTGCTCGAGAAGTACGCGCTGATCGGCTTCTTTGCCGTGGTCTACGGCGGCGACAGCCTGCCGCGCAAGAAGCCCGATCCGCTGCCGATGCTCGCGGCGTGCGAGACACTGGGCGTCGCGCCGCAAGAGGCCGTGGCCATCGGCGATTCGGAGAACGACGCACTCGCCGGCCGCGCCGCGGCCATGGCGACGCTCACCGTCCCTTATGGCTACAACCATGGGCAAGCTATACAAACGATAAAATCGGATGGTATAGTTGCCTCGCTGCTCGACGCCGCAAACGCCATCTCGGCTTACAATGCGGCTCGCAACGCAGCACCTCAACCCTGACCTAACCGTCGTCCATCTTCATGTTTCTGAATAAAAAACGGAGTCTGAGCAGCATCGACCGGGGAGCTTGGCCCTGGCGTCGCTGGTCGCGCTAACCTCTCTTGAGGTACGCTGGAGTTCGTCTTCAGCGCTCGTTTTTTACTTCGCTGCGCGCTCGCGCTCCTTTCGCCGCATTGCTTGAACCGAGGCCCGCATCCTAAGCAGATGCTGCATTCATGGCCGATTTTCGGTTCGCCATGCGCGCTTGTGCGAGACACCCTGCGCCGGTTGGCATCCTCTTGCCGTACACGCCCGACCGGCCGCGCAGCGCCAACGCTTTGCCTGGCGCCAGCCGCCACGCCTACGAACAGGATCGGAACATGACCGAACTCGAATTCCAATCCCTCGCGAACGAGGGCTATAACCGCATCCCGTTGATCGCCGAGGCGCTCGCCGATCTCGAAACCCCGCTTTCGCTGTACTTGAAACTCGCACAGGCCGAACGCGGCGGCGCCAACTCGTTCCTGCTCGAATCGGTGGTGGGCGGCGAGCGCTTCGGGCGCTACTCGTTCATCGGCCTGCCGGCGCGCATGTTGGTGCGCGCGAAGGCGGGCGTGTCGGAAGTGGTCAAGGACGGCAAGGTCGTCGAGACGCACGAAGGCGATCCGCTCGAATTCATCGCGCAATTCCAGGCCCGCTTCAAGGTCGCGCAGCGCCCTGGCCTGCCGCGTTTTTGCGGCGGTCTCGCCGGTTATTTCGGCTATGACGCGGTGCGCTACATCGAAAAGAAACTCGCGCACAGCACGCCGCCCGACGATCTCGGCCTGCCCGACATCCAGTTGCTGGTGACCGAGGAAGTCGCCGTCATCGACAATCTCGCGGGCAAGCTCTACCTGATCGTCTATGCGGACCCATCGACGCCCGAGGCGTACACGCGGGCGAAGCAGCGTCTGCGCGACCTGCGCCAGCGTCTGCGCACGACCGTGCAACCGCCCGTCACGTCGGCGAGCGTGCGCACCGAGATCTACCGCGAGTTCGCGAAAGACGACTACCTCGCCGCGGTTCGCCAAGCCAAGGAATACATCGCCGCCGGCGAGCTCATGCAAGTGCAGGTCGGCCAGCGTCTGATCAAACCGTATCGCGACAACCCCCTCTCCCTGTACCGCGCGCTGCGTTCGCTGAACCCGTCGCCGTACATGTACTACTACAACTTCGGCGAATTCCAGGTGGTCGGCGCGTCGCCGGAAATTCTGGTGCGCCAGGAAAAGCGTGGCGAAGACCGGATCGTCACGATCCGTCCGCTCGCGGGCACGCGTCCGCGCGGCAATACGCCGGAGCGCGATGCCGAGCTCGCCACCGAACTCCTGAACGATCCGAAGGAAATCGCCGAGCACGTGATGCTGATCGACCTCGCGCGCAACGACGTCGGCCGCATTGCGCAGATCGGCTCGGTGGCCGTCACGGACAAGATGGTCATCGAAAAGTACTCGCATGTGCAGCACATCGTGAGCTCGGTCGAAGGCAAGCTGAAGCCGGGCACGACCAACTTCGACGTGCTGCGCGCCACGTTCCCGGCCGGCACGCTCTCGGGTGCGCCGAAGGTGCGCGCGATGGAGCTGATCGACGAACTGGAGCCGGTCAAGCGCGGCCTCTATGGCGGTGCCGTCGGCTACCTGTCGTTCACGGGCGAGATGGATCTGGCGATCGCGATCCGCACGGGTCTCATCCACAACGGCAATCTGTATGTGCAAGCGGCGGCGGGAATCGTCGCGGATTCGGTGCCCGAATCCGAATGGCAAGAGACCGAGAACAAGGCGCGCGCCGTGCTGCGCGCCGCCGAGCAAGTGCAAGACGGCCTCGATAGCGACTTCTGACCGGAGACAAGACCATGCTGCTGATGATCGACAACTACGATTCGTTCACCTATAACCTGGTCCAGTACTTCGGCGAACTCGGCGAAGACGTGCGGACTTATCGCAACGACGAAATCACGATCGAGGAGATCGAGAAGCTCGACCCCGAGCGCATCTGCCTGTCGCCCGGACCGAGCAACCCGCAGCACGCGGGCATCACGCTCGAGGTCCTGAAGCACTTCGCCGGCAAGAAGCCGATGCTCGGCGTGTGCCTGGGCCATCAGGCGATTGGCGAAGCGTTCGGCGGGCGCGTCGTGCGCGCGAAGACCATCATGCACGGCAAGGTGAGCCAGATCGAAACCGACTGCAAAGGCGTATTCGCCGACCTGCCGAAGCATTTCAACATCACGCGCTATCACTCGCTTGCGATCGAGCGCGAATCGCTGCCGGACTGCCTCGAGATCTCCGCCTGGACCGACGACGGCGAGATCATGGGCGTGCGCCACAAGGAATACGCGATCGAAGGCGTGCAATTCCATCCGGAATCGATTCTGTCCGAGCACGGCCATGCGCTGCTCGAAAACTTCGTGAAAAACGCGAAAGCCACCGGCGCGCACCGCAGCGCATGAAGAGGGACGAGATCATGACCATCAGCCCGCAGGAAGCGTTGCAGCGCACGATCGAACATCGCGAGATCTTCCACGACGAAATGCTGCATTTGATGCGGCTCATCATGCGCGGGGATCTGTCGCCAGTGATGGCGGCCGCGATCATCACCGGCTTGCGCGTGAAAAAAGAGACGATTGGCGAAATCACCGCCGCCGCGACGGTGATGCGCGAATTCGCCAATCACGTCGAGGTGGCCGACAACTCGAATTTCGTCGACATCGTCGGCACGGGCGGCGATGGCTCGCATACGTTCAACATCTCGACGGCGACGATGTTCGTCACGGCCGCCGCAGGCGCGAAAGTCGCGAAGCACGGCAATCGCGGCGTGTCGAGCAAGTCGGGCAGCGCCGATGTGCTCGAAGCGCTCGGCGTCAATATCGATCTGCAGCCCGATCAAGTGGCCGCATCGATCGCCGAGACCGGCATGGGCTTCATGTTCGCGCCGAACCATCATCCGGCGATGAAGAATATCGCCGCAGTGCGACGCGAACTCGGCGTGCGGACGATCTTCAATATTCTTGGGCCGCTGACGAATCCCGCAGGCGCGCCGAATCAACTGATGGGCGTGTTCCACCCGGATCTAGTCGGTATCCAGGTCCGCGTGATGCAGCGCCTCGGCGCCAAGCACGTTCTCGTCGTGTACGGCAAGGACGGCATGGACGAGGTGTCGCTCGGCGCGGCGACGCTCGTCGGCGAATTGCGCGACGGCAAGGTGCACGAGTACGAGATCCATCCCGAAGATTTTGGCTTGCAGATGGTGTCGAACCGCACGCTGAAAGTGGAGGATGCCGCCGAATCGAAGACGATGCTGCTCGAAGCGCTCGACAACACGCCGGGCGTCGCGCGGGAAATCGTCACGCTGAATGCGGGCACCGCGCTTTATGCGGCGAACGTGTCGGCATCGATCGCGGACGGCATCCAGCTTGCGCGCGAGGCGATCGCGAGCGGCAAGGCGCGCGCGAAGGTCGACGATCTCGTGCGCTTCACGCAGCAATTCAAGCCGAAGGCCGCAAACTAAGCCGAGCCGACAGGCACTACGGAAACGGAATCAAGAACTATGAGCGACATTCTGGAACGCATCATTGCGGTCAAGCGCGAGGAAGTCCGAGTCGCGCAGCAAAGCGCACCGCTCGAAGCGCTGCGCCTCGAAGCGTCTGCGCGCGACAAACGCGATTTCGTCGGCGCACTGCGCGCCAAACACGCGGCCGGCCAGGCAGCGGTGATCGCCGAAGTCAAGAAAGCGAGCCCGTCGAAAGGCGTGCTGCGCGAGCATTTCGTCCCCGCCGACATCGCGCGATCGTACGCGAAGCACGGCGCGGCGTGCTTGTCGGTGCTGACCGACGTGCAGTTCTTCCAAGGCAGCGCCGCGTATCTCGAAGAAGCCCGCGCCGCATGCGACCTGCCGGTGCTGCGCAAGGACTTCATTGTCGATCCGTACCAAATCGTCGAAGCCCGCGCGATGGGCGCCGATGCGATCCTCTTGATCGCTGCCGCGCTCGACACCTCGGAGATGCAGGATCTCGAAGCGCTCGCGCATTCGCTCGGGCTCGCCGTGCTCGTCGAAGTGCATGACAGCGCCGAGCTCAAGGAAGCGCTCAAGCTCAAGACGCCGCTCATCGGCATCAACAACCGCAACCTGCGCACGTTCGAGACCTCGCTCCAAACAACGATCGGCATGCTCGATTCGATCCCTGAGGACCGGATCGTCGTGACCGAGTCGGGCATCCTGTCGCGCGCCGATGTCGAACGCATGCGTGAGCTGTCGGTGCATACTTTCCTTGTCGGCGAGGCGTTCATGCGCGCCGATGAGCCCGGTGCGGAACTTGCCCGGATGTTCTTCTGATTTTTGGACTGGAATCGCCAGTGCGATCATGAGCATCGAAAGTGAAATCAAGCTCGCGTTGCCGCCTGATCAAGTCGCTGCAGCAACGGAATTTTTCGTCACTCGAACGGGCAAGGCCGGTATTCACGTTCAGCTGACGAATGACTACTTCGATACGCCGGCACTCACGCTCGCCAAATCGAAGAGCGCGCTGCGCTTGCGAAAATCGCCTCACGGCTGGCTGCAAACCTACAAGACGGTGGGCAGCGCCGAGGGCGGGCTGCATCGGCGGCACGAATGGGAAATGCCGGTTGCCGGCGAGCGCCTCGACATCGATGCGCTCGTCACGGCGTGCGACGATGCGGCCTCCGCAGAAGCGCTACGCGAGGCGGCACCGGCGTTGATCAAGCTCTTCAGCACGGATTTCACGCGCACGCTTTGGCACGTCGTTCACGGCGACACCGAAATCGAGGCAGCCATCGACCAAGGCGAAATCACGGCCGAAGTCGACGGCGTCACTCGCCGGACGCCGATCAGCGAAATCGAACTCGAACTGAAACACGGGGACGAGCCGGCACTGCACGCGCTCCAGGCGGAGCTGGCGGCAAAGGTGCCGGGCCTCGCTCCGGACAATGGCAGCAAGGCGCAGCGCGGGTATCAATTGCGGGAGCGCTGATGGATTGCGGGGGCGCGGACCCTGCCCGCTTGAGCCGCCGGGCGATTGCTGCGACACTTCTTCGCCATGACCTCCGCCTCCCGCTCCCGTTCCCGCTCGTCGCAAGCCTCGCTTTTCGACGCACCGTCATCCGCGCTGTCCGCGCCGCCGATTGAATCGCTCGAAGCGCAGTTCGACGCGCTACCGGCTGCCTGGCGCGCGCATCTCCGTCCGTTCATCGCCAGCGACGCCTACGCGCCGCTATGCCGCTTTGTCGACGACGAACGCACGGAGGGCAAGACGATCTATCCCGCCGATGTGTTCCGCGCCCTTCGCCTGACGAGCCCGGACGACGTAAAAGTCGTCATCCTCGGCCAAGACCCCTATCACGGCGACGACCGCGGACACCCGCAAGCCCATGGGCTCGCGTTTTCCGTGCCGCCATCGGTACGACCGCCGCCGTCGCTGCGCAACATTTTCAAGGAAATCGCCGCGAATTTCGGCTACGAGACGCCGCGCCACGGATGTCTCGACGCGTGGGCGAAACAAGGCGTGCTGTTGCTGAACACGGTGCTGACGGTCGAGCGCGGCCTGGCGGCAAGCCACGCGAAACGCGGCTGGGAAAAATGCACCGATACGCTGATCCACGAACTCGCCATGCGCCATGACGGGCTCGTTTTCATGCTGTGGGGCGCACACGCGCAGGCAAAGCGAACGCTGCTGGAAGACAAGCCGCATTGCGTGCTCGAGGCGCCCCATCCCTCTCCGCTATCCGCACATCGTGGCTTTCTCGGTTGCCGCCATTTCGCGATGGCGAACGATTATCTGACCGCCAACGGCCGCGATCCGATCGATTGGCGCCTGCCGGAAGCAACCGAGGTACTCGCCTGACAGGCAGCGGGGGCACACCCCTGACCCAGAAAAAAAATCACGGCGCTCTCGCGCCGTGACTTTTTATGACCCACTACGAAGCGATTTACGCCGCCGCAATCGCCTCACGCGCACCGGCCAGTGCCGCGCTCGCCGAGTCCGGGCCCATGTTGAGACCTTCGGCGTAGATGAAGTTCACATCGGTCATGCCCAGAAAGCCGAGGAACGTCTTCAGATACGGCGTCTGAGTATCGTTCGGCGTGCCCGCGTACTTGCCGCCGCGCGCCGACACCACGAACACCTTCTTGCCCTTCACCAGACCTTCGGGACCGTTTTCCGTGTAGCGGAACGTGATGCCGACGCGCGCGATCCAGTCGAAGTACGTCTTCAGTTGCGATGAGATGCCGAAGTTGTACAGCGGGGCGCCGATCACGACGATGTCGGCGGCTTGGAGTTCGGCGACCAGCGCATCGCTCTTGGCCACGATCGAGGCTTGTTCAGCCGTGCGGTTTTCGGCCGGCGTGAAGAACGCGCCGAGGACGGACTCGTCGAGGTGCGGCAGTCCGTTGGCGAGCAGATCGCGGACGACAACCTTCGCGCCGGCGTTCGATTGTTGCAGCTTCGCCGTCAGTTCGTTCGCGAGCAGCGTCGATTGGGCACCTTGCGTGCGGGCCGACGAGTTCAGTTGCAGGATGGTGGTCATGTTTGGCTCCAGTGGGTTGCGCATCGTTGCGCGAGTGAAGCCATTGTATTTTTTGCCGCGCTGCGAAAAAGTAGTCTGGCGGCGACGGATTGTTGCAGCAGTGGAACAATCAGCCTTGCAGCCAGCGCTCGCGCCCCTTGCGCACCGCAGCGGGTTCGCCGCGTTTATCGCCCTTCTCCCCGACCGACAGCTTGTAGCGCGAGACCTCCGGGCCATCGAGCTTCACCTGCGCCACGCGCAGCTCATCGCGCCGGAACGCATGGATCTCGACCTTGGCGCCCGGCTGATAGCGCGCGAGCAGCGCGTCGAGGTTCGAGCCGGTGACGCGCAGGCCGTCGACGGCGACCAGCACGTCGCCCGCCGACAAGCCCGCCTTTTGCGCGGCGCTGCCGTCGTGAACCACCGTCAGCGCGCACTCGGCGCCGCCGCGCGTCTTCGCGCCGAGCGACGGCTTGCCGTTCTTGTCGGTCTCCGGTCCGAGCGTCACGCCGAAGGGCGCGAGCAACTCGGCGAGCGGCAAGTCGCGCGTGCCACGCACCGCTTCGTCGAACACTGACGAGAGATCCGCGCCGGTCGCCTCGGCAATCAGCGCTTCGATTTCGTCCTCGGCTACGCCGACCGCATTGCCGCGGTAGAAATCGCGTCCGTAGCGCTGCCACAGCAGGCGCATCACGTCGTCGAGCGACTTGCGATGGTTCGTCTGCGCGCGAATCGCCAAATCGAACGCCAGCGCGACGAGCGAGCCCTTCGCGTAGTAGCTGACGATTGCGTTCGGCGAGTTCTCGTCCTGACGGTAGTACTTGACCCACGAGTCGAACGAGCTCTCGGCGACGCTCTGCTTCAGGCGGCCGCCGCCGCGCAGCACCGCACCGATCGTCTTGCCGAGCAAGGTGAAGTACTGGTCTTGCGTGATGCTCTGGCTGCGCACGAGCATCAGGTCGTCGTAATAAGACGTGAAGCCTTCGAAGAGCCACAGCAGCGACGTGTAGTTCTCGCGCGTCAGGTCGTACGGCGCGAAGGCGGCGGGCTTGATGCGCTTCACGTTCCAGGTGTGGAAGTACTCGTGGCTGCAGAGCCCCAGATACGTCCGATAGCCTTCCGACGCCTCGGCCTGGCCCAGCACCGGCAGGTCTGTGCGATTGCAGATGAGCGCTGTCGACGCGCGATGCTCGAGGCCGCCGTAACCGTCGCTCACGGCCTGCGTCATGAACACGTAGCGATCCATCGGCGCCTTCTTCGTCTTCGGCTCGAACAGCGCGATCTGCGCTTCGCAGATGCGCTTCAAATCCGCAGTAAGGCGATCCATGTCGAGCGACACGACGCGTCCCGCGATCACGATGTCGTGCGGCACGCCGTACGCCTTGAAACTCGCGAGCGCGAACTCGCCGAGCGTCACCGGATGGTCGATGAGCTCGTCGTAATTCTCCGCGCGGTACTCGCCGAAGCCGTAGCGCTTCGTGCCGCGCGCTTCGGGCAGCGCCGTCGCAACGCGCCAGTTGCGGTACGTCTGCCCCGTCGGCTTTTGAATATCGACGATGCAAGGCGCCTGCTCATGCCCGAGCGGGGCGAGGAACACGCTGGTGCCGTTGAAGAAGCCGGTCGTGTCGTCGAGATGCGCAGCCCGCACGGACATGTCCCACGCATACACCTCGTAGCGCAGCGTCAGCGAACCGCCCTTGACCGGCGCGGCCTGCCATGTGTGCTTGTCGGTCTTCTCGATCCGCACCTTGCGGCCGGCGTCGTTGAACGCGCGCAGCGTGACGATGTTGCGCGCGAACTCGCGCACCATGTAACTGCCGGGGATCCACACCGGCAGCATGAAGCGCTGCCCGGCCGGATCGGGATCGGCGAGCGTCAAGGTCACTTCGAACAGATGCGCGGCGGGTTGCAACGGGGCGATGGTGTAGCGGATCGGCTTCATCGGCAGGCTAGTGGGTTCGCAAAACGGTGATGGACAAAATCGGGGCTTCAGAAACAACAAGAGGCGCTACTGCGCCTCTTGTTAAACGGCTCGCCGCGTCAGTGCACGGCGGATATTGCCTTGTCGAGCTGGTCGGCGGAGACGGCTCCCGGCAACCGGCGGCCATCCGCGAGGAACACGGTCGGGGTACCGGTCACGTTCATGCCGCGGCCGAGCGCGAGGTTCTTGTCGAGCGCGGTGGTATCGCAGTCGGCTGGGCCGGCCGGCGCCTTGTGGTCGAGCATCCACGCTTCCCAGGTCTTCGCACGGTCGGTCGAGCACCAAATCGCCTTCGACTTCACGAGCGAATCCGGCGACAGCACCGGGTACAGGAACGTGTAGACGGTAACGTTATCGATCGACTTCAGCGTCGTCTCCAGCTGCTTGCAGTACGGGCAGTTCGGATCGGAGAACACGGCGATCTTGCGGCTGCCGTTGCCCTTCACGACCTTGACCGCGTTCGCGAACGGCAGGCTCGCGAAATCGATCTTGTTGGTCTCGGCAAGGCGCGCTTCGGTCAGGTTGGTGCGGGTCTTTGTGTCGACGAGGTCGCCGAGCAGCACGTAGTCGCCGTTGGCGTCGCTATAGATGATCTGCGTGCCGAGGTTGACTTCGTACAGGCCCGAGATTGGCGATTTCGCGATGCTCTTGATCTCGACATCGCCGCCGAGCCTCGACTGCAGCGTCGATTTGAGCTTGTCGGTGGCCTGGTCGGCCTGGGCGGTGCAGCCCAGCGTGGCTGCCGCGACGGCCACCGCCGTCACCGCGATCCGAACGATTTTCTTCATGTCTTGCATCCTTTGATGAAACGCGCCCGCGTGGCGAGCGTGTGTGTTCGTGGCGGGCAGTCGAGGCCCCCGAGGTTGTCTAATTATTAGCCCAAGGCGGCGGAAACGAGCCAGCGCTTAATGAGCGGCTGCGCACCAACCAGCGCCATTCCGGTGTCGCGCACCGCGCGCGCGACCGTGCCCGGCAGCGAAAACAGGCGCTGCAGGCCGTCGGTGGCGATCATCAGCGCGCCGATATCTTCGCGGCGCGAGCGCTCGTAGCGGCGCAGCAGCACGGGGTCGCCCAGATCGCGGAACGGCTCCTTTTTCGCGATGACGTCGACGAGCGCGGCCGCGTCGCGCAACCCGAGGTTCATCCCCTGGCCGGCGAGCGGGTGGATCAGATGCGCGGCGTCACCGACCAGTGCGACGCGCGGCGCGACCAGCCGGTCGACCGTTTGCAGCGCGAGCGGAAAGCCCTGCGCGGGCGTCACGCATTCGAGCGCGCCGAGCTGGCCTTGGGTGACCTTTTCGACGGCGGCCGCCAGTTGCGCGGGATCGAGCGCGATCAGCTCGCTCGCGTGCTCGGTGCGCGCCGACCAGACGAGCGACACATGGCCGTCGGGCAGCGGCAGCAACGCGATGATTTCGCCGTCCTTGAACCACTGGTACGCGGTTTCGCCGTGCGGCTTGGCGGCCTTGAAGTTCGCGACGACGCCGGTCTGCCGGTAGTCGCGCCGCTCGACTTTCGAGCCGATCTGGGCCCGGACCCACGAATGGGCGCCGTCCGCGCCGACGACCAGATCGGCCTCGATGACCTGCCCGTTCGCCAGACCGAGCACCGCCGCATCGGGCTTGACGTCGAGCCCTTGAGCGCGCGTGTCGATCCAGGTCAGGTTCGGCTGGAAGCGCAGCGCGGCGTCGAGCGATTGCTCGATCAGCGACGACTCGACGATCCACGCGAGCTGCGCCACCGAAGCTTGGAACGCGGAGAAATGGAGTTCGGCGTGAGCATCGCCCCAGACGCGCATGTCGTAGACAGGCGACAGCCGGCTGTGATCGAGCGCCTGCCAGACGCGCAAGCGTTCGAGCAAAGTCTGCGAACTGGAGGACAGCGCGTAAATGCGCGCATCGAAGACGGCATCGGCCGGACGCGGCGCCGTGGGCTGAGCGAGCAGCGCGACGCGCAGACCGGCCTGCGTCAGCGCGAGCGCGGCGGTCTTGCCGACCAGCCCGCCGCCGACGACGGCCACGTGGAAGCTTTGATGGGAAGCACTCATGCCGGGCATTATAGCCGCGCCCTATGGCACGGCTTGTCCTGACGGGCGGCGCCGGTGCGCTATATCAAGAGTCGAGCGGGCGCTTTCGGGGCGGGTCCAGCCCCATATCCGGCCCCTTCACTCGCCGACTGGCCGCGGCGGGCAACACCGGGCGAGACTGCACACCCGATGCCAAAGCGCGCAGTCCGTGGCGGGACCAGCGGTACAATAGCGCTTTTGCCGGCCGCGCCCCGCGCGCCGTCCCTTTTTTCCGCGCTGCGGTCGAGCCGTCCTGCCGGCTGCGCCGAAGAGCGCCCGGCCCTAGCGCCGTTTCACCCGTTCGAAGGATTCCATGAGCCTCAAATGCGGCATCGTCGGCTTGCCTAATGTCGGCAAGTCCACCCTGTTCAACGCGCTGACCAAGGCGGGCATCGCCGCCGAAAACTATCCGTTCTGCACGATCGAGCCGAATGTCGGCGTGGTCGAAGTGCCCGATCACCGCTTGAACGCGCTCTCCGAGATCGTCAAGCCCGAGCGCGTCGTGCCGGCGGTCGTCGAGTTCGTCGATATCGCCGGGCTCGTCGCCGGCGCAAGCAAGGGCGAAGGGCTTGGCAACCAGTTCCTCGCGAACATCCGCGAAACCGACGCGATCACGCACGTCGTGCGCTGCTTCGAGGACGAGAACGTGATTCACGTCGCGGGCAAAGTCGACCCGCTCTCGGACATCGAAGTCATCAACACCGAACTGGCGCTCGCCGACCTCGCCACCGTCGAGAAGGCGCTCGCGCGCTATTCGAAGGCCGCGAAGTCGGGCAACGACAAGGAAGCGGTCAAGCTCGCCGCCGTGCTGGAAAAGGTGCGCGCGCAACTGGATCAGGCGAAGTCGGTGCGGGCCCTCGATCTGTCCGACGAAGAACAGGCACTGCTGAAGCCGTTCTGCCTGATCACCGCCAAGCCGACGATGTACGTGGCGAACGTGAAGGAAGACGGCTTCGAAAACAACCCGCATCTGGAAGCCGTGAGCAAGTACGCGGAAGCCGAGAAGTCGCCGGTCGTCGCCGTGTGCGCGGCGATCGAGGCCGAGATCGCCGATCTGGCCGACGAAGACAAGGAAGTGTTCCTCGCCGACATGGGCATGCACGAGCCGGGTCTGAACCGTGTGATTCGCGCCGGTTTCAAGCTGCTCGGCCTGCAGACGTACTTCACGGCGGGTGTGAAGGAAGTGCGCGCGTGGACGATCCACATCGGCGATACCGCGCCGCAAGCAGCCGGCGTGATCCACACCGATTTCGAGCGCGGCTTCATCCGCGCGCAAACCATTTCTTTCAACGACTACGTGACCTACAAGGGCGAACAAGGCGCGAAGGAAGCCGGGAAGATGCGCGCCGAAGGCAAGGAATACGTCGTGCACGATGGCGACGTGATGAACTTCCTGTTCAACGTGTAAGGTTTGCTTCGTTTTCCGACGCTCGAAGGGGCGTCGGTGGACCAGAGCACAGCAAGGCCCGCGTCGCTGCGGGCTTTGTCGCATCTGCGCTCCGTGTTGTCTGGCGACAATCAATTTTGTGCAGTTGCAGTTTCTTGTCGCACGGGGCATTGCAGCGGCAGCGCAATCGTCGCGCGTATCGCCGACATTTCGCGTGGCGAGTCGGCCAATACCGCGTCGATGCCCAGACATGCCGCGCTCCGATAATCGTCGGCGTTGTTCACGGCAATGGCGACGACGCGAACCTGATCGGATTGCCTCCGAAAGCACGCGACAGCCTCGGGCGTCCACATCGTCGCGTTCACTTCCGAGCGCCCTTCTCCCAGCGTGAATTTTTCGGTGACGGTGAGTTTCCGATGCAATTCGAAGCCGGTCCACGTCGGTTTGGTGGGCGCGTCCATGCAGCCCTCGTTGAGCAGCACCCGCAGCAATCGCAAGCGCGTCGCATCGCGCGACTCGAACAAGCGCGCCTGCGGGTATGCCGCGAACGCGCTTTGATACGCCGCTTCCGTCGAATAAATCACGACGCGCGGCCATGCCCCCTCATCGCTCAACACCTTTGCGACCGCCTGCGCCTGCGGCTCGGCCGGCAGTGCCTTCATATCCAGGATCACGGGCATGTCGACGGGAATAGCGCGTAACGCATCGCGCAAGGTGGGAATGCCGACGGGATTGCGGCGATACGGATACTCGCCTTCGCCGGTGGCGCCGGGCTGCTTGAACATCCAGCCCGCATTCACACGAGCCAGCTCGGCAGCCGCCTTGCTCGCCACCGGCCCCGACGCGTCGGTCAGCGCCGACAAGTCAGCCGGGCGGTACAGCACCGGCACGCCGTCCTTGCTCAACTGAACGGTGAGCCACATGACGTCGGCATGATGCGCGAGCGCCTGCCGAATCGCCTCGATCGTGTTCTCGGGCGCGTCAGCGGTGCCGCCGCGGTGGGCCACGATGAGCGGCAGCGACGAAACCGGCACAACCGGCATCGAGGGCGGCGAGGACGTGCATGCTCCCAACAAGACCGCGCAAAACAGCGCGAGCCAACCACCACGCATCGAACGCGTCACGCGAACACCTCCACCGCAAACGGTTACGGAATTACTTAGCTTGTCTAATCGAGTGAGATCGCCAGGGCGAAGCCGCGCTATTATGCGCGGCGCAGTGCGAATCGTCCGTGAAAGAACAACACACACTCGAGACCCTATCCATGCTGCATCGAAACGTTGCCCCCGGGGCCGACCGCTCGGCCTTCATCCCGGCATGCAAGCGGGCCGCCGCCGCATTCGCCGCCAGCCTTCTGCTCGCCGCCTCCCCTGCTTTCGCCTATTCGACTTCGGCCGCCACGCCCGACGAAGCCAATCTCGACAATCACAACACGTATCAGAACCGGTCCGGCGAGACGGTGCATTCGCCCGCGCATTCGAAATCGGGCCGCGTCCCCGAAGGCGCGACCGCCCGCTGCCGCGACGGCACCTACAGCTTCAGCCGCGACCGCCGCGGCACGTGCTCGGGGCACGGCGGCGTCGCCGACTGGCTCTGAGGCATCGTCCGCGTTTCCGGCAAGCGCGAAGTCCCGAAGTACAATAGCGGACGCTTCCGCGCGAACCCCTGGCGCGACGGCGCATCGAAGCGCCGCGCCGGCGCACCGCGCCACCCCATTTCACCCATCGCCGCGCGCGCCATATCGAGCGCCGCGCGGCATCAACATCCGACTTCAAGCCCATGGCCCAATACGTCTTCACCATGAACCGCGTCGGCAAGATCGTGCCGCCGAAACGCCAGATCCTAAAGGACATCTCGCTCTCGTTCTTCCCCGGCGCGAAAATCGGCGTGCTCGGCCTGAACGGCTCGGGCAAATCGACGCTCATCAAGATCATGGCCGGCGTCGACAAGGAAATCGAAGGCGAAGCCACGCCGATGCCGAACCTGAACATCGGCTATCTGCCGCAGGAGCCGAAGCTCGATCCGTCGAAGACGGTGCGCGAAGCGGTCGAAGAAGGGCTTGGCGACCTCTTCCAGGCAGGCAAGAAGCTCGAGGAGATCTACGCGGCCTACGCCGAACCCGACGCCGACTTCGACGCGCTCGCCGCCGAACAGGCGAAATACGAAGCGATCCTTGCCGCGAGCGACGGCGGCAGCCCCGAGCAGCAGTTGGAAATCGCCGCCGACGCGCTGCGCCTGCCGCCCTGGGACGCGAAGATCGAAAACCTGTCGGGCGGCGAAAAGCGCCGCGTCGCGCTGTGCAAGCTGCTGCTCGAAAAGCCCGACATGCTCCTGCTCGACGAACCGACCAACCACCTTGACGCCGAATCCGTCGATTGGCTCGAGCAGTTCCTCGTGCGCTTCCCGGGCACGGTCGTCGCCGTCACCCACGATCGCTACTTCCTCGATAACGCCGCCGAGTGGATTCTCGAACTCGACCGCGGCCACGGCATTCCGTGGAAGGGCAACTACAGCAGCTGGCTCGACCAGAAGGAAGAGCGGCTGAAACAGGAAGAAGCGTCCGAATCGGCGCGCCAGAAGGCGATCAAGAAGGAGCTGGAGTGGGTGCGCCAGAATCCGAAGGGCCGTCAGGCGAAATCGAAGGCGCGTATCGCGCGCTTCGAGGAACTCAACAGCCAGGAATACCAAAAGCGCAACGAAACGTCGGAAATCTTCATTCCGGTGGGCGAGCGCCTCGGCAACGAAGTCATCGAGTTCAAGAACGTCAGCAAGGCGTATGGCGACCGGCTCCTGATCGACGACCTGAGCTTCAAGATTCCGGCGGGCGCGATCGTCGGCATCATCGGGGCGAACGGCGCGGGCAAGTCGACGCTGTTCCGTATGCTGACCGGCAAGGAACAGCCGGATTCGGGCGAGATCGTGCAAGGCCCGACCGTCAAGCTCGCCTACGTCGACCAGAGCCGCGACGCCCTCGACGGCTCGAAAACGGTGTTCGAAGAGATTTCCGGCGGCGCCGACGTCCTGACGGTGGGCAAGTACGAAACGCCGTCGCGCGCGTACATCGGCCGCTTCAACTTCAAGGGCGGCGATCAGCAGAAGAACGTCGGCACGCTGTCGGGCGGTGAGCGCGGGCGGCTGCACTTGG
The DNA here is from genome assembly GCF_005280735.1 of Trinickia violacea. Classification (NCBI taxonomy): domain Bacteria; kingdom Pseudomonadati; phylum Pseudomonadota; class Betaproteobacteria; order Burkholderiales; family Burkholderiaceae; genus Trinickia; species Trinickia violacea. The sequence continues at coordinate 4,277,736 of NZ_CP040077.1, forward strand.
CGAAGACGCTGATCGCGGGCGGCAACGTGCTGCTCCTCGACGAACCGTCGAACGACCTCGACGTCGAAACGCTGCGCGCGCTCGAAGACGCGCTGCTCGAATTCGCGGGCTCGGTGATGGTGATCTCGCACGACCGCTGGTTCCTCGATCGCATTGCGACACACATCCTGGCGTTCGAGGGCGACTCGCAAGCCGTGTTCTTCGACGGCAACTACCACGAGTACGAGGCGGACAAGGTGAAGCGCCTCGGCGAAGAAGCGGCCAAGCCGAAGCGCGTGCGCTACAAGCCGGTTACCCGCTAAGACGAACGATCGCCCAACCAGGGCACACGGCTTGCAGCAAAACAAACGCCCCGCGCACTCGACAGTACGCGGGGCGTTTGTCCAATGGCGGCGCGGCGTGAGGAGCAACGGATGGCATCGAAAGGCGTGCGGGTGGCGTGGGTGGTCGTCGGCGTGATCGTCGCGCTCGTTGTCGCGGCGATTGCTGGCGCCTATGCGCTCGAACGCGAGCTGAAAGCACGCATCGCCGGCGCGCTCGGGCCGCTCGGGAGCGCCGAGCGCATCGATATCGGTCTATCGGGTGTGCGGCTCACCAACGTCCACCTGCACGCACCGAAGAGCTGGCCCGCCGGCGATACGCTGCGCGCCGACCAGATCACGATCGAGCCGGACCTGCCCGATCTGCTCAAGAAACGCATCCACGTGCGCAGCGTCGTCGTCGACGGTTTCACGCTGACCGTCCTGCGCACCGAAAGCGGCGGACTGCAAGTCGTGCCGAATCTACGGCAATCGCTCAACGCTTCGCCCGCGAGCGAAACCGAAGCCAGCGCTTTCGAGGGTCAAGACAAGCTCATCGACCACATCGAATTCACTCACGGCACCTTCGAGTTCTACGACGAAACCGTGCGGCATCCGGCCTACAAGATCGCGGTCGAGAATGCGCACGCGACGGTCGATCATCTGCATCTGCCCGCCCTCACCGATCCGACGATGGTGGCCGTGAAAGGTGAAATCAAAGGCCCGCAGCACACCGGGACGGTGTCGTTTTCGGGCTGGATCCAGATCGCGAGCAAGGACTCGCAGACGAACACGGAATTGCGCAGCGTGGACATCGTCACGCTCGATCCCTACTTGCTGACGAAGATCAGCGCGAAGACGCCCGTGGCGGGCGGCACGCTCGACATGACCGTCAACGCGACGGTCCACAACGAGCAGTTGCACGCGCCGGGTGTAGTGACGCTCAATCACCTGCAACTCGCCGAGAGCGGCGATCCGCTCGACACCTTCCTGTCGCTGCCGACGAAAGCCGCCGTCGCGGCGCTGAAAGCGCACGGCGACAAGATCACGCTGCACTTCGTACTCGACGGCAATCTGCGCGATCCGAAGTTCTCGCTCAACGAGAGCTTCGCGACGAAGCTCAGCTCGGGCTTCGCCGATGCGCTCGGCGTGAGCGTCAAGGGCGTGGCGAAGGGGGTCGGGGAAACGGTGAAGGGGTTGAGCGGCGCCTTGCGGAACCTGATCGGGCAGTGAGCAGGCGGCGCGGCAAGCCCCCGCCCCGTTAAACGCCACGCCGCTTCAAACCTCAGACTGGCAGCCCCAGCTCGCGCAAGCGCGCTTCGGTCGCCGCGGCGCTCGTGTGATGCACGCCGTGCCAGCCAAGCGCCGCCGCGGCGTCGGCGTTCTTGCGGTTGTCGTCGATGAAGACGATTTCGTGCGGCTCGATGCCGGGCAAATGCGGTTCGATGCGGCTCGCCATCTCGTGGAAGATGGCCGGGTCCGGCTTCACCAGTTTCACGCGGCCCGAGACGACGATGTCCTTGAAGCGCCGCAGAATCGGAAAGGTCTCCCACGCGTACGGAAACGTCTCCGCCGACCAGTTCGTCAGCCCGAAGAGCGGCACGCCGGCCGCGTCGAGCTTCTCGACCGTCGCGGCGCCCTCGTCCAGCACGCCGCCGATCATCTCCTGCCAGCGCTCGTAGAACGCGCGGATCAGCACTTCGTGCTCGGGAAACTTCGCGATCAATTCCGCGGTGCCTTCCGCGATCGGCTGGCCGCCGTCCTGCCGCACGACCCAATCCATCGCGCAGACGTGTGTGAGAAACCAGCGGCGCTCGGCTTCGTCGGGAATCAGCTGGCGATAGACGTACTCGGGGCTCCAGTCGATCAGCACCCCGCCGAAATCGAAGACGACCGCTTTGATGGTCATGCGAACTCCGCTCTCAGCACGTCGGCGAGCGGGCGCACCGAGATCGGATTGCCGGTGAGCGAGCTGTGCTCCCAGACGTAGTTTTGATGCGCGACGATCTGCTGGGCGGTGAGATGCGGCTGGCCCTGCGTGGTATGCAGATCGGAGACCACCGTCGTCCGGTAGCCGAGCAATGACGCACGGCGGGCAGCCGTGGTGACGCAAAACTCGCTCGCGTAGCCGCAAATCACGACGCGATCGATGCCGTCGCGCTCGAGCTGCGACTGCAGCGGCGTCTCGTGAAACGAATCGCCGTAACGCTTGCCCACGAGCCGATCCGTATCTTCAAGCATGAGTTCGGGGTGGAGCTGCCAGCCGTCGCTGTTCGGCGCGAGCTCATCGTCGTCGGCATGCTGCACGAACCAGACCGGCGCCTTCGCCTTGCGGGCCGCGGCAGTCAGACGGTTGATTCCGTCCACCACCGCCGCCACGCGGTAGGCCGGCGTGGCGCCGGCGAGCAGGGCTTGCTGCATATCGATGACGATCACTCCGACGCCGGCCATATCGCGATTCCTTTTGTAGGTGTTGCGTTTTTCCGTTTAGCGCTTCGATCAAATGGGCTGGGTGCGCGTTTCGAGCCACGCCTTCGCGTCGCCCGATACGTGCGGCGACACGCGCGTCCACACGTTCTCGTGATACGCGTTGAGCCACGCACGCTCGTCCTCGCGCAACAGCGGCAGCTCGATGCAGCGCGTATCGATCGGACACAGCGTCAGCGTCTCGAACTTGAGGAACGAACCGAACGCCGTCTCCTGCGCGACGCTATTCAGCACGAGGTTTTCGATCCGCACGCCCCACTTGCCCGGCCGGTAAACGCCCGGCTCGACAGACGTGATCATCCCCTCTTCCATCGCCGTGAACGGCTCGGCCGGCGCGTAGTGCGAAATCACCTGCGGGCCTTCGTGGACATTCAGGAAATAGCCGACGCCATGACCGGTGCCGTGGCCGTAATCCAATCCGGCTTCCCAGATCGGCGCACGCGCGATCGCGTCGAGCATCGGCGAGCGGATGCCGCGCGGGAAATGCGCGCGCGAGAGCGCCATCATCGCCTTGAGCACGACCGTGAAGTCGCGCCTTTGCTCAGCCGTTACGGTGCCGACCGGCACGACCCGCGTGACGTCCGTCGTGCCGCTCAGGTACTGGCCGCCCGAATCGATCAGCAGCAGGCCGTTGCCTTCGATCGTCGAATGCGACGCGGCGGTCGCCTTGTAGTGCGGCATCGCGCCGTTTGCGTTGAAGCCCGCGATCGTCGAAAAGCTCAGCGACACGAAGCCCGGCCGGCGCGCCCGCGCCGCCGTCAGGCGCTCGTCGATGGTGAGCTCGGTGATCGTCTCGCCCTTGGCGAGCGCGCTTTCGAACCACGCGAAAAACTCGGCGAGCGCGGCGCCGTCCTGTTCCATCGTCGCCCGCACGTTTTCGGCTTCACGCGCCGTCTTGCGCGATTTGGCGAACGTCGACGGATTGACCGCCTCGACGACTTTCACGGACGCCGGCACTGTCTGCAGCAGGCCGTACGTGATGCGGCGCGGATCGAACAGCAACGTCGAGCCGGCCGGCAAGGTGGCGAGCGCGCCGGTGGCTTTCCGATACGGCTCGACGCGCACGCCGTCGCGGGCGAGCGCCTCGACGGTTTCTCGCGGCACCTTGCCGTCGCCGATGAAGAGCGACGCCCCATCGAGCCCGATCAAAGCATGCGCGACGAACACCGGGTTGTAGGTCACGTCGGCGCCGCGCAGATTCATGAGCCACGCGAGGTCGTCGAGCGTCGAGACGAAATGCCATTGCGCGCCGTTTTCCTGCATCGCGCGGCGCACGCGCGCGAGCTTCTCCGCGCGCGTGTCGCCGGCGTGCGGCGCGGCGTGCTCGTAGACCGCCACGTCCGGCAACGCCGGGCGGCCCGGCCAGATCTCGTCGAGCAAATCGGCCTCGGTCCGCACGGCGATGCCGCGCGCCGAGAGCTTGTCGGTCAGCACGCGCGCCGCCGCGACGCCGAGCACCGCGCCGTCGACGCCCACCGTCGCCCCAGCCGGCAGGTTCTGCGCCAGCCAATCGACATGCGCGTAGATCGGCTGGGCAGCCAGCAGCTTCATCAACTGCACGCCGCTGCCCGCCAATTGAGCCTCGGCCTGAACCCAGTAGCGGCTATCGGTCCAGAGGCCGGCGAAATCGGCGGTGACGACGAGCAGGCCCGCCGAGCCGTCGAAGCCCGATAGCCACTGACGGCTTTGCCAGCGCTCAGGCGGATATTCGGAGAGATGCGGATCGTCAGTCGGAACGATATAGGCGGCGAGCCCCGCGCGCGCCATCGCGCCGCGCAGCCGCGCCAGCCGCTCGGGAATGGTTTCGCCGAGCGCAGCGGATTCAGGAAGTCGGATATTCATTGTGTAGCCTGCAAGCGTTCATCGACGGGAGACCAAGCCGACCGTCACGGCAACGGAGAGAAGGGCGATGGCCGTGCAAATCGGCCATTCGAGCGTGTCGCCGTCATAGAAAAGGCCTGTCGCACTGCCGGCCATCTTGGCGGCGCCGGCTGCCGCGACCCCGATCAGCACGGCAACCCAAGGACGGGCGCGGCCCGCGCGGCGCAGCGGATGAAGCCACCAGCCGAGCCAGCCGACGACGGCGCCGAGTACGACGATTCCGGGCCAGCCCATTAGCGGCACCTCCGCTTTATTTTCAGACTAATCCCATAGGCACCGCCCGGACGCCTTAATAGCATTCTTATCTCATTTAACGAAAAGATCAGCACAGCATTGTTCCGTGCAGCGGTCGAGTTTAGGGGTCTGAAGAATGTTAAGCAAGCACGCGCGCCGACGCTGACGCCCATCCATGCGAATCGCCCTTATCGAACCGGATTCCCGCCACGCTGAAGTGATGGACCGCCTGCTTTTCGCCGGCGGCCATACTTGCCAGCCTTTCACCAACAGCAGCGACTTCTTCGCGTGGATCGACACGCAAACCTGCGATCTTCTCATTACTGACCAGTGGGCGGGCGATTTACCGTCCGAAGACGTCATCCTGGCCGCCCGCGCGATCCTGCCCGGCCTGCCGGCCATGGTCATGATCCACGCGCCGCGCGAAAGCGAAATCGTCGCCAGCCTTCATGCGGGCGCCGACGACTGCATCTCCAAGCCGGCGCGCGGCCCCGAGCTGCTCGCGCGCGTCGACGCGCTCTTGCGCCGCGCCGCGGTGCGCCGCCCGCCAAGCCCGTCGCGCGGGCGGTTCGGCGAGTATGCGTTCGACGTCGCGCGCGGTCTAGCACGTTTCGACGGCCAGTTCGTCGCCTTGACGCCGAAGGAATGCCGCTTCGCGCTCTTGCTGTTCGCGAACCTCGGGCGCCCGGTTTCGCGCGCCCATATTCTGGAGTCGGTTTGGGCGACGCGGCGCGATCTGAAATCGCGCACGCTCGACACCCACGCCTCGCGCTTGCGAACCAAGCTGCAGCTCCATCCGGAACGCGGCTACAGCCTGAGCCCGCTGTACGGCTTCGGCTATCAGCTCGACCGGCTCTTCGCCGAGCCCCCGGCCAAAAGGACTAAAGGGGCCAAAGGCACCAGGAGCCCCGGAGGCGCCGATCGCGACGAAAAAGAAAGCAGCATAGAAACGCTATAATATCGGCCTGAATCATAGCCTTGCCGCATCCACGGCCAGGGTCCAATGCAGCCCCGCACATGCAACTTCTGACGATCGGAATCAACCACCACACAGCGCCAGTCGCCCTGCGCGAACGCGTGGCGTTTCCGCTCGACCAGATCAAACCGGCTCTCGCGACCTTCAAGGACCTCTGGCTCGGCAGCGCGGCGCCGAACGCGCCCGAAGCCGCGATCCTGTCCACCTGCAACCGCACCGAGCTCTACTGTGCGACCGATGACCGCACCGCGCGCGAAGCCGCGATCGAATGGCTGTCGAAGTATCACGGGGTTTCGGTCGGCGAACTCGCGCCGCACGTCTACGCGCTGCCGCAATCGGAAGCGGTGCGCCACGCGTTCCGCGTCGCGTCGGGGCTCGACTCGATGGTGCTCGGCGAAACGCAAATCCTCGGACAATTGAAGGACGCCGTGCGCACGGCGTCCGAAGCGGGCGCGCTCGGCACGTATCTGAATCAGCTGTTCCAGCGCACGTTCTCGGTGGCCAAGGAAGTGCGCGGCACCACCGAGATCGGCGCGCAGTCGGTGTCGATGGCCGCCGCCTCCGTGCGGCTCGCGCAGCGGATCTTCGACAAGATCGCGAACCAGCGCGTGCTCTTCATCGGCGCCGGCGAAATGATCGAGCTGTGCGCCACGCACTTCGCGGCTCAGCAACCGCGTGAGCTGGTCATCGCGAACCGCACCGCCGAGCGCGGCGCGAAGCTCGCCGAGCGCTTCAACGGCCGCTCGATCCCGCTCTCCGAATTGCCCGCGCGGATGCACGAGTTCGACATCATCGTGTCCTGCACGGCGTCGACGCTGCCGATCATCGGCCTGGGCGCCGTCGAGCGCGCGGTGAAGGCGCGCCGCCACCGTCCGATCTTCATGGTCGACCTGGCCGTGCCGCGCGATATCGAACCCGAAGTCGCGAAGCTCGAAGACGTGTTCCTCTACACCGTCGACGATCTCGGCGCGATCGTGCGCGAAGGCAACGCCTCTCGGCAGGCGGCCGTCGCGCAAGCCGAGACGATCATCGAGACGCGCGTCGCCAATTTCATGCAATGGCTCGACGCGCGCAGCATCGTGCCGGTGATCCGCCACATGCACACGCAAGCGGATTTGCTGCGCCAAGCGGAAGTCGAGCGGGCGCTCAAGATGCTCGCTCGCGGCGACGATCCCGCAGTGGTGCTCGAAGCGATGTCGCAATCGCTGACCAACAAGCTCATCCACGGCCCGACGCACGCGCTCAATCGCGCCAGCAGCGACAACCGCGATACGCTCATCGAGCTGATGGGCGGCTTCTACAAACACTCGAACTCTTCAGACCGTTAGCGGCGCTGCCTCGCATCCTTGCTCCGCTCCGGGAGCCCGCAGGCAGACTGATCGAGCCAGACTGATCCACCGATTCCCCGCCGCGGCCGCTCCGCCCCACCATTTCAGATTTGCAGCCTACCCGGGAGCCCCGCTCCACACCATGAAAACGAGCATGCAACTCAAGCTCGACCAGCTCACCAACCGGCTGGCCGAACTCAATGACCTGCTAAGCCGCGAAGACGTGACGTCGAACCTCGACCAATACCGCAAGCTCACGCGCGAGCACGCCGAAATCGGGCCGGTGGTCGAGCATTACGCGCGCTGGCGGCAGGCGCTCACCGATTCGGCGACCGCGCAGGAACTGCTCGCCGACGCGTCGATGCGCGATTTTGCCGAAGAGGAAGTGCGCGGCGCACGCGAAAGGATGGGCCAGCTCGAAGGCGAGCTGCGTACGATGCTGCTGCCGAAAGACCCGAACGACGAGCGCAACATCTTCCTCGAAATCCGCGCGGGTACGGGCGGCGACGAGTCGGCGCTGTTCGCGGGCGATCTGCTGCGCATGTATTTGCGCTTTGCCGAGCGGCAACGCTGGCAGGTCGAAATGATGTCGGAGAGCGGGTCGGATCTCGGCGGCTACAAGGAAGTGATCGTGCGGATCGCGGGCCAGGGCGCGTACTCGCGGCTCAAGTTCGAATCGGGCGGGCACCGCGTGCAGCGCGTGCCGGCGACCGAGACGCAGGGCCGCATCCATACCTCGGCGTGCACGATCGCGGTGATGCCGGAAGCCGACGAGATCGGTGAAGTCGAGATCAATCCGGCAGACCTGCGCATCGATACGTTCCGCGCGTCGGGCGCGGGCGGCCAGCACATCAACAAGACGGACTCGGCGGTGCGCGTCACGCACTTGCCTACCGGGATCGTCGTCGAATGCCAGGACGACCGCTCGCAGCACAAGAACAAGGATCGCGCGCTGAAGGTGCTCGCCGCGCGCATCAAAGATAAGCAGTCCCACGAGCAGCACGCGAAGGAAGCCGCGACGCGCAAGAGCCTGATCGGCTCGGGCGACCGGTCCGAGCGGATTCGCACCTACAACTTCCCGCAGGGGCGGCTCACCGATCACCGCATCAACCTGACGCTGTACAAGCTCGAAGCCATCATGGACGGCGATCTCGACGATCTGATCGCCGCGCTCGTCAGCGAACATCAGGCGGAGCTGCTGGCTTCGCTGGGCGACGCGGACTGAGTTCGCGCGACGTCTTCCGATTCGAGCCGCTTGCCGATGAACGCCACCGACGAAGCTGGACGCATGCCGCAAACCGCTGCCTCGCTGCTACGCGCATCGACGCTGCCCGCGCTCGAAGCGCGGATTCTGCTGACGCACGCGCTGGGTTGGCGTCGCACGGAGCTGATCACGCGGGGCGACGAGCCGCTCGCCGAAGCCGCGTGCGCGCAGTATCGGGCGCTCGAAGCGCGCCGCGCGGCCGGTGAGCCGATCGCGCAGATCGTCGGCGCACGCGAGTTCTTCGGCCTCGAATTCGAAGTGACGCCGCACGTGCTGATTCCGCGTCCGGAGACAGAGCTGCTGGTCGAAACGGCGCTTGCCGCGCTCGAAGGCATCACGGCGCCGCGCGCGCTCGACCTCGGTACGGGTACCGGCGCGATCGCGGTGGCGATTGCGTCGGCGCGGCCCGACGCGCGAGTCTGGGCGCTCGACCGCTCGGCCGAAGCGTTGGCTGTCGCCACGCGCAACGCGGCCAAGCTGCTCGACGCCAAGCGTCCCGGCGGCGCACTGCAGCTCCTGCAAAGCGATTGGTACACGGCGCTCGATCCCGCGCTCGCGTTCGACGCGATCGTCAGCAATCCGCCCTACATCCGGCACGGCGATCCGCATCTGACTGAGGGCGACTTGCGCTTCGAACCGCGCGGCGCGCTCACCGACGAAGCGGACGGCCTGTCTGCGATCCGCATCATCGTGGCGGGCGCGGGCGAGCGCCTCGTGTCACGCGGCCAGTTGTGGATCGAACACGGCTACGACCAAGCCGCCGACGTGTGCGCTTTGCTCGCGGCGCAAGGCTTCGAAAACGTCCATTCGCGCGCCGATCTCGCCGCCATCGAACGCATCAGCGGCGGCGTTTGGAAGCACGGCGGGACGAACGGCGAATGAACGGCGCGAACGCGCCAGCCGGCGCCACCGGCCCCGCTGAGGCCCGCGCCACGCTCAGCCCGGCCGGACGAATTCCGCTATCATTTCGATCTATCTCTACCCTACAAAACGCAAGGCCCCTCATGGAAACGCAACAACGCATCAAGCAAATCGTCGACGAGAACGCCGTCGTGCTGTTCATGAAAGGCAACGCGCAATTCCCGATGTGCGGCTTTTCGGGCCGTGCGGTGCAGATCCTGAAGGCATGCGGCGTCGATCAGTTCAAGACCGTCAACGTCCTCGAAGACGACGACATCCGCCAGGGCATCAAGGAATTCTCCAACTGGCCGACCATTCCGCAGCTCTACGTGAAGGGCGAATTCGTCGGCGGCTCGGACATCATGATGGAGATGTACCAGTCCGGCGAACTGCAGCAGCTGTTCGCAGCGGCGTAAAGCCGTCCGCCTCGCTTCACGCTACCGGCCAGCGGCAAGTTCGATGGACACACCCAGCATGCCGCCGCGCCGGCTGATCGTCGCGATCACCGGCGCCACTGGCGCCATCTATGGCGTGCGCCTGCTCGAGACGCTGCGGCGCGCGGGCGGCGTCGAGACCCACCTGCTGATCTCCGGCGCCGGCTGGCTCAACATCCAGCACGAACTCCAGCTCTCCAAAGACGATATCCATCCGCTCGCCGATGTCGTGCATTCGGTGCGCGACGTGGGCGCGAGCATCGCGTCGGGCTCGTTCGCGACCGACGGCATGATCGTCGCGCCCTGCTCGATGAAAACGCTCGCCAGCATCGCGCACGGCCTCTCCGACAACCTCATCACGCGCGCCGCGGACGTGACCCTCAAGGAACGCCGCCGCCTCGTGCTGATGGTGCGCGAAACGCCGCTGAACCTCGCGCATCTGCGCAACATGACGGCCGTGACTGAAATGGGCGGCGTCATTTTTCCGCCGCTGCCTGCGTTCTACAACAACCCGGCGTCGATCGACGAGATGGTCGATCACACGGTCGCGCGGGTGCTCGACATGTTCGCGATCGGCACGCCGCATGTGCCGGTGTGGCAAGGGATGCGTGGCGTCGACGGTTGATTGGCAACGCACGCGACACAATCAAATTCGTTTTGCCCCGTTTATCAAACGGGAGCGCGCGTCTATAGTCGTAGCAACTTCACTTTCCCGATCGCGCTCGACGCGATCCTGCTGCGATGTCCCGTCTTCCTTCTGTCTACCTGTCTCACGGCGCGCCGACGCTGCCGATCGATCCGTCGCTGCCGTCCGCCGAATTCGCGTCGCTTGCCCAGCATCTGCCGCGTCCGCGCGCGATTCTGATGCTGTCGGCGCATTGGGGCACGCTGGCGCCGGTCGCCAGCACCGCCGAAAAGCCCGAGACGATTCACGATTTCTACGGCTTTCCGCGCGCGCTGTACGAGATCCAGTATCCGGCGCCCGGCGCGCCCGAGGTGGCGCAGCAAGCGGTGGCACTGCTCGCGGAAGCAGGGATCGCGGCCGGCACCGAAACGCACGGTCTTGACCATGGCGCCTGGGTGCCGATGCTGCTGATGTTCCCGCACGCGGATATTCCGGTCGCGCAGCTGTCGATTCAGCCGCGCATGGATGCCGCTCATCACTACAAGATCGGGCGCGCGTTGCGACCGCTGCGCGACAGCGGCGTGATGGTGATCGGCTCCGGCCAGATCACGCACAACCTGCGTGCGGCGGATTTTTCGGCGCGTCCGGAAGATGCCGATCCGCGCGTCGATGAGTTCACGGACTGGTTCGAGGCGAAGCTCGCCGAACGCGACGTCGACGCGCTGCTCGACTATCGTCGCCAAGCGCCGCACGCGGTGCTGATGCATCCGACCGACGAGCATCTGCTGCCGGTGTTCTCCGCACTAGGCGCTGCAGACGACGACTACACGCTCGAGATCCAATCGCTCGGCACCTACCAGCGCTCGCTGGCGATGACGAACTACGTGTTCGGCGGAGCCAACTAGATAACCTAGGTCGCACCGACTCACGGCAGACGCAAAAGCCCGCCTGATCGCTCAGGCGGGCTTTTCGCATCAAGGACGCGTCTCTAAACTAACAACTGCTTAGACGCCGATCCCCTCGAGAATCTCGTCGTGCGATTCGCGCTCGTCGAGATACTCGGTTCGATAGCCGGTGTTGATACCCCAGAAGTAGAAGATCAACGCGACGACGGCAACGATCAGCATGTCCCAGCCGTAGGGCAGCACGCCCAGGCCGCCGAACTGGTGGCTGCCGATCAGCGACAGAAGCGCCATCGACGGCAGATAGGCCACGAGCCACCACGCCGCCTTGAGGTCACGCCCCCAGCCGGCCCAGCCCGACTTGCCCTGGAAGTAGAAGTACACCGGCAGCGCGACGATCATCAGCAGAATGATTTCGCCGGTCAGCGGCCACTTCGCCCAGTACAGCACCATCGACGCGCAAACGAACGCGAACGGCGCGATCACCTTCATGCCCGCCACCTTCAGCGGACGCTCGAGATCGGTCGCCGCGCGACGCAACGACATCAGGCTGATCGGGCCGGTCAGGTACGAGATCACCGTCGCGACCGAGATCACCGCCGCCAGCGAGCTCCAGCCGCGGAAGAAGAACAGGAAGATGAACGAGACGATCAGGTTGAACCACATCGCGTTGCGCGGCACGCCGTAGAACGGGTGCACGTTGCCGAACATCTTCGGCATCGTGTTGTTGCGCTCCATCGCGTAGATCATGCGCGTGGTCGTCGCCATGTAGGTCGTGCCGGTACCGCTCGGGCTCACGAACGCGTCGATGTAGAGCAGGATCGCGAGCCAGTTCAGGTTCAGCGCGAGCGCGAGTTCCGCGAACGGCGACTTGAAGTTGAAGTGGCTCCAACCCTTCGCGACGTCGCTCGGGTTCACCGCGCCGATGTACGCCACTTGCAGCAGCACGTAGATCACGAGCGCAAGCAGGATCGAGCCGATCACGGCGAACGGCACGCTCTTGGCCGGATTGCGCGCTTCACCGGCCAAGTTGATCGGGCTCTGAAAGCCGTTGAAGCTGAACACGATGCCGCTCGTCGCCACCGCGGTAAAGACCGCCGACCAGCCGTACGGCGCGAACGTGCCGGCTTCGCCGAAGTTCTGCGAATGGAAACCGGTCAGCAAGAGGCCGAGGATCGTCGCACCCGGGATGATGAACTTGAACACGGTGATGGCCGTGTTGGCGCGCGCAAACACCTTGACGCCCCAGTAGTTCAGCATGAAGTAGATCACGACGAGCACGGCCGAAAGCAATAGGCCGTTTGTCGTTAGCGAGCCGTTGACGAACAACTCATGCGCCCATTCATAGGGCCAAGTGCTCATGTACTGGATCGACGCTTCCGCCTCGATCGGAATCACCGACACGATCGCGATCCAGTTCGCCCACGCGCTGATGAAGCCGACGAGCGCGCCGTGCGAGTAGCGCGCGTAGCGCACCATGCCGCCGGATTCCGGGAACATGGCGCCGAGTTCGGCATACGTCAGAGCAATGGCGAGAATCACGACAGCGCCGATGATCCACGCGCAGACCGCGGCGGGACCCGCGATTTTGGCGGCCTTCCATGCCCCGAAGAGCCAACCCGAGCCGATGATGGAACCCAGGCCTGTCAGCATCAGTGCAAACGGTCCGACGTTCCGTTGTATAGAACTTTTCACGACTTCTCCTTCCTCTATCTCAAAAGGCATGGTCAGCGCGGTCTCTCACAAGACGACTCGGCGCAGGGCACGGGCGCTGCCACGCGTTCTGTGGGGGCCGATGTACCACTCGGTGCAACCGGCCACGCGGCGCGTAGTTTAACGGTTGCAACCTTCGAATGGCACCAAAATGGATTAGGCACTACAAAAAAAACGGTCAAACCGCAAGCTTTGTAAGCGTTATTCCCGTCATTTACGCGTAGCACATTAGAAAAGCCCCCCAAGCTTGTCGGGATTGGGTTGACCTTTGATCGCTTTCGCCTTATAAAGTGCGAGCAGGATTTCAAGTGGCGAGTGAATTGGTCTTTCGTAGTTTCGCCCCATCAACGGTACTCCGGTTGGTCCTATTACCCTTCCTTGATTTTCATGCGCTCCCCCAAGGCTTCGGCCTTTTTTACACATTGTTAGGAAAAAGTAATATGGAAACCGGTACCGTCAAGTGGTTCAATGACGCAAAGGGCTTTGGCTTCATCACGCCGGACGGCGGTGGCGAAGATCTGTTCGCGCATTTCTCGGAAATCCGCACGGAAGGCTTCAAGACGCTGCAAGAAAACCAGAAAGTGACGTTCGACGTTAAGACTGGCCCGAAGGGCAAGCAAGCCGCTAACATCAAGCCGGTGTAAGCGAGCGCTGCCTTAGCAGGACGCAAAAAGCCCCGCAATTGCGGGGCTTTTTATTTGTCGGATGAGAAAATCCGCTGCGCCTAAAAATGCATTAATGAAAAATGCGCTGCGCGTGAATTCCCAGGCCGGTCGCCACGCTGGCGAGGCGGTCGCCGAACACCGGCTTGGCAGCGGAGAAAGCGCCAGCCAAGGCGTTCGATAGGAACGCGAGGCCCGTCGAACCGCCCGTGAAATAGATCGCGCCAACGTCGCGCGGGGCGATGCCGGCAGCCTGCACCGTATCGCGCGCAGCCTGGACGATGCGCTGGACTTCGTCGAGACCGGCTTCGATCAGCTGCGCTTCGTCGAACGCGAGCCGCAGGTCATCCTCCACCTCATCCAGATCGATCAGCGTCTGGCCGCCGGCCGCGACGCCGATCTTCGCCTCTTCCGCCCGCGCGGCCAGCGCATGGCCGAGACGCCGCTCGACGACGCGCATCAGGCGGTCGTGCTGCCGCAAATCGGTGTAAAGGTGCCGCATCAGCTTCAACTCGCTGACACGCTTCGGCGCGTAGACGGTGTTGATCAAATGCCACGTCGCGAGGTCGAAATAGATGCGGTTCGGCAGTTCGCGTCCTTCCGGATCCAGCGAGCGGTAGCCGAGTTCGCGCAGGATCGTCGTGAGCTCGACGCGCCGGTCGAAATCCGTGCCGGCGACGTGCACGCCGTGATGCGCGAGCACGTCGTCCTTGCGCTCGATCCGTTTCATGCGCTCGGGGCCGACCCGCACGAGCGAAAAGTCCGACGTACCGCCCCCGATATCGGCGACCAGCACGAGCCCTTCTTCGGTGAGCCGCGATTCGTAGTCGAACGCGGCGGCGATCGGCTCGTACTGGAAGTGGATCTCGGTGAAGCCCACCGAGCGCGCCGCCGCTTCGAGCTGCTTCTGCGCGAGCCCATCGGCGCGCGGATCGTCGTCGACGAAAAACACCGGGCGGCCGAGCACCGCTCGCGCGATCGGCGCGCCGGCGAACGCCTCGGCCTTGCGCTTCAAGTGGTCGACGAAGATCGCGATGATGTCGGTGTATTTGATCGCGGAGCCGTCGCCGAGGTCGGTCGTCGTTTCCGCGAGCGCCGAGCCGAGAATGCTCTTCATCGAGCGCATCAGGCGGCCGTCGAAGCCGTCGATATACGCCTCGAGCGCGGCGCGCCCGAATTCGCGCGTGTGTTCGTCGGTGTTGAAGAAGACCGAGGTAGGGAGCGTCGTGTAGGCGCCCTCGACCGGTGCAAGCCGCACGCCGCCGCCGGAAGGCAGTGCGACGGCCGAGTTCGAGGTGCCGAAGTCAATCGCGCAGTAAGTCATGGCTTAAGTCGCATCACGCCTGGCGCGAACAATTGAGGACCGGTTTTTTATCATGAAAGCGCGGCGGCCAGCAACCCGGGCGCGCCCGCCGTCGTGTGCATCGGCGCGCACCGAGACGTCGCGGAACGCAATTTGCTCGCGGCTAGCGACTGACTATCGATTTTCTTTGCACGCGCTTGCGCGCCAAGCGGGTTCAGGAGCCTCCACGCAATGACGCACGAAACCATGTCGCAGACGGCGCCCGACATCATCGAAACCGACCTGCCCTCCCGCCTCGACCGCCTGCCGTGGGGACGCTTTCACACGCTGATCGTCGTCGCGCTCGGCGTCACGTGGCTCTTGGACGGCCTCGAAGTCACGCTCGCCGGCGCGGTGGCCAGCGCGCTGAAAACCAGCCCGGTGCTGCGTTTCTCGAACGCCGACGTGGGCTTGGCAAGCAGCGCCTACATTGCCGGGGCCGTGCTCGGCGCGCTCGTCTTCGGCTGGCTCACCGATCGGCTCGGGCGCCGCAAGCTCTTCTTCATCACGCTGAGCCTCTATCTGGCGGCGACAGCGGCGACCGCGACCTCGTGGAATCTCGCGAGCTTCATCGTGTTCCGCTGCTTGACGGGCGCCGGAATCGGCGGCGAATACGCGGCGATCAACTCGACGATCCAGGAATTCACCCCCGCCCGCGTGCGCGGCTGGACCGATCTGGCCATCAACGGCACGTTCTGGGTCGGCGCGGCGCTTGGCGCGGGCGGGTCAATCGTGCTGCTCGATCCGCACGTGCTGCCGGGCGACTGGGGCTGGCGCGCATGCTTCTTCATCGGCGCGGCGCTCGCACTCGTCATCGTCTTCATGCGGACGTGGATACCGGAGAGCCCGCGATGGCTGCTCACGCACAATCAGCCGAGCCCTGCCCGCCGGATCGTCGAGACGATCGAGGCGCGCTTTCGCGAAGCGGGCCGTGTGCTGCGCGACGACGGCGTGCGCGTGCTGCGGCTGCGCGAGCGCAAAGGCACCGCGCTGCGTGAGGTGCTGCATGCGCTCTTCGTGCTGCATCGGCGGCGCTCGCTCGTCGGCCTCTCGCTGATGACGGCGCAAGCGTTCTTCTACAACGCGATCTTCTTCACCTACGCGCTCGTGCTGACCGAGTTCTATGGCGTGCCGGGCGACCATGTCGGCTGGTATCTGCTGCCGTTCGCGCTCGGGAATTTTCTCGGGCCGCTCGTGCTCGGCCATGCGTTCGATGCGATCGGCCGCCGCGCCATGATCGCGTTCACGTATGCGGTATCCGGCGTGCTGCTGATCGCTTGCGGCTACCTGTTCGAGCGCGGCTCGCTCACCGTCATCGAGCAGACGGTCGCGTGGATGGTGATTTTCTTCTTCGCGTCGGCGGCGGCGAGCTCCGCGTATCTCACCGTCAGCGAATCGTTTCCGCTCGAAATCCGCGCGCTCGCGATCGCGGTGTTCTATGCGTTCGGCACGGCGCTCGGCGGTATCGCCGGGCCGGCGCTCTTCGGGCGTCTCATCGATACGCATCAGCGCAGCGAGGTGTTCTCGGGCTATCTGGTCGGTTCCGCGCTGATGATCGCCGCGGCGCTCATCGCGGCGATCTGGGGCATCAACGCGGAGCGCAAGCCGCTCGAGCATGTCGCTCTGCCGTTGTCGGCGGTGAGCGACGATCAAGCGGCGTCGCGATAATAAACAAAAACGCGCAGACGATGCTGCGCGTTTCATGCGTCGTGGCGGAAGCAGCGCCGTTCAGAACGCCTTCTTCCACGCCCCCGCGTACGCGATCTCACCGAGCGCCAAGCGCGTGCGCGGCGCCTTTTCGCGTTCCCGCAGCACCGGATCGAGCTTGTCCGCATCGCCGTAGTGGCCGATCGAAATGAACGCGATCGCTTCGACATCGTCCGGCAGCGCGAACGCCTCGTGGAACGCCTTGTGGTCGAAGCCGCTCATCTGGTGCGCGGCGAGACCCAGCGCGTGAGCCTGCAGCACCAGCGAGAAGCCCGCCGCGCCCGCATCATACGGCGCGACGCGATTCACTTCGCCCTTCGTGTTCAGCTTGTGCGCCGTCACTGCGATCAGCACCGGCGCGTTCGCGTTCCAGCCTTGGTTGAACGGCACGAGCGTCGCGAAGGCGCGCTTGAACGACGCTTCGTCGGTGTGGCGGTCGAACACGATGAAGCGCCACGGCTGCAGGTTGTAGCCCGACGGCGCCCAACGCGCCGCTTCGAGCACGGACTGCAGCTGCTCGCGGCTGATCGGTTCGTTCGAATACGCGCGCGGGCTCCAGCGGCCGGCGATGAGTTCGTGAATCGGGGTTTCGGTCGGTGCGGGTTTCTTGGACATGAGCTTCTCTTGGTCGAGTTCGGAAAACGGCGGCCAGCGCCCGGCCGCATAGCATAACCGTCCTCGCCCAAGCGCGCTCACCCGTTCGCGCGAAAGCAATCCATCCCCATCGATTTGGCCCAGCGAAACGGCGACTGACGGCCTTATGCGGCAGACGCCGCCGCGCCGACCTCCCCACGCCGATTGATGCGCAACACGATGAACGACGCGATCAGACACAGACCGCCCGAAATCATCGACGCCACCGTGTACGTGCCGAGGCTTGCGCGCAGCATCCCGGCGCCGAGCGCCGCGAACGCCGCGCCGAGCTGGTGGCCCGCGACGACCCAGCCGAACACGACGGGCGCCGCATCCTTGCCGTAAACGTCGGTGGTGAGGCGCACGGTGGGCGGCACGGTCGCGATCCAATCGAGCCCGTAGAACACCGCGAAAAGCGGCAGGCCGAAGAAGTCGATGCCGAACGCGTGCGGCAGATACATGAGCGACAGACCGCGCAGTCCGTAATACCAGAACAGCAGCACGCGGCTGTTGAAACGATCGGAGAGCCAGCCCGAGAGCGTCGTGCCGAACAGATCGAAGACGCCCATCGCCGCGAGCAGCGACGCGCCCTGCACTTCCGACAAGCCGTAGTCGCCGCACATCGCGATCAGATGCGTGCCGACATAGCCGTTCGTGCTCGCGCCGCAGATGAAGAAGCTGAAGAACAGCAGCCAGAAGTCACGGGTCTTGCTCGCCATCGCGAGCGTGCCGAACGCGATGGCGAGCGGGTTCTGCTTGGGAGCCTCGTTTCTGACGGGCGCGTCATGCGGCTCGCCGAACGGCCGCAGCGACAGGTCGGCGGGCCGCTCCGGCAGCAGAAACGCGACGAGCGGCAGCACCA
Source organism: Trinickia violacea (assembly GCF_005280735.1). Classification (NCBI taxonomy): domain Bacteria; kingdom Pseudomonadati; phylum Pseudomonadota; class Betaproteobacteria; order Burkholderiales; family Burkholderiaceae; genus Trinickia; species Trinickia violacea. Next base: position 4,295,985 of record NZ_CP040077.1, read on the forward strand.
CGGCAGCGACCGCCGCGACGATCAGCACGACCGCGCGCCAGCCCTGATGCTCCACGACGGCGGCGAGCATCGGCAGGAACACGAGCTGCCCCGTGGCCGAGCTGGCAGTGAGCATGCCCATCACGAGACCGCGATGCGTCGTGAACCACCGGGTCACGACCGTCGCCGACAGCGTCAGCGCCGCCACGCCCGTCGCGCCGCCCACCATCACGCCCCAGATCAGGATCATTTGCCACGGCGCCGTCATCAGCGACGACAGCGCGACGCCGCCGGCCATCGTGGCGAGCGCGGCCAGCACCGTCGGCCGCACGCCGAAGCGCTGCATCGCGGCCGCCGCGAACGGGCCGGTCAGGCCGTACAGCGCGATGTTGACCGAGATCGCGAGCGAGATCGTCGCGCGGCTCCAGCCGAAGTCGTGCTCGAGCGGCACCATCATCACGCTCGGCGTCGCGCGGGTGCCCGCCGCGGCGAGCAGTACGAGAAATACCACCGCCGCCACGAGCCAGCCGTAGTGAAACCGCCCGCCTATCAGTTTTGTTGCCCAGTTCATCGACACTCCGATCCGCGCGCCCTTGCAAGGCGACGCAGCAGTTGATTGTTGCAACTTCTGACAAATATCTTGTGACCGATCGGTAACAATCTGAGTTGCGATGCTAGTTACCGATCGGTAACATGTCAAGCGATCACCCTGCGACGCGGACGGCTATCCGCGTCGCATCAAGCACTTCCCGTACTCAAGCAGGAGCCAGCGTGACTCGAACCGCTACCGATAAATCCGCCACGACGCCCGCACGCGCCCACACCGCGGGCTCCGAGGCGCAAGCGCAACTGCTGCGCGCTGCCAGCGAGCTGTTCTACCGGGAAGGCGTGCGGGCGGTCGGCGTCGATGCCGTGGTCGAACGGGCGGGCGTCAACAAGATGAGCCTGTACCGGCAGTTTTCGTCGAAGGACGATCTCGTCGTCGCGTATCTGGAGCAGTCCGACGTGAGGTTTTTCCGCCGCTTCGAGCACAGCATCGCGAAGCACCCCGGCGATCCGGTCCGCCAGCTCACGCAGTATTTCGAGGATTTGTGCGCGCGCGCGTCCGTCGAGGACTATCGCGGGTGCCCGTTCGTCAACGTGTCGGCGGAGTTTCCCGACGCGTCGCACCCGGCGCGGCTAGTCGTATCGCGCAACAAGGCGAAGCTGATGGCGCGGCTCGCGGAGATCGCCACGCAAGCCGGCGCGGATGACCCGCAAGCGTTGGCAGACGCGCTCGCGCTGTTGATCGAGGGGGTCTACGCAGCGAGCCAGACAGTCGGCCCCGGATGCGGGCCGATCAAGGCAGCGCCGCGCGTGGCGGCGCAACTGGTCGCGGCGGCGTGCGCTTAGAATGCACGGTTTCGATTGACCCAACGAACCATGCCGACGTCCGCCGACTCTCACGACCCCATCCTCGCCGCCACGCGCCACTGGCTGACGCGCGCGGTGATCGGGCTGAACCTGTGCCCGTTCGCGAAGAGCGTGCATGTGAAAAATCAGATCCGCTACGCAATCAGCGAAGCGACGGACATGGAAGGCGTATTGACGGATCTCGAAGCCGAGCTGAACGCGCTGGCGAGCGCCGATCCCGAGCAGATCGACACGACGCTCGTCATCTTCCCGCACGCGCTCGCCGATTTTCTCGACTTCAACGATTGTCTGTTTTTTGCAGACCGTTTGCTCAAGCAAATGCGGCTCGAAGGCACCTTGCAGATCGCGAGCTTCCACCCGCAGTATCAGTTCGAAGGCACCGAACCCGACGACATCGAGAACTACACGAACCGCGCGCCGTATCCGATCCTGCATCTGCTGCGCGAGTCGAGCATCGAGCGCGCGGTCGACGCGTTCCCCGACGCCGCCGATATCTACGAACGCAATCAGGAAACGCTGCGCCGCCTGGGTCACGACGGCTGGCGGGAATGGATGCTCAAGCCGGAGTAAAAAACCGCTCCCGCAACTCCTCGAGCCCAAGCGTGCCGAGCACTTCCCCCAGCCGCTCCGCCGGACGCCGCCGCGGCAGGTCCTTGTACTGCGCGATGATCAGCTCGTTCTTCATCGAGTGCTCCCAGCCGACGAGCTCCGTGACACTCACCTGATAGCCGTGCGCTTCGAGCTGCAGGCAGCGCAGCACGTTCGTGATCTGACTGCCGAATTCGCGCGTATGCAGCGGATGGCGCCAGATCTCGGTCAGCGCATTGCCGAGCGACTTCCCCTTGTTCTTGCGCAGCACACCCGCCACTTCCGCCTGGCAGCACGGCACGAGCACGATGAACTGCGCGCGCTTTTCGAGCGCGAAACGGATGGCGTCGTCGGTTGCGGTATTGCAGGCGTGCAGCGCGGTGACGATATCGATCGTCGCCGGCAGGCGATCCGAAGCGATCGATTCCGCCACCGACAAGTTCAAAAACGACATCCCCTTGAACCCGAGCCGTGCGGCCAGCTCGGTCGACTTCGCGACCAGCTCCTCGCGCGTTTCGATTCCATAGATGTGCGAAGAACCGTCGCCGGGCTGTTCCTTGAAGAACAGGTCGTAAAGGATAAAGCCCAGGTAGGACTTACCCGCGCCGTGGTCGATCAGCGAGACGTGACCCTGCTTTTGCTGGACCTCCGCGAGCAGCGGTTCGATGAACTGGAACAGGTGGTAGACCTGCTTGAGCTTGCGGCGGCTGTCCTGATTCATCTTGCCGTCGCGCGTCAGGATATGCAGTTCCTTGAGCAGCTCGATCGACTGATTCGGGCGGATTTCGTGGGTTTTGTTGGACATCGTGCAGACGCTAGGCGGCAAGTCGCACCCATACGTGCGAAAGCCTACAGAAGAAGAGAAACAATCGCGTCAGTTTACCGAAAAGCGCGCCGGACGACGCTTCGTACCCGCGTGCAAACCCGACAGACGGAATGGAACGCTTCATGCATATCGCTCACGCAAGCAGTCGCACATATAAACGAGGCTCGCTCGACACGCAAAAAACGCACGGCACAGGGAGACAACACGGGGACAGGTCGCGGCAAAGCGGCGCCACGCGGCAAGGCGCACAATGACAGCAAGCTCGCGACGAACTCGATCGTACCGGAGGTGCGCCATTGGCGCCGTAACGCGACCGCACACGTTACGTAACTCGATCATGCATGGCGCGGCGCGCTGGATCGCCGCGCGATACCCAAGTTGACGAAAGGACGACAGCGATGGCTACGATACCTAACGGAGACGCGGAGCAACAGTTTCAGGAGATGCTCGCCAAACTGCTGGCGACACCGTCCTGGTCCGAGAAACAGCAACTCGAGCTCGAAATGGCGCGCGACATTTCGATCGAGATGCTGCGTCTTGCCGAACTGATGCGCGACGGAGACGCCGGGCTCGAAAACTGCCTCACACTGCTCAAATACGCCAAGGTGATGGATTTCATTTTGACGACGCTCGCGTCGAGACGCGAGATCAAACCGCAAACGCTACGCGTCATCTTCAAGCTGGCCGGACTCAAGGTGGACGAGGCTTACCCCGGCTGAACGCGGGCCAGCGCAGGCCGCGCTTCTGCGCGGGTCTGCGCTTCCACGAAACGAGCCTGACTGCGGTGTCACGTCGCGCGGCGGCCCTCAAGCGCCCTCAAGCGCTGCGCGGGGCGTCGATCGGCGGCGTGCCATCATGAAAGAGCGACTTGAGTTGCGTCCGCAACTCAGGCGAATCGGCATGTTTGTGTACCGCAACCGCGTGCTGCACGGCGGCCTCCAGCAACTCGCCCTCCGAATCCGCGGATAGCGCGACCGAGCAGTCCATTTCGCTCGGAAATTCGCGGCAGTCGATGTACTTGCGGGTCATGGCGCTCTCCTCGTCATCGGAAAGGGTATTGAAAGAGTATAGGGCCCGGATTGCGGATTGAAAGGCCGCGATGTGACAATAGCGGCCCCGCCTGCCGGCTCTCGCGCGCGATCGATTGGCTGATCGGCGACGCGCGCCTGGGGCCGGCCCAGCTTGGTTTTCCGATCCGCACCGCATGTCCGTTCAACACACTGAATCCCCTTTTGTCGCCGTCGTCGGCGCCGGTCCTGCCGGGCTGATGGCCGCCGAGGTCCTGTCGCGCGCCGGCGTGCGCGTCGACGTCTTCGACGCGATGCCGTCTGCCGGGCGCAAGTTTCTGCTGGCCGGCATCGGCGGGATGAACATCACGCATTCCGAACCGCTCGACGCCTTCGTCGGCCGCTACGGCGCGCGGCGCGCTACGCTCGCGCCGCTCATCGACCGCTTCGGCCCCGTGGCACTGCGCGAATGGGTGCATGGACTCGGGATCGGGACGTTCGTCGGCAGCTCGGGCCGCGTGTTTCCGACCGAGATGAAGGCCGCGCCGTTGCTGCGCGCGTGGCTGCATCGGCTGCGTGAAGCGGGCGTGCGGCTGCATATGCGGCACCGGTGGATCGGCTGGAACGATGCGCCTTCGCGCGAAGCGCCTCATACGCTGCGCTTCGACACGCCCGAAGGCGAGCGCATCGTGCAAGCCGATGCCGTCGTGCTCGCGACAGGCGGTGGAAGCTGGCCGCGTCTTGGCTCCGACGGCGCGTGGGTGCCGCTCTTGGAAGCGCGCGGCGTGGAAGTGGCGCCGCTCAAGCCGTCGAATTGCGGATTCGACGCGAACTGGAGCGCGTTTTTTCAGGAACGCTTCGCCGGGCAGCCGGTGAAATCGGTCGCGATCGGGCTCGTGTCCGGCGACGATGGCGACGCGCCGCCATTCCGCCAGGGCGAGTTCATCGTCACGCAGACAGGCATCGAGGGCAGTCTCGTCTACGCGCTGTCGGCGCCGATCCGCGATGCGATCGCGGCCGACGGCGAGGTCACGATATGGCTCGACCTCGCGCCCGGATGGAGCGCCCAGCGCGTCGCCGACGAGCTGATGCGCCCGCGCGGCGCGCGCTCGATGTCGAGCCATCTGCAAAGCAAGCTGCACATCACGGGCGTGAAGCTCGGACTGCTGCGCGAGTGCTTGTCGAAAGACGCGTTCGCCGATCTCGAGCGGCTTGCGCGAGCGATCAAGGCACTGCCGCTGCGGCTCACGGGCGTCAAGCCGATAGACGAGGCGATCAGCAGCGCAGGCGGCGTCGCGTTCGAAGCGCTCGACGCGAACTTGATGGCCGAGCGCCTGCCCGGCGTGTTCTGCGCGGGCGAGATGCTCGATTGGGAGGCGCCGACCGGCGGGTATCTGCTGACTGCGTGCTTTGCGAGCGGTGCGGCGGCTGGGTGCGGGGTGCTTGAGTTTCTGGCGCAGGCGCGCGCGACTGATTAGATCTCACTTCACCTTCAATCGCCACAACGACGTCACTTCCGCGACCCGCGCCTGATAAAGCGGATCGCTCGCATCGGACGCCTTCGGATGCTTCGGCTTGATATCGTCGCGGCCCGCGACTCGCAGGCCCGCCGCCTCGATCATCGCAAGCAGCGCATCGCGCGAGCGCAAGCCGAGATGCTCCGCGAAGTCCGACATGATCAGCCAGCCCTCGCCGTTCGGCTCGAGATGCGCCGCGAGGCCATCGAGAAAGCCGCGCAGCATGCGGCTATCGGGGTCATAAACAGCTCGTTCGATCGGCGAGCTCGGCCGCGCGGGCAGCCAGGGCGGATTGCAGATGACGAGCGGCGCACGGCCTTCCGGAAAGAGATCGGCCTCGCGGAGTTCGACCTGCGACTGAAGACCCAGCCGCGAGAGATTCTCGCGAGCACAGGCGAGCGCGCGGAGGTCTTGATCGGTCGCGACGATGCGCTTCACGCCGCGCTTCGCGAGCAAGGCAGCCAGCACGCCCGTACCCGTGCCGATATCGAACGCAAGCGCTTGCGAAGGCAGCGGCGCCTTGGCGACCAAGTCGACATACTCGCCGCGCACCGGCGAAAACACTCCGTAGTGCGGGTGAATGCGCTCGCCATCGAGCGCCGGAATCTCGACGCCCTTCTTGCGCCACTCATGCGCGCCGATCAAACCGAGCAGCTCTCGCAGCGATACGACCGACGGTTCCTCACCTTCGCCATACGCTTCCGAGCACGCCTCGTGCACGTCCGGCGCGCGGCGCAGATCGATCGAGTAATCGGCTTGCAGCGGAATCAGCAGCATGCCGAGCGTGCGCGCGCGTTGCGACTGCGCTTGGCGGTGGAGATTGAACGCGTCGAGCGGAGACGTCGCGGCTTTGCGCGGCTTGCGATCGGCGCGCCGCGACATCGCCTGCAGCAATTGGCGCGCGTTCTGAAAGTCGCCGCGCCACAGCAGCGCGATGCCTTCGCAGGCTTGGCGATAGGCGGCGTCGGCGGTGGTGCGGTCGTCGGCGATCGTCACGCGCTTGGGCGGCGGATTGCCGGCCTCGGAGCGCCAGCGGGCGGTATGGGTGGTGCCGGCGGCGGGGTCTGTCCAGGTGAGGATGGGGAAGTCGGTCACGGGTCGAGCGTCGTGGTGGTGTTGGATTGGGCCGGGTGCATCGAATCTCTCGCTTCCTTCGCGCCGGCAATTTTCTCGAGTGCGGAGGAAAGGCGCTGCTTCAGTTCGGCGAGCGCCTGCTGCATCTCGCCGGCCGCGGCATCCGGCTCGCCGGCGAGCAGCGTCTCCAGCCGCACGCACGCTTCGACGACGTCTCCCATGTGAAGCATCGCAAACCCGCCCTTGATCGAATGGACCCGCGACGACACGTTTTCCCAGTCGCCCTGCGCCATCGCCGCGGTCAATTCCTCGAGCGATGCCGTGGTCTGCCGCTCGAGCGTGATGCGCAACCTGTCGGGCAATGAAGCGGCCAGCCCCTCCGCCGGGTTGTCGACGGCAGCTGCCGCTTTCGGGTCGGCCGCGAGCCTCAGGTAGCGCCGCACGGCGGATTCGATCGACGCGAGCGACATCGGCTTGAGCAGGACACCCGACATCCCCGACTCGCGAAAGCGCTGCGAATCCGCCGCCGTGACATCGGCCGTGATGGCGAGGATGGGCGTGCGCGACCCTTGATTGCGTACGCATCGAGCGAACGTATAGCCATCCATCACCGGCATGCCGAGATCGGAGAGTACGAGATCGTAGTGCCGCTCGTTGAACTTGCTCAGCGCGACCAGACCGTTCTCCACGATATCGCTCGTATAGCCGAGCGCATCGAGCTGGTCGCGGATCAGCTCGCGATTCACCTCGTCGTCTTCCGCCACCAGCAGATGAATGCCGCGTGTGTCGGTTCCTTCGTCTGCCGTCTGCGGCTCGATATCGCGCTCGGACACCGCATCGTCGCCAGGCAAAAGCGGCAGCGTCACCGAGAAGGTGCTGCCGTGACCCTCCCTGCTGTCCACGTCGATCGCGCCCCCCATGGCCTCGACCATTCGTTTGCAGAGCGCAAGCCCCAGCCCCGTCCCACCGTAGCGGCGTGTGATCGACACGTCGACCTGATCGAAGGCATCGAAGACGCGCGCCTGATGTTCCGCCGGAATGCCGATTCCCGTATCCATCACGCGTATCACGAGCGGCGGCATCGCGTTGCCTTCGCCTGAGCCCACATCGATCGACACGCTTCCCCGCTCCGTGAACTTGATGGCGTTCCCAAGCAGATTCACGAGGATCTGGCGAATCCGCCCCGGGTCGCCGATGTAATACCGGGGCAGCGCAGCGTCGATCGCACAGGTCAGTGTCAGCCCTTTACGCTGCGAGAGCGGCATGAACATCGCCATCGTCTCCCGGACCAGTTCCGCCGCGTCGAAGCGGATCGAATCGATGGTGATCTCGCCGGCTTCCACTTTCGAGAATTCGAGGATGTCGTTGATGATCTGCAGCAATGCCCGCGACGAAGACGCGACGGTGCGGACTCGCGCAGCAACCGGCGCGGCCTGCGGCAACCGTTCGAGTAGTTCGAGATGCCCCAGGATCGCATTCAGCGGCGTGCGGATTTCGTGACTCATTGACGCGAGAAACGCGCTCTTCGCCGCGTTCGCGCTGTCCGCCGCCGTGCGCGCGGCGGTCAACTGCCGTGCGAGCTGCCGCTCGGCCGTGACGTCCGACAGCGCCGCCACGATCACCGGCTGCCCCTGGTAATACGACGGGGTCAGTTTCGCGGCAATGTCGATCGTGGCGCCTTCCACGGTGGGCAGGCGAAGCTCGACATCGGAGGTCATCGTTGCACGGTCGCGCGACGCCTGGAAAACCGCAGGCGCCTGCTGCATGAGCACGTCGCCTATCGGGGCGGCTCCTCCCGTCGCGACGCGCCTGTCGAGCGCCTGCATATGCGCGCTTTCCAGCAACACGGTGCGGTTGTTTGCGTTGACGAGCGCGAGCCCGACCGGCGCGGTTTCGATTAGCGTGCGGCTCAGATGTTCGCTGTCGAATACCCGCTCCGAGCGTTCGAACAGCGGGACGAGAATCTTGCGGTTGAACAGAAGGACAAAGACCCACAACAGCAGGACGGCCAGGCCCGTCACGATGGCCGGTCCCGCGATCTCCCCCGCCACGCGGGACGCAATGACCCGGCCCGGCAGCGAATAGACCAGCGTCCAGCTGGTTTGGCCGAGCGGCGCGCAGATCAATAGCCCGCCATCATGGAACGTATCCGCGACACCGTGCGCCGACGCCCCAGGGGCCCGGCAGTGCGCCGTCACGTAGGCTTTCGCCGATGGATTCAACTGACCGGACGCACTGCTCGTCACCGGCTCAGAGCCCTCGTCCAGGATCCAGTAGGCGCCGGAAAAAGTACCCGGATCCAGTCGTTCCAGCAGGCGATCCGGACTAATCTGGCCGGCTACTACGCCGAACGGGCGGCCATTAACGCTAACGGGCGAGAGGATGCGAAGCAGGGATTTCCCGCTGAGCGGGTCGATCTGCGGACGCAGCCATCGCAGTTCGCGGGTGCCGCCCCGCCGCGCAGCGGTCCTTGGGGCGAGGTCCGCCAGCCCAGCCGCGTAGTAGCCCGACAGGCGCGCCGTATCGGCGATGACGGCTTGCACTTGCGGGTTGGCAAGATCGGGCAACGGGCTGATAGCCACTGTCGAGGCGGAAGGCGTCACGAGGTAGCCGCCGAGCCCCCACCGAAGCCCGACTGCGTCGTTCATCGTCTTCACCAGATTGCCGCCCGAGCCTGCGGTGCCCTTCGCGATGGCAAGGAATCGGCCGATCTCCTCGCCGGACCCGCCGCCCTCGCGAGAAAGCTGGAGAACCAATGAACCGCTGGAATCGGGCCCCGCAGGGAATGCCAACCGTCCGCCTTGCGCCTCGAATGTCCTCACGTCGCCGGCATCGCCTCCGCCGGCGCGCTTCGACGCGGTCTCGACACCGGCAGCCCCGATGCGGACACGGGTTTCGCTCGCCCAGACGATGTCCATGACGCGTCCCCAATCGCGCTGGAACGTCTGCCGCTCGTCATTCAGATCCTCGCGGACATACCCGACGAGACTCAGCGCAAAAGCCAGCAGAATAAAGAAAGTGAGAACCGCCGATCCCACGAACAGAATCGTCCGCTGATGGATTCGGAAGCGCGCGAGCAGTTTCGCTGAAGGCGATGGGCGCATGGCTGAAGAATATCGGGTTGATCCTTGCCGTCGATCGGGACGCGCTTCGGCTGCTCGCGAGGCGAGCAGCCTTGAATAGAGCGCCTAGTCGGGGCGTGACAGCCTGGCGACCGGTATCCAGTTTTCTACGGACAACACGTCCTGGGATGGTGCACAATTGCTGCCCTGACACATATTGAGACGAAGTTTCGGGCTTTCGGGCCCTGAATCCATAAGCAGCGTATAAGTATAACGGGCGGAAAATGAACACCAGTGACCGGTTTTCGATCAAAATCGCGATCGCCGACGACCATCCTACGGTCCTGGGTGGGCTTGTTCATGTGCTGACACCGGTCAGCACGATACAGATCGTCGCGACCTGCCAGAACGCGAGCGAACTGATCGCCGCGCTCCGGACCCAGCCCTGCGACGTGGTCGTTTCCGATTATGCAATGCCCGGCTCCCAACAGAGCGACGGACTCGCGCTCTTCGAGTACCTGCTGCGCCATTTTCCGAAAATCCGCATCGTCGTGCTCACGGTCATGGACAGTCCGGCCGTCATACGGGCGCTCACGACGGCCGGCGTGACCTGCATTCTGAGCAAGTCCGACGCAACCGGCCACATCATCACGGCCATTCATAGCAGCTTCGCCGGCGGCTCCTATCTGTCACCCACCATCGAGCAGGTGCTGAAAAACGCCGAGAAGGTCGGCGTCGAGCAGCCGCTGTCGCCGCGCGAGCTGGAAGTCGTGCGATTGTTCGCGTCGGGACTAACGATGACGGACATTGCCACCCGGCTGCATCGCTCCAAACAAACTGTCAGTACGCAGAAGACCACGGCGATGCGAAAGCTCGGCGTGGCCAACGATGTCGAACTCATCCACTATGCAATCGAAAGCGGGCTGATCGCTTCCACGGCCGCTAAGGAAGATTAAGCGCCCACGCCGGTTTCTCCACGAGGACGTCCGTTCCTCGAGCCGGCTGAGCAGCGCCATCGCGACGTCTCCGCGACTTGCCGCCGCTCATATCGGACTAGTCCGATCGAAAAGGCGGGATCTGGCGTACTAGTCCTATGCCGATTTGCTCGTAATACTTGTAAACTTACCTCTCTCTCAAATCTCTTACGTGGTTGGCCCTCGGGTTAAAACACCCTTGGGCGCAGTTCAATGCCGCGCCTACATTGATGGAAAAGGCGCCGTAGCTGGTCGCGCCGACGTTTGCCAGCTTGCCGAAGTGCCCGCGGAGCCTTGCCCCAACCCCATGCCGCGAGCCACATCAATCAACGGATACCATTGCATGAACCGCTTTTCCATCCGCGTTGCCATTGCCGACGACCACCCCGCGCTTCAAGTCGGACTTCAAGAAGTCCTAAGAAATACGGGGGAAATAGAAGTCGTCGGAATCTGCCGAAACTCCACCGATCTCGTTGATCTGTTGCGACACGTCGCATGCGATGTCGTTATCAGCGAATACTCGATACCCAGTGGCAAATACCGTGACGGCCTGGAACTCTTCGGATTTCTACGTCGAAATTTTTCTGAGATCGGAATCGTCGTCCTGACGACGATCACCAATCCCGCCATGATGCGGACCCTCGCGTCCCAGGACCATCTCTCCGTCGTCAGCAAGGCTGATACGATCAATCACATTATCACCGCGATTTACGCCACCTTTGCGGGCACAAAGTACAATTCGCCGACCATCCGGTCGATTGCATCGTGTATGCATGCCAGCTCAATCGATGTGGTTGCTGAACTGTCTCCGAGAGAAATCGAGGTGATGAGGCTCTTTGCATCCGGCAACACCATCACCGATATTGCGGCCTACTTGAAGCGTAGCAAGCAGACCATCAGTTCGCACAAGCGAAGCGCAATGCGCAAGGTCGGCGCTTCAAACGATATCGAGCTGCTTTCATTTATATTGAACGGGCAGGTTGGGATCTCGCCGCTGGACGCTCAGCCGGAAGGCGTCGATTCCGTCGGTGCCATACTGCAGGATTGCGACGCGACGTGATTAGAACGCTCCCGCACCTTTCTCCGCACCTGTAATTCCCCAAGCGGAGCGGAATAACCAGCCGCTCACGCGCTCGTCAAAATCGGCTACCTCGAAGCATTCTCCGATTCCGCAAGCCTCGAAGGGGGCATTAATGTCCCCTTCGGTTTGCGGGACGACTGCTCTCAGCGATCTAGTACAAGTACGAATCCAGGTGGCCGCATTTCGGCATATTCCAATATCGCGGCGGAATCATAGCTGAGACAATCTTTTCGACGGTCGCACTAAATAACGCTGCGATCATCTAGCACTCCTCGTGAGTTAATTTTTCCACGCAACACACGACGTAAAAGGTACAGAAAATATGAACCTCAAATTCAATCGCATCGCCCAAACGTTGGCAGCCCTAACTGCTGTCGCATCGGCTCCCGCAGCAATGGCAGCGGATGGCACGATCACCTTCACCGGTACGTTGAATGCCACCACTTGCACGATCACCGCAGGCGGTGGCGGAACCGGCACGAAAAACATTGCGGTGGAAATGCCGACCGTCTCGGCCAGCTCACTGTCGGCATCCGGCGACACTGCCGGGTTGAAGCCGTTTTCGATCAAGCTGAGCGGCTGCACGGGCGATGCCACCTCCGTCGCGACCCACTTTGAGAACAGCGGCAAGGTCGACCAGACAACCAACCGGCTTAAACTCGACACGGGCACCGGTGCAGCAGAAAACGTTCAAATCGAACTTTTGAACAAGGACAGGAGCCAGATCAAGATCGCCGCAACCTCGGGAAATCAGGAGTCGCAAAAGGTGGCTCTCACTGGCGGCGGCGCCCAACTGGACTACCACGCCCGGTACGTTGCCACTGGCGTGGCGAAAGCGGGTTCGGTTAACACGAGCATCGCGTATTCGCTCGAATACCAGTAAGCCAACAGACTGCCGGACCAGCGTTGCGGTCCGGCACACACACCAGGCGGCTCGGCTTGTGAGGGCCGCCTGGCCAATCCACCAGACAGGAAAAGCAAATGAGTCGCTGGATACCCAAAGTGCTCGCCATGCTGGCTCTGAACGCAATCGTTCTGGTCGGCCAGGCCCAGGCAAGTGTAGTGATCGCCGGTACGCGCGTCATTTTTTCGGGCGCCAACCGCGAAGTGAGCGTCAAACTCGACAACGACGGCAAGACGCCTGCACTCGTCCAGACCTGGATTGATACGGGCGACGCAAAGGCCGCTCCCGGGTCGATCAAGGTGCCCTTCGTCCTGACGCCATCGATGTTCCGCCTCGATCCGGGCAAGGGTCAGACAGTGCGCATGGTCTATACCGGCGAACCGCTGCCTGCGGACAGGGAATCCCTGTTCTGGCTGAACGTCCTCGAGATTCCCCCCAAGGTGCAGGATAGCGATGAAGCGAACAAGATTCAGCTAGCGTTTCGTACCCGCATCAAGGTGATGTATCGGCCGGCCGGACTGCCCGGAAACGCAGGCGAGGCCCACTCCCAACTGAAGTGGGAAATCGTGCACCGCGACGGCGCCAAAGGCTACGAACTCGCCGTGTCGAATCCCGGCCCATACGTCGTGAACCTGGGCAGCATCGAGCTTGATGTGGCCGGCCATAAGTACGAGATCGACCCCAAGTTTATTCCGGCGAAAGACTCGGCTTACTTTCCGGTTCCCGGTCTCTCCGCGGCCCCTGCGAACGGCGCCACCGTGACGTACAGCAGCATCGACGACTGGGGGCTCATCAATCCGGCAACGCCGGTCAAGGTCACTAGCAGCGACACCCCCCACTGAGGCGCACCACGTGCCCAGGCGGTTGACCTCCTAGTACGTCCCCGCTTCAACCATCCGTTCCTGCTGGCGCTGAACGCGCCCGGCAGGCGGGTGTTCGTCCGCTGCCCGACCGCACAGGGCAGCGGACGAACACCCGCGTATCACTCAAAAAACATTACAGGATCACTATGACGTTGCCTTCTCGCCACGGCAGCCTCGACGTCGGCCTGGTGCCGCGATTCGACCCGCTCTATCTGGCCATACTGTCCGCGCTTATGTTCTGGCAAGCGCCGGCGTGTGCCGCCCCCGAAAGCCAGAACGAACCGGCGGAGCACTCGAGCACCCAATCCGACGACGTCGAGTTCGACAACACTTTCCTCTCGCCCAATGGCGGCGGCAACGTCGATCTTTCCCGTTTCGCGAAGGGCAACGTCGTCCTGCCGGGCGAATACAGCGTCGACATCTACCTCAACGGCAATAACGTCGCGCGCACACCGGTGTTGTTCCGCGCCGTTGCCGGCCAGAAAAACGCGCAGCCCTGCTTCAATGCAGCACTCCTGCAGAGTCTCGGTGTCGATCTGCAAAAGCTGCCGGTCGACATGCAGAACCAGCTCAAGGCGAGCGACGCGTGCGTGGCGCTGCCCCAGGCGATCACGGATGCGACCGTCGCATTCGACTTCGGCGATCAGCGTCTCTCGGTCAGCATCCCGCAAAACGTGCTGCGCAGGACGCCGCGCGGTTACGTCAGCCCGGATCAGTGGAATGCCGGTGTCACCACCGGCATGCTGAACTACAACGCGAACGTGTACGCCACCCGCAATCCGGGCGGCGTCTCGACGTCGCAAGGCTATGCCTCGCTGACGGCGGGCCTCAACTTGGGCGGCTGGCATTTCCGGCACCAGGGCTCGTTCAGCTGGGCGAACACCGGCGGCAGCCAGTATCAGAACATCGCCACCTACGTGCAGCGCGATCTGCCTTCGCTCGCGTCTCAGCTCACGATCGGCGAAGCCTATACCAGCGGCGACCTGTTCGATTCCACCGCGTTCCGGGGCGTCCAGCTCGGGACGGACGACCGCATGCTGCCGGACTCGATGCGCGGCTATGCACCGGTCGTGCGCGGCATCGCCAACAGCAATGCGCAGGTCACGATTACCCAGGGTGGCCGCAAGATCTATGAGACGACGGTTGCGCCCGGGGCTTTCGAGATCGACGATCTGTATCCCACCGGCTTTGGCGGCGACCTGCATGTTTCGGTCAAGGAAGCCGACGGCTCGGTCCACAGTTTCTCGGTGCCGTATGCCGCCGTCCCCCTCGCATTGCGTCCCGGCTTGCACCGGTACAACTTCGTGATCGGCACGGTCCGCATGGCCCAAAGCAACGCCAACCCGGTGTTCGCGCAAGGCACGTGGCAGCAGGGCATCACCAACCTGATCACCGGCTACGGCGGCATGACGGCGGCTGAGGGTTACATCTCGGCCATGCTCGGTACCGCGCTCAACACGCCGATCGGCTCGGTCGGGCTGGATGTCACGCAAGCGATGACCTCCATTCCCGGCGCGCAGATCTACGGCGCGCAGCGCTACAACGGCACCAGTATGCGGGTCAGCTACTCGAAGTCGATTCCGCAAACGTCCACCGATATCGCCATTGCCGCGTACCGCTACTCGACCGGCGGCTTCTTTTCGCTCACCGACGCGATGCAGACGCGCGAAGCCATGGCGAACGGCGGTGCAGTGAGCAACGTCATGCGGCAACGCAACCGCGCCTCGGTCTCGGTCAACCAGGTGCTCGGCGAGAGAGCCGGGACTTTCGGCATGGCACTGTCGGGCAGCACCTACTGGAACCGCTCCGGCTCGGACCTGAGTTATAGCGTGGCGTACTCGAACGCCTTTCGCGATATCAACTACCAGCTTTCGGTGATGCGCGAAAGATCGAGCTTCGGTAGCACGAACACGACGTATTACGCGAACGTCAGCATTCCGCTGGGCAAGTCGAACTCGGTCATGTCTTCTTCCAGCCTGACCCGCGACACCAGCGGACGCACCCAGGCGCAGACGACGCTGTCGGGCAGCGCCGGGGCCGACAACACGCTGTATTACAGCGCGACGGCCAACTATGCGAATCAAAGCAGCAGCAGAGCGACGACCGATGGAAGCGGCTCGATCGTGTATCGCGCGCCGTACGCGGTATTGAGCGCGAGCGCCGGTGCAGGCCGGGGCTACCAGCAGGCATCGATCGGCGTGCAAGGCGGGGTGGTCGCGCATCCGGGCGGCATCACGCTGGCGCAACCGCTGTCGGACACGTTCGGCGTCGTCGAAGTGCCGGGCGCCGAAGGCGCACGTGTTCTCAATTCGCCTGGGGTACGGGTGGACAGTCGCGGCTACGCGGTCGTCCCTTCGCTCACGCCGTATTCGATGAATGCCGTCGAACTCGATCCGACCGGGCTTCCGCTCGACGTGGAGTTGAAGACCACCTCGCAGCAGGTTGCGCCCCATGCGGGAGCCGTGCCGTTGCTCAAGTTCCAGACCGACCTCGGCCGCACGGCGTTGATCACGGTCCGCCAGGCTAACGGCGAGGCCCTGCCGTTCGGCGCCGAAGTGCTCGACGAATCCGGCAAGGAGGTCGGCGTCGTGGGCCAGGGCGACCGGATCCTCGCTCGCGGACTCGAGAACGAGGGCACCCTGACCGTGCGCTGGAACGACAAGGCCGATACGTCATGCACCATGCCGTACAAACTGGGCGCGGCGAAAGACAGCAAGTCCACGCAGGGATACCAGCAGATCGAAACGAGCTGCCGGATTTCATTGCCAACTAATCAAGCTGCGGAGAATACCGTGGGCAAGCCGCTTCAGAATTGAGCGGCAAGGGGTCATCCAACATGAACAACTTGCTTTCTATTGCGGTATTGGTCGCCACTTCGCTCACGCGGATGGCCCTTCTCCGATGGGCCAGAAACGGCCTCGCTGCCGTGGGACTCCTGGCTGCGTTTTCGTCGCCGGCATCTGCCGCTTCGTTCACCATGTTCGGGTCGTCGATTGTCGTACCTTCACGGCCCGCAGCTGGCACGATCGTCGCGCGCGACTATCTCACGACGCAACAAGTGTGCGGCGCAGCGCAATGTTCGTTAGGTGGTGGGACCCTGAGTTTGTACCCTAACGGCGGTAGCTCATCGGTGACGGGGCCGGATATCAGTACCAATATCCCCGGTCTCAATACTCGAATACTCTTCAATGGGGTAGCGCAGAGGGGTGGCATGATAAATATGACGATTACTGCCCCCGTTGAGGTTCAGTTGGTCGCCACGGGATCGACGATCTCCAGCGGTTCTTTGGCCGGGACGGCCAGTTCTCCCGAGTACTTCATTTATGCTAATGATTATCTCAGGATCAGTCTTTCAGCAAAGGTCACGGTCGTCGATGGAACCTGCTCGGTTCCGAACCAGACCATCACGCTACTGCCAACGAGTTCGACAAAATTCACGGGCGTCGGCAACAGCCAGGGCACACAGAGTTTCAACCTGAACTTCACTAATTGCCCCGCGGGGTTCAACCGGGTGGGCTACAGCCTTGTACCGGTCGGCAGCGAAACGACGGTCCCGGGCGCATTGCCGCTCAGCACCGGCTCGACCGCGACAGGCGCTCGCATACGGGTTGCCAACGCAAGCGGCAATCCCGTGACATTCAACACATCGATCCCACTCACAGCCTATAGCCAGGCCACCGGTGGTTCGTATTCCGTTCCGTACCAGGCGTCGTATGTCCAGACGGGAACGAGCGTCAAACCAGGCACAGTGAACGGCCAAATGCAGGTGCTGCTCGACTATCAATAGGGGGCATCGGGGGGCGTCGAAACAATCTGCAAGTCACTTCGAATTCATGCGGCCAGGCAGCCAGCATGAATCGAATTCCTGGCTTCAGACCCACATGAGCCCCCCATTGCCTCGCATTGCACGCGCCGCTTTCCGGCCGGCAAGGCACGCGTGGAGCGCCTGACGTGCGAGCACGGCGTCCGGGCCGCGCCACGGCCGTTTCCAGGCACAAGCTCCCGGTCGCGCCGAATCTGTTGAACCGGGAGTTCGCGCCGGCTGCGCCGAATCATGTCTTACGTAGTCCTATTCGTACACGATCAAGGTTAATGCCCTACGGCATCGCCGCGCAAACACGGCGTGCCTTATCCAGCGGGTAGTTCAAATATTGCGCGGCCGCAAGCGCCTGCGCAACAGAAACCGCAAACCAGGACTAGTCTCATCCCGATCGATGTCAAAACCGTGCCTGTCAGAAGTCCGGAGCCCGACGATTCAGGTAGATTCCACTCATGTGTCACGGCCTCTCACTCACGGCGACAACCGGTCGCCTGCAGATCCACGAAAACGGACATGAAAATCATAATAACGGTTGCCGACAACCATCCAACACTGATCGTCGGCATCAAACATGAACTCGCCGGCATCCCGACCCTGGATGTCGCCGGCACAGCGTGCAACTCGACCGAGATCGTCAATCTACTGTCGAGCGTGTCGTGCGGCATCCTGATTATCGACTACGCGATGCCAGGCGACGAATTCGGCGACGGCATGGCGCTGCTGTCGTTCCTGCGGCAGCGCTATCAGGACGTCCGGATCATCGTCTTCACGTCACTCGGCAATCCGGCGACGGCGGCCGGGATCGCGCGACCGGGTATCCAGTCGGTACTCGATAAAGTCGCCGAGATCGGCCATCTGTTCTCGGCCATTCATGCCGGCGCGACCGGCATGGAGCAGCCGAAGGCCCCGCACAACAGCCGGAGCCTCCCCAATCCGGTCTCGGCGGCCGAATTGACGAGACGCGAGGCAGAAGTCGTGCGGCTGTACACATCGGGCATGTCCATCAACGAAATCGCCGCGCTGATGAAGCGCACGAAACAGACCATCAGCTCGCAGAAAATGAGTGCCATGCACAAGCTCGGCATCGAGCGTGATGCCGAGCTATTCCGGTTCGCTTACGAAACCGGGCTTGCGGGCGCGGCGCCCTGGGACTAGTACGAATTCAGGCGGCGCATTTCGGCATATTCCAATATCGCGACGGAATAATAACTGCTTCAATATTATTTGCAGTCCGCATTAGATGCTATTGCGCCTCACTGTCACGCCTCATTCCCCATTTATAAATCCCGTTATGCCACACACACCGCAAAAGGCACGAAAAATATGAAGCTCAAATTCAATCGCCTCATCCAGGCATTGACAGTCCTGACTGCTGGACGGTGAAGCTGCCGTCCCTTTCGCCCGCCGCACTGCCCTCCGCCGGCGCTGTTGCGGGGACTACGCCGTTTTCGATCATCCTGACCGGCTGTACGGGCACCGCCAGCACAGTGCAGACCTTCTTTGAGAACGGCTCTTTGGTCGACCAGGCAAACGGTCGGCTCAACATCACCACCGCTTCCACTGCAGAGAACGTTCAAATCGCACTTTTGAACGATTCGCAGACCATGATGGTGGTCGGCGGCCCTGATGGGACCCAGAAATCGCAGTCGGTGAGTATCAATAAAAACGACGGCCCGACCACGCTGAACTACTTTGCGCAGTACTACGCCACAGGCGCGGCGTCACCTGGCACGGTGAACTCGAACGTTTCGTATTCGCTGATCTACCAGTAAGCCAGGCCTTCCAAGCCACAAAAACAAACGGGCTACGCAATGATTGCGTAGCCCGTTTGACATGCCTGGTGCCGGCTGCAGGACTCGAACCCGCCACCTGATGATTACAAATCAACTGCTCTACCAGATGAGCTAAGCCGGCGTAAGACCGCGATTCTACTTCATTTCACGATCTTGAGGTGACCTCTGCCGCCGCCTTTTTGTCCGTCGTCGTCGGTAGGCGGTTCGTCGTCGTCGCCTTCGGTCTCGGCTTCGGCCGCCGCCGCGGGAGACTCGGAAGACACCGAAGCAGCAGCCGGTGCGGCGCTGACCGCAGGCTTGCCGGCCGCCGCGCCGGGCGCTTCTGCGCCTGCCGCCGCCGACTCGACCGGAAACGCCATCCCCTGCCCGTTCTCGCGCGCATAGATCGCGAGCACGTTCGCCACCTGCACCTCGATCTTGTGCGACTTGCCGGAAAAGCGCGCGCTGAATTCGATCCACTCGTTACCCATCTGCAACTGGCTCGTCGCCTCGAAGCTGATGTTCAGCACGATCTCGTCGTTGTGCACGAACTGGCGCGGAACGCGTGTGTTCTGGTCGACCCGCACCGCGATATGCGGCGTGTAGCCGTTATCCGTGCACCACTCGTACAACGCGCGCAGCAAATAAGGCTTCGTGGAAATCTCTTGCATCAACTGTCCTCACACGGAAGCGGCGCGCCGCCGTTCCTAGCCGGCGCGGCCGCTCCGAATCCATCTCAACGGCGCATCACCTTTTCCGACGGCGTCAGCGCTTCGATATAGGCCGGGCGGCTGAAAATGCGCTCGGCGTACTTCATCAGCGGCGCCGCGTTCTTCGACAGCTCGATGCCGTAGTGATCCAGACGCCACAAGAGCGGCGCGATCGCGACGTCGAGCATCGAGAACTCTTCGCCCAGCATGTACTTGTTCTTCAGGAAGATCGGAGCCAGTTGCGTCAGGCGGTCGCGAATCGCGAGACGCGCCTTTTCGTGATTCTTCTCGGCCGCCTTGCCCTTTTCGTTTTCGAGCGTGCCGACGTGAACGAACAGCTCCTTCTCGAAATTGAGCAGGAAGAGACGCGCGCGGGCGCGCTGCACCGGGTCGGCCGGCATCAGCTGCGGGTGCGGGAAGCGCTCGTCGATGTACTCGTTGATGATGTTCGATTCGTACAGGATCAAGTCGCGCTCGACCAGAATCGGCACCTGCCCATACGGGTTCATCACCGCGATGTCTTCGGGCTTGTTGAAGAGGTCGACGTCGCGGATCTCGAAGTCCATGCCCTTTTCGAACAGCACCAGCCGGCAACGCTGGGAGAACGGGCAAGTTGTGCCGGAATACAGAACCATCATGTTTAAAGTTTCCTCAAGAAGCTAAGGGCCGGCGCGCCGAAAAACCGTACCGCAGGTTTTTCCTTGCGCCGGCCCCACACCGATCACGGCATGTTTATTTGATGTCTTTCCAATATGCGGCGTTCAGCCGCCAGGCGAAAAAGGTCAAAACGCCCAGGAACAGCAGCACCCACACGCCAAGCTGCCTGCGGGTCTGCTGGGTAGGTTCGGACATCCACGACAGGTAGGCAACCAGGTCGCCGACGGCAGCATCATAATCTACTGACGACATCGTCCCAGGTTTCACCTGTTGAAACGCGACGAACCGATGGGATTTTTCACCCGTTTCCCGGTCGGTCACGTCCTCGAATTGCGCGGTGCGTTCCCCCTGCAGCTGCCACAGCACGTGCGGCATGCTGACGTTCTCGAACACCATGTTGTTCCACCCGGTCGGACGCGTGTCGTCGCGATAGAAGCTGCGCAGATACGTGTACAGCCAGTCGCGATTGCGCGCCCGCGCCTCCACCGACAAATCCGGTGGCGCCACCCCGAACCACGTCTTTGCGTCGCCCGGGCGCATCGCCACGGTCATCGTGTTGCCGACTTTATCGGTCGAAAACAACAGGTTCGCCTCGATTGCCTTCTGCGAAATGCCAATTTGCTCCAGTGAGCTGTAGCGCACCAGGCTCGCACTATGGCAACTCAGGCAATAGTTTACAAACAATTGGGCGCCATGCTGCAGGGAAGCGAGATTTTCCGTGTTATCGGGCGCACGGTCGAGCGGAAAATTTTCGTCCGCGTGGCCCGGGGCCGTGGCGAGCCCCAGAGAAAGTGCCGCAGCGCCAATAACCGCAAGCTTCGAAAGCAATTTCTTCATATCGTTGTCTCCGCTCGCGATTAATGGGGCTTGAACCGAACGCGCTCGGGCGGCTCTTTGAACTTGCCGAGCCGCGTCCAGAACGGCATGCCGAGGAAGAACGCGAAGTAGATCAGCGCACAGATCTGCGCGATCAGGGTCGCGGCCGGCGACGGCGGCTTGGTCCCAAGAAACGCGAGCGTGAAGAACGCGAGGACGAAGATCGCATAGAAGACCTTGTGGAAGAACGGCCGGTAGCGGATCGACTTCACGGGGCTGCGGTCGAGCCAGGGCAGGAAGCACAGCGAGATCACCGCCGAGCCCATCACGACGACGCCCCAGAACTTCGATTCTGTCAGATACATCGCGATCAGCACGAGCACCGCGAGTACCGGCAAGCCAGCCCGCCACTTGCCGCGCGCCCTGACAAGCGCGAGCAGGCCGAGCAGCGCGATCACGATCATGAGGACGATCTTGAACGGGTCGGTGGTGGCGCGCAGCATCGCGTAGAACGCGGTGAAGTACCAGACCGGCGCGATCTCGGGCGGTGTCTGCAGCGAGTTCGCCGGGATGAAGTTGTTCGCTTCGAGGAAGTAGCCGCCCATCTCCGGCGCGAAGAAAATGATCGCCGCGAACACGATCAGGAACACGCACGTGCCCAGGAAGTCGTGCACCGAGTAGTACGGGTGGAACGGGATGCCGTCGATCGGCTTGCCGTCCGCGCCCTTCTTCGCCTTGATCTCGATGCCGTCGGGGTTGTTAGAGCCCACTTCGTGCAGCGCGACGATGTGCGCGAACACGAGCAGGATCAACACGAGCGGAATCGCGATCACGTGGAACGCGAAGAAGCGGTTCAGCGTGACGTCGGACACGACGTAGTCGCCGCGAATCCACAGCGACAGATCCGGCCCGATGAACGGAATCGCCGAGAACAGGTTCACGATCACCTGCGCGCCCCAGTAGGACATTTGCCCCCACGGCAGCAGGTAGCCGAAGAATGCCTCGGCCATTAGGCTCAGGAAGATCGCGCAGCCGAACAGCCACACGAGCTCGCGCGGCTTGCGGTACGAGCCGTACAGGAGCCCGCGGAACATGTGCAGATAGACGACCACGAAGAACATCGACGCGCCCGTCGAGTGCATGTAGCGGATCAGCCACCCCCACGGCACCTCGCGCATGATGTACTCGACGGACGCGAACGCGAGTTGCGAATCCGGCTTGTAGTTCATCGTGAGGAAGATGCCGGTGACGATCTGGTTCACCAGCACGAGCAGCGCGAGCGAGCCGAAGAAGTACCAGAAATTGAAATTCTTCGGCGCGTAGTACTCGGAGACGTGCTTCTTCCACGTCTCGGTCATTGGAAATCGCTTGTCGATCCAGCCGGTAAAGCCTGTCGTCGTCTCCACTTCTTTTTCGGTCGTCGCCATTTACGCTTCTCCTTGCTCGTCCTTGCCGATCACGACGGTCGTTGCCGACGTGAACATGTAGCGCGGGATGTCGAGGTTCTGCGGCGCGGGCTTGTTCTTGAAGACACGGCCGGCGAGGTCATAGGTGGAACCGTGGCACGGGCACAGGAAGCCGCCCGGCCAGTTGTCGGGGAGGTTCGGCTGGGGCCCCTCCTGGAAGCGCTGCACCGGCGTGCAGCCAAGGTGCGAGCACACGCCGACGGCGACGAGGATGTTCTTGTGTTCGGCCCGGGAGCGGTACTCGTTGTTGCAATACTCGGGCAACGGCATGGTGAAGGGCTTCTTGGTGTGCGGATCGGCGACTTCGCTGTCCGCCTTGGTGACGTCGACGAGCATTTCGTCGGTGCGGTTGATGAGCCACACCGGCTTGCCGCGCCACGCCACGGTCATCATTTCGCCGGGCTTCAGATTGCTGATATCGACTTCGACCGGGGCGCCGGCCGCTTTGGCCTTGTCGGACGGCGCCAGGGAACCAACAAAGGGTATGACAGTGGCCACGCCTCCAAAGCCACCTGCTACGGACGTCGCTATCAGCCAGGTACGGCGGCCGCCGTCGACGCGCTGCTCTTCTTTGTCTCGCATCACACGCCCCACTTCTGAGTTGGATTTTTCCGTCACGTCTTTTTTCAAGCCCCGCTAGTTTGCGCGAATGGAGTCGGCATTTACAAGGCCCGATTGCCAAAAACCGTGCGAAGTCCTTGACGCATAAGGGTTTCCCCCCACGAATGCGACGTTTTATTGCCCCCTCTTTTTAAGCGTTTCCTTCGCCGGCCATGCCATTGCCGGCGAAGATTTTCGCGTGGTCAAACCGGGTTATGGATATCGATAAACAAGTGCTCGACATCGAAAGTTTCCGAAAGGTGCGCGCCGAGCGCCTGCACGCCGAAGCGCTCGGTCGCGTGATGGCCGGCCGCGAGGTAGGCGACGCCGCTTTCGGCCGACATGTGCGTCGTCGGCTCGGAGATTTCGCCGGTCAGGAAGACGTCGGCGCCCGCGTCGATCGCGGCCTCGAAGTAGCTTTGCGCGCCGCCCGTGCACCACGCGACGCGGCGCAGCTCCCAATCCGGATCGCCGAGCACGAGCGGCTCGCGGCCGAGCGTCTGCTCGACTTGCGCGGCGAAGTGCGCGAGCGTGATCGGCATCGGCAGCGTGGTCATCCAGCCGAGGTCCTGATCGCCGAAACGCCCGTCGGGAATCCAGCCCATGCGCTCGCCAAGCTGCGCGTTATTGCCGTATTCGGGGTGATCGTCGAGCGGCAGGTGAAAGGCAAACAGATTCAAATCGTTTGCCAGAAGAAGCTTGAGCCGCTTGTATTTGCGGCCGGTGATTTGCGGCGCTTCATTGCGCCAGAAATAACCGTGATGGACCAATACGGCGTCCGCGCCCCACTCCAATGCGGCCTCCAGAAAAGCGAGTGAAGCCGTGACTCCGGTCGCGATTTTATTGATGCGGCGGCGGCCCTCGACTTGCAGCCCATTCGGGCAATAGTCCTTGAACCGGCCGGTTTCTAACACGCTGTTCAAGTACAATTCAAGTTCGATCCTATCCATATAAACCTCTATTCATCAGATGCTTAGACGCTTTTGGCTGTTCTTTGCCCAAGCGGTGACCGTGCTTCTTGCGCTCATGTTCATTGTGGCGACGCTCAAGCCCCAATGGCTGACGAAACAAGGGCAATTCGGCAAGCAGCTCGCCGAACCGATCGTCGCTCTGCGGGAAGTGGCGCCAAGCATCGGCACCGGTCCCGCGACGGCTTCCTATGCCGACGCCGCCCAAAAGGCGATGCCGGCGGTGGTGAATGTGTTTTCCAGCAAGGACGGCGCGCTGCCGCCCGATCCCCGCGCGAAAGATCCGCTCTTTCGCTACTTCTTCGGCGACCGGAACAAGGGCAAGCAGCAGGAAGAGCCCGCCACCAACTTGGGCTCGGGCGTCATCGTGAGTTCTGAAGGTTACATCCTAACGAACCAGCATGTCGTGGATGGGGCACAAAAGATCGAGATCTCGCTGGCCGATGGGCGCACGACCGACGCCAAGGTCATCGGCGTCGACCCCGAGACCGACCTTGCGGTCCTGAAAGTCAACCTGACGAACCTGCCCACCATCACGCTCGGCCGCATGGATCAGGCGCGCGTCGGCGACGTCGTGCTCGCGATCGGCAACCCGTTCGGCGTCGGCCAGACGGTGACGATGGGCATCATCAGCGCGCTCGGGCGCAACCACCTCGGCATCAACACGTTCGAGAACTTCATCCAGACCGATGCGCCGATCAACCCCGGCAACTCGGGCGGTGCGCTCGTCGACGCGAACGGCAACCTGCTCGGCATCAACACGGCGATCTACTCGCGCTCGGGCGGCTCGCTCGGGATCGGCTTCGCCATCCCGGTCTCGACTGCGCGCAGCGTGCTCGAAAGCATCATCACGACGGGTTCGGTCACGCGCGGCTGGATCGGCGTCGAGCCGCAGGACGTGACGCCCGAGATCGCCGAATCGTTCGGGCTCGAGCAGAAGAGCGGCACGATCATCACCGGCGTCTTGCAGGGCGGTCCGGCCGACAAGGCGGGCATCAAGCCGGGCGACGTGCTGCAAAGCGTGAACGGCGAGGAAATCACCGATACGACGCGCCTCCTGAACGTCATCGCGCAGATCAAGCCGGGCACCGATGCCAAGATTCGCCTGATCCGCAAGAACAAGGCGATCGACCTCACGGTGATGATCGGCAAGCGGCCCCCGCCGCCGAAGCAGGCGACCACCGAGGACGATCAGAGCGACGAGTAACGCGATCTGGATGGATTGCGTGCCGCCCAGCCGGCACGCGGGCGACAGGAAAGCAAAAGGGCAGCCGCGGCTGCCCTTTTGCTTTCCCATGGTTCGCGGTTCAACTCGCCGCCTGCTCCTCGTCGGCCGCAGTCTCCACCTGCTTCCCGACGATCAGCCTCGCTGCGATGATCCCGGCTTCGTAAAGCACGATCAACGGCAGCGCGAGAATGAGCTGCGAGAACACGTCCGGCGGCGTCACGACGGCCGCGACAATGAACGCACCGACGATCACATACGGACGAATCTGCTTGAGCTTCTTGATCGTCACGAGCCCCATGCGCACGAGCAGCACCACGACGATCGGCACCTCGAAGGTCACGCCGAACGCAAGGAACATCGTCAGCACGAAGCTCAGGTAGTTGTCGATATCGGTGGACATCTCCGCGCCGAGCGGCGCGTTGTAGTGCGCCATCACGCGGAAGATCGTCGGAAACACGACGAAGTACGCAAACGCCATCCCGCACAGGAAGAGCACGTAGCTGCTGCCGACGAGCGGCATGACCAGCTTCTTCTCGTGCTGATACAGGCCAGGCGCGACGAACGCCCAGATCTGATAGAGCACGTACGGCAGCGCGATCACGAGCGCGACGAGCATCGTCACCTTCATCGGCACGAAGAACGAGCCGGTGACGTCGGTGACGATCATCTTGCCGCCTTTCGGCAGGTTCTCCATCAGCGGCCGCGCGAGCAGCCGGAAAATGTCGGGCGCCCAATACACGAGCCCGATAAAGACGACGATGACGGAGACGCCCGCCCGGATGATGCGGTCGCGCAGTTCGACGAGGTGGGAAATGAAGGTCTCTTCGGTGCCTTCTTCCGGGCTGCTCTGGCTATGCTGGGGGTCGCTCACAACGGCCCTCGGTAAGTGATTGACGATTCGGTCATCAGAAGAAGCGCTTCGTGCGGCGCAGGCTCAGCGGCGTATGCCGCGCGACGCGTGCCGCGCCCGACTGCACGTGCGTGCGGCGCAAGGTGGCGCGCTTGTACCACGTCGGCGTGGCGGCCTGCTTCATGCGCCAGCTCTTGCGCTTGCCCACGTGCGCGACGCTGCCCCGCCAAGAGGAAGCGCCAGCCCCCGCACCGCCATCCACGATGCTGCTTTCGGAAAACGTCGCGCCGCCCGCAATGCTCGGCGACACCGACGTCCCCGCGCTCCAAGCCTCGTTCAGCTCGGTTTCGTGGCGCTTGACGTTCTCGTGAATCGTGTTTTCGACGTTGCTCGCGGCCGTTTCGAACTCGGTCCTCATGCGCCGCAGCTCGTCGAGTTCGATTTCACGCGTGACTTCGGCCTTCACGTCGTTGATATAGCGCTGAGCGCGGCCGAACAGCGCGCCCGCGGTGCGCGCGACGCGCGGCAGGCGCTCCGGCCCGAGAACGACGAGCGCGACCACGCCGATCAGCGCCATCTTGGTGAGACCGAGGTCGAGCATATCGAGGCGGCTCCGTTAGTGCGGCGCCGCGGGTCAGCGGTAGTCGCTGGAGCGGGTCTTGTCCTTCGCCTCGACGTCGACGGTACCGTCGCGCGGCAGTTCGCGCTGCTGCGTGTCGGTCGACGGCGGCGTTTCCGCTTCCTTCATCCCTTCCTTGAAACCCTTCACGGCACCGCCCAGATCGCTGCCGATGTTGCGCAGCTTCTTCGTGCCGAAAACCAACGCGACGATCAGCAAAACGATCAGCCAATGCCAAATGCTCAACGAACCCATGATAAGTACTCTCCTTGACTTCGCCGGCTGTGGATCAAAGCGGCGAAGAACTCCGGCCTTGCGGCCTCAATCGAAACGCGCGCGCTTCGTGTTTTCCGTGTTCGGCGGGTTTACGGTGCGGCCCGCCTCTTGGATTCATTCGATAAGGGGAAATCACCCCATCCGGTGCCACGGGCGCGGGCCCGCGAGAATATGCGCGTGCAGGTGGTAGACCTCCTGTCCGCCTCCCGGCCCGGTATTGATCACCGTGCGGAAACCCGTCTCGCCGCCCGTGTAGGCGACGCCTAGTTTGGCGGCCAGTTGTGACACCAAGATCATCATTCTACCAAGCAGCGGGGCGTCGTTTTCGCTGCAATTCGACAGCGTTTCGATGTGTTTTCTGGGGATCACGAGGATGTGCGTTTCCGCTGCGGGGCGGATGTCCTTGAACGCGACGAATTCGTCGTCCTCATGGACTTTGGTGCTCGGAATCTGGCCTGCGGCGATCTTGCAGAAGAGACAGTTTTCGTGACTCATGGTCTTCCAAATAGGCTAGCCGGGCTGGCGCGCTCGACGAGGCTCAGAACCACGCGCGCGGCGTCAGCAGCGGCTTGTTGTCGTACAAGTACAGCCAACCTTTGATGATACGGTACAGCATCCAAATTCCGACGGCCCACAGCACCGGCACACCGATCAGCACAATGATCAGCGCAAGGCCGATCAGGTAGCCGGCGAGCCCGTACCAGAACGTACGGATCTGCCAGTCGAAATGCGCCTCATAGGGTGTGCCGGCGGCGTCCGAGCGCTTGACGTAGTTGATGATGACCGCGATCAGCCCCGTGAGGCCGCCCGTCAGCCAATGCACGGCGTAGAGCGCATAGAGCACATGGGTCAGCGTGCGCAGACCGCGCAGGCGGTCGGCCTCGAGCGCCCCCTGGTAAGACGGAGGCGTGTAGCCGCCTTGCGACTCTTCCATATTGCGTCTCCCCTTCTCTTGGTCAACGAAGCGTGTGCTCGCGGCGTGCGAAACGGCGCCGGCCGGACGACGGCATCAGCCGCCGTTTTCCTCGCGCTCGCGGCGCTTTCTCAGCGCTTTTTCCTCGATGCCCGACAGCCCTTCGCGACGCTCCAGCTCGGCGATCACGTCGGCGGGACTCAAACCGTAGTGGGACAGCATGACGAGGCAGTGAAACCACAGATCCGCCACTTCGCCGACGAGGCTCGTCGGCGCGCCGCCCTGGCGCAAGTCCTTCGCCGCGAGCACGACTTCGGTCGCCTCTTCGCCGATCTTCTTCAGCACGGCGTCGTCGCCCTTGTGGAAGAGGCGCGCGACGTACGACTGGTCGGGGTCGCCGCCCTTGCGGCTGTCGATCGTGGCCGCCAGGCGCAGCAGCGTGTCTTCGGTGGATGGCGTCATTTGTAGATGTGTTCGGGGTCTTTCAGCACCGGCTCCACGGCGACCCAGTCGCCGTCATCCGCGGTGCCTTCGAATTTCTGGAAGAAGCACGAGTGGCGGCCGGTGTGGCAGGCGATGCCCGACACCTGCTCGACCTTCAGCAGCACGACGTCTTCGTCGCAATCGAGCCGGACTTCCTTGACGTGCTGGACGTGGCCGGACTCCTCGCCCTTGAACCACAGGCGCTGGCGCGAGCGCGAGAAGTAGACCGCGCGGTGCGTCTCGATTGTCTTCGCGAGCGCCTCGCGGTTCATCCACGCGAACATCAAGACGTCGTTCGTCGACGCCTCTTGCGCGATCACCGGCACGAGGCCGTTGGCGTCCCACTGGACCTTGTCCAGCCATTGCTGGTCTGCGATCGTCATCTCAAAGCCTCACCGAAATACCCTGCTCGGCCATGAAGCGCTTGGCCTCGCCGACCGTGTGCTCGCCGTAGTGGAAAATGCTCGCGGCCAGCACGGCATCGGCACGGCCCTCGCGGATGCCGTCGGCGAGGTGCTGCAGCGAGCCCACGCCGCCCGATGCGATCACCGGCACCGGCACCGCGTCGGACACCGCACGCGTCAGCGCAAGGTCGAAGCCGCTCTTGGTACCGTCGCGGTCCATGCTCGTGAGCAGGATTTCGCCCGCGCCGAGCTCGGCCATCTTGCGCGCCCACTCGACGGCGTCAAGACCGGTCGCCTTGCGTCCCCCATGCGTGAACACTTCCCAGCGAGCCGGTTCGCCATCGGGCGACGTGCGCTTCGCGTCGATCGCGACGACGATGCACTGCGAGCCGTATTTATCGGCTGCATCGCGCACGAGCTGCGGGTTGGCGACGGCCGACGAGTTCATGCTGATCTTGTCCGCGCCCGCGTTCAGGAGGCGCCTCACGTCTTCGACCGCGCGCACGCCGCCGCCGACCGTCAGCGGAATGAACACCTGCGACGCCACCGCCTCGATGATCGGCAGGATCAGGTCGCGCTGATCGGAGGTCGCGGTAATGTCGAGAAAGGTGAGTTCATCGGCGCCTTGCTCGTCGTAGCGGCGCGCGATCTCGACCGGATCGCCCGCATCGCGCAGTTCGACGAAGTTGACGCCTTTGACGACACGCCCGGCGGTCACGTCGAGGCAGGGGATGATGCGTTTAGCTAGAGCCATGATGTTGCGTTGCCGCTGGTAAGGCCGCTCGCGCTTGAGCGAGCGGCGGGAGCCGACAAAGCGGCAGCGTGAACGGGCTGCCTCAGCGGGCAGATATCCGGCCGGTTCGGCCGAGAAGCGGCTGAATCAAGCGTCGTCCGATTCGCGCAGCGTGTCTGCGCGGGTCTGCGCCGCCGCGAAATCGAGGTCGCCCGAGTAGATCGCGCGGCCGCAGATCACGCCTTCGATGCCTTCGTCCTCGACTTCGCAAAGCGCGTCGATATCGTTGAGATTCGACAGCCCGCCGCTCGCGATCACCGGAATCTTCACCGCGCGCGCCAGGCGCACGGTCGCCTCGATGTTGATGCCCTGGAGCATGCCGTCGCGGCCGATATCCGTATAGATGATCGATTCGCAGCCGTAGTCCTCGAACTTCTGCGCGAGGTCGACCACTTCATGGCCCGTCAGCTTGCTCCAGCCGTCGGTGGCGACTTTGCCGTCCTTCGCATCGAGCCCGACGATGATGTGGCCGCCGAACGCCGTGCAGGCGTCCTGCAGGAACCCGGGGTTCTTCACCGCCGCCGTGCCGATGATCACGTAGGACAGGCCGTCGTCGAGGTAGCGCTCGATCGTCTCCAGATCGCGGATGCCGCCGCCCAACTGGACCGGAATCTCGTTGCCGACTTCCTCGATGATCGCGCGGATCGCGTCCTCGTTCTTCGGCTTGCCGGCGAACGCGCCGTTCAGGTCGACGAGGTGCAGCCGCCGCGCGCCGCGGTCGACCCAATGCCGGGCCATTGCCGCCGGATCCTCGGAAAAAATCGTCGCCTGGTCCATATCGCCTTGTTTGAGGCGCACACACTGACCGTCTTTGAGGTCGATGGCCGGAATCAGCAGCATAGCAATCGCGTCTAGTCTGGGAAAAAGTTGGGAAATCCACGGCGCCGGGCCTCGGGCCCGCGCCGTCTCGCTAGTTTAGTACAAGTCTTTCGGTGCTCTGCCCGCTACAAGTTACAGGATGATGGCTGACGCCCAACTTGTAGCAAGGCGCCGCCGAAATCCAGTCAGGCAGCATACGCACGAAAGGCGATAAGGGCTTCACGGGTTCCAGTGCACGAAGTTGCGATAGATGCGCAACCCCGTCTCGGCGCTCTTTTCCGGGTGAAATTGGGTTGCGAACAGGTTATCGCGCGCCACCGCCGACGTAAACGAGACGCCGTAGTCTGTCTCGCCCGCCGAATGGGCCGGGTTGTCCGGCACCACATAATAGCTGTGCACGAAATAGAAGAAGCTGCCGTCGGGCACCCCGTCCCACAGCGGATGCGGCGCGGCCTGGCGCACGCGGTTCCAGCCCATCTGGGGCACCTTGAAGCGCGAGCCGTCGTCCTGAAGCTGGCCGTCGAGCTCGAAGCGAACCACCTTGCCGGGCAGCAGGCCCAAGCCGCGCGTGTCGCCTTCGGCGCTCCAGTCGAACAGCATCTGCTCGCCGACGCACACGCCCATCAGCGGCTTCGTCTTCGACGCCTCGATCACCGCCTCCTGCAGCCCCGATTCGCCCAGGCAGCGCATGCAGTCGGGCATCGCGCCCTGTCCGGGCAGCACGACGCGGTCGGCGGCCCGGATCGCCTCCGGCCGGTCGACGATCGCCACGTCCGCCTCGGGCGCAGCCTTCTTGAGCGCCTGCGCTACCGAGCGCAGGTTGCCCATCCCGTAATCCACAATCGCAATCGAAGTTTTCATCTCAAGTTAGGCAGTAGTGCCTTCAATCCGTCGACGATGAACTCCACCGCCAGCGCCGACAACATCAAACCCATCAACCGCGTGCCAATATTGATGCCGGTCTGCCCGACCCAGCGGGCGATCGGCTCGGCGAGCCGCAACGAGAAGAAACAGATCGCCGCAAGAATCGCGCCGATCGCAATCAGTCCCACCCGATCGTACCAATGGTGCGAGTTCGCCGAATAGACGATCACCGTGCTGATCGAACCCGGCCCGGTCAACAGCGGAATCGCGAGCGGCACGACCGCAATGCTGTTCTTCGACTCAGCCTCGTCGCGCTCTTCAGGCGTGGAACGCGCGTTGCCGATCTGCGCGTTCAGCATGTTGATCGCCATCAGCAGCATGATGATCCCGCCGCCCACTTCGAGCGAGCCGACCGAGATGCCGAAGAAGCTGATGATCTGCTGCCCGAGCAGCGTCGTCACCGCGACCACGCAGAACACCGAGATCGAGGTAATCCGGATGGTGTGGCGCCGCTCGGCGTCACTCTGCTGCGACGTCAAGCTCAGAAAAAACGGCACGGCGCCGACCGGGTTGATCAGCGCCAGCAATGAAATAAAGGATTTAAGAAGATCCATCGCAAGCCGGCGCACGCATCCAAGCGTCGCCGGTCCGGTTCTCTCTCGCGTTAGCTTTAGAGACTGCCCTTGGTCGACGGAATCTGCCCCGCCGCGCGCTCGTCCAACTCGACGGCCATGCGCAGCGCACGGCCGAACGCCTTGAAAACCGTTTCCATCTGATGGTGCGCGTTGAGGCCCCGCAGGTTATCGACATGCAGCGTCACGCCTGCGTGGTTCACGAAGCCGCGGAAAAACTCGATCGACAGGTCGACATCGAAGTTGCCGATGCGCGCGCGCGTGAACGGCACGTGGAATTCGAGGCCCGGACGGCCCGAAAAGTCGATGACGACGCGCGACAGCGCCTCGTCGAGCGGCACGTATGCATGGCCGTAGCGGCGGATGCCCTTCCTGTCGCCGATCGCCTTCGCAACGGCCTGGCCGAGCGTGATGCCGGTATCTTCGACCGTGTGGTGGTCGTCGATATGCAGGTCGCCATGCGCCTCGATATCCAGGTCGATCAACCCATGCCGCGCGATCTGATCGAGCATGTGGTCGAGGAACGGCACACCGGTGGCGAGCTTTTGCTGGCCGGTGCCGTCCAGGTTGATCTTCACACGGATCTGCGTTTCGCTGGTATTGCGAACGACTTCCGCAACGCGCATGGGGGACCTCAAAGTAAGCAAGAAAAAAGGGATGCGGTTGAATGGATGCCGGCCGCGCGTTCAGTGGCGAACTTCGCGCGGCGGGCTTGGGTTCATCTCTGCTTCATTTCAACACGAGTTTCAGCGCTGCCAACAGTTGCGCGTTTTCTTCGGGAGAGCCGACTGTCAAACGCACGCAATTGGCGAGCAATGGGTGCATTTTACTCACGTTTTTGATCAGAACCCGCGCGGTTAGCAGCGTATCGAACGTGGCGGCCGCATCGGGCACGCGCACGAGCAAGAAGTTGCCGGCGCTCGGGAATACCGTCGTGCCCGGCAGCGCGCCCACCGCGTGCGCCAGCTTGGTGCGTTCGGCGCGCAATTCGGCGGCCTGCGCGTCGAGCACGTCGACGTGGTCGAGCAGGAAATCGGCCGTGGCTTGCGTCAGCACGTTCACGTTGTACGGGGGGCGCACTTTGTCGAATTCGGCTAGCCACGCCGGCGTGCCGGCCAGGTAGCCCAGGCGGATGCCCGCGAGCCCGAGCTTCGACACCGTGCGCATGACCACCACGTTATCGAAGGCGCCGGCACGCGGCATCCAGCTTTGCTGCGCGAACGGCTGATACGCCTCGTCGATCACCACGAGGCTCTTCTTCGCCGCCGCGATGATGCGCTCCATGTCTGCTTCGTCGAACAGCGTGCCGGTCGGGTTGTTCGGATACGCGAGATAGACGATGGCCGGCTCGTGCTCCGAGATCGCGGCCAGCATGGCGTCCGCGTCGAGCGTCAAGTCCGACTTGAGCGGCACGCCGACGAACTCCATCTGCGCGAGCTTCGCCGACACCTGATACATGACGAAGCCCGGCGCCGGCGCCAGCACCTTTGCGCCCGGCTTCGCACAGGCAACCGAAATCATGCTGATGATTTCATCGGAGCCATTGCCGAGCAGCACGTCGCAGCCGGCAGGCACCTGCATCACGCGCTTGATCTTGTCGATCAGCGCGGCCGGCCGAGGCGCCGGATAGCGGTTCAGCGCGACGCCCGCCAGATGCTCGCCGAGCTGCGCGGCGAGCGCCTCGGGCAGCGGAAACGGGTTCTCCATCGCGTCGAGCTTGACGAAGCCCGTCGCGTCCGGCACCGGATAGCCCGTCATCGAGAGCACATCGCGGCGAATGATGTCTTGTGGTGTCGTCATGATGGAATGAGTCAGCCGGTCTGCTTCATCCGGTATTCGGCGCTCTTCGCGTGCGCCTGGAGCCCTTCGCCGTAGGCGAGTTCCGCGGCGATCTCGCCGAGCGTCTGCGCGCCTTCCGCGCTCACTTCGATCACGCTCGAGCGCTTGAAGAAATCGTAGACGCCAAGCGGCGACGAGAAGCGCGCCGTGCGCGAGGTCGGCAGTACGTGGTTCGGCCCCGCGCAGTAGTCGCCGAGGCTCTCGCTCGTGTAGCGGCCGAGGAAGATCGCGCCTGCATGGCGGATTTCACGCAACCATTGCTGCGGGTCGAGCGCGGAGATTTCGAGGTGTTCGGGCGCGATGTCGTTGGCGATCGCGCACGCCTCGGCCATGTCGCGCACCTTGATCAGCGCGCCGCGGCCTTCGAGCGACTGCTGAATCACGGCGCGGCGCGGCATCGCCGGCAGCAGTTCGTTGATCGCGTCCTCGACGCGCGCGATGAATGCGTCGTCCGGGCACAGCAGGATCGATTGCGCGAGCTCGTCGTGCTCGGCCTGCGAGAACAGGTCCATCGCCACCCAGCGCGGATCGGTCGTGCCGTCGCACAGCACGAGGATTTCCGACGGCCCGGCGATCATGTCGATGCCGACCGTGCCGAACACGCGGCGCTTCGCCGATGCGACATACGCGTTGCCGGGGCCGCAGATCTTGTCGACCTGAGGAATCGTATCGGTGCCGTAGGCGAGCGCGGCCACCGCCTGTGCACCGCCGATCGTGAACACGCGATCGACGCCGCCCAGCAGCGCCGCCGCGAGCACGAGCTCGTTCTTCACGCCGTCGGGGGTCGGCACGACCATGATGATTTCGCGCACGCCCGCGACGCGTGCCGGAATCGCGTTCATGAGCACCGACGACGGGTACGCCGCCTTGCCGCCCGGCACGTAGATGCCGGCGCGATCGAGCGGCGTCACCTTCTGGCCGAGCACCGTGCCGTCGGCCTCGGTGTACTGCCAGCTATGGCTGCCGCACTCGATCTTCTGTTTCTCGTGATACGCGCGCACGCGCGCCGCCGCCGCTTCGAGCGCCGCGCGGCGCTTCGGCTCCAGCCCTTCGAGCGCCGCTTCCAGCTCGGCGTGCGGCAATTCGAGCGCCGCGACGCTCGGCGCCGTCAGGCGATCGAACCGGTTCGTGTAGTCGAGCACGGCCGCGTCGCCGCGCGCCGCCACATCGGCCAGAATCTGCGCGACCGAACGCTCGATCGCTTCATCCTCGCTCGCCTCGAACGCGAGCACGGCGTGCAACGCCGCCCGGAAACCGTCGGTGCTGGTGTCGAGTTTGCGAATGTTGAGAGACATGCTGATATCCGTAACGGTTAGGCGCGCCCGACGAAGCGTCAGACCACCGGCAAGCCGGCGCGCGATGCGCGTTCGAACGCATCGAGAAACGGCTTGAGGGCGGCGCGCTTCAACTTCAGCGCGGCCTGGTTCACGACGAGGCGCGACGAGATCGGCATGACCTCCTCGACCTCGACAAGATTGTTGGCGCGAAGGGTGCCGCCGGAGCTGACCAAGTCGACGATCGCGTCGGCGAGACCGACGAGCGGCGCGAGCTCCATCGAGCCATACAGTTTGATCAGATCGACGTGCACCCCCTTGGCGGCGAAGTGCTCGCGCGCGGTCTGCACGTACTTGGTCGCGACGCGCAGGCGCGCGCCCTGGCGCACGGCGCTCGCGTAGTCGAAGCCCGCCTTCACCGCCACCGACATGCGGCAGCGCGCGATGTTCAAGTCGATCGGCTGGTAGAGGCCGCTGCCGCCGTGTTCGAGCAAGACGTCCTTGCCTGCCACGCCGAAGTCCGCCGCGCCGTATTCGACGTAGGTCGGGACATCGGTCGCGCGCACGACGATGACGCGCAGATTCGCGTCGGTGGTCGGCAGGATCAGCTTGCGCGAGGTTTCCGGGTCTTCCGCGACCTGCACGCCGGCGGCCTGCAGGAGCGGCACCGTCTCTTCGAAGATGCGGCCCTTCGACAGCGCGAGCGTCAGCGGCGCGTTCGGCGCAACCCCGCTCATGCCTGGCTCCCCGCTTGACTCCCCGAGATGCGCCGCACCTTCGCGCCGACGCCCGTCAGCTTCGCCTCCATCTGGTCGTAGCCGCGATCGAGGTGATAAATGCGGTCGATGAGCGTTTCGCCGTCGGCGCACAGGCCCGCGATCACGAGGCTCGCGGACGCGCGCAGATCCGTCGCCATCACCTTCGCGCCGGACAGCCGCTCGACGCCCGTCACCAGCGCCGTGTTGCCGTCGATCGTGATGTTCGCGCCGAGGCGGTTCAATTCCTGCACGTGCATGAAGCGGTTCTCGAAGATCGTCTCGACGACTTGCGAGGTGCCGCCCGCGATGGCGTTGAGCGCCATGAATTGCGCTTGCATGTCGGTCGGGAACGCCGGGAATTCGGAGGTGCGGAAGCTCACCGCGTTCGGGCGCTGGCTCATGCGCACGCGCATCCAGTCGTCGCCCTCTTCGATCGTCACGCCCGCTTCGCGCAGCTTCATCGTCACCGCTTCGAGCGTTGACGGACGCACGTTGCGCAACGTGACGTCTCCGCCCGCCGCCGCGACCGCGCACAGGAACGTGCCCGCTTCGATGCGATCGGGAATCACCGTGTGCTTCGCGCCGTGCAGCGTGTCGACGCCCTGGATCACGAGGCGATCGGTGCCGATGCCGTCGATCTTCGCGCCCATCGCGACGAGCAGGTGTGCGAGGTCGCCGACTTCCGGCTCGCGCGCCGCGTTCTCGATCACGGTCTCGCCTTCGGCGAGCACGGCGGCCATCAGCAGGTTTTCCGTACCAGTGACGGTGATCATGTCCGTCACGATGCGCGCGCCCTTCAAGCGCTTCGCACGCGCCTCGACGAAGCCGTGCTCGATGTTGATCTCGGCGCCCATCGCCTGCAGGCCCTTGATGTGCTGATCGACCGGACGCGCGCCGATCGCGCAGCCGCCCGGCAGCGACAC
The DNA here is from genome assembly GCF_005280735.1 of Trinickia violacea. Taxonomy (NCBI): domain Bacteria; kingdom Pseudomonadati; phylum Pseudomonadota; class Betaproteobacteria; order Burkholderiales; family Burkholderiaceae; genus Trinickia; species Trinickia violacea. The sequence continues at coordinate 4,332,757 of NZ_CP040077.1, forward strand.
CTTCGCCTCGCCGAAGCGCGCGACGAGCGGCCCGAGCACGAGGATCGACGCGCGCATCGTCTTCACGAGCTCATACGGGGCGACAAGGTTGTCGACGCGCGAGGCGTCGAGGTGCACGCGGCCATCGGCGGCCTCGGCGCGCACGCCCATCTGGCCGAGCAGCTTGAGCGTGGTGCGCACGTCCTGCAGATCGGGGACGTTGTCGAGATGGACGGGCTCGGCCGTCAACAGTCCTGCACACAGAATCGGCAACGCAGCATTCTTCGCTCCGGACACGCGGATTTCTCCTGCGAGCCGGTGACCGCCTTCGATCACGAACTTGTCCATGCTTGGTCCTTGGTGTGCCCGATCAGCGGCCGGGCTTGCCGTGGCGGCGCCGCTCGCGGCGTCGCAGGTGTCTTGAGTAATGCGCACTAGCTTTCCAAATACAGATTATGCGGGTTGCCATTCGGCGGGCGTCAGCGTCTTCATGCTGAGCGCGTGGATTTCTTCACGCATGCGCTCGCCGAGCGCCGCGTAGACGAGTTGATGGCGCTGGATCAGCCGCTTGCCCTCGAACGCATCGGAAACGATGGTCGCGAAGAAATGCTGGCCGTCGCCTTCGACTTCGAGGTGCTGGCACGTGAGGCCAGACTCGATGTATTGCTTGACCTGTTCGGGAGTCGGCAACATGAAACGCTCCTTGTCGATGACTCGATAAGTTCAGTAACGCAGCTTGTAGCCCGATGCGAGCATCCGCATCGCGATCACAGCCAGCACGATAAAGAAACCGCCGACGATCGCGAGGGAGACGATGGGGTCGATGTCCGACAGCCCGAAGAACCCATAGCGAAAGCCGTCGATCATGTAGAAGAACGGATTGAGCCGCGACACCTCGCGCCACACGGGCGGCAGCGTATGCGTCGAATAGAACACGCCCGACAGGAACGTGAGCGGCATGATCAGGAAGTTCTGGAACGCGGCCAGTTGATCGAACTTCTCGGCCCAGATGCCCGCGATGAGCCCAAGCGTGCCGAGAATCGCCGAGCCGAGCACCGCGAACGCGACGATGTAGAGCGGCGCGGAAAAGCTCATCGGAATGAACCAGATCGTCACGACGAACACGCCGAGCCCGACGCACAGCCCGCGCACGACCGCGGCGAGCACGTAGGCGCCATACATCTCCCAATGCGCGAGCGGCGGCAGCAGCACGAACACGAGGTTGCCCGTGATCTTCGATTGGATCAGCGACGACGAGCTGTTCGCGAACGCGTTCTGCAGCACGCTCATCATCACGAGACCCGGGATCAGGAAGCTCGTGTACTCGACGCCGGGATACACCTCGACGTGACCGCGCAGCGCATGGCCGAAGATCGTCAGATAGAGCAGCGCGGTGATGACCGGCGCGAGCACCGTCTGGAACGCGACCTTCCAGAAGCGCAGGATTTCTTTATAAAACAGCGTGCGAAAACCGCTCATGCAAGCCCCTCGATCACTTCCGGTCCGTTCATCACCTGCACGAAAACGTCCTCGAGATCGGCCTTGCGGACTTCGATCTCTTCGAACGTGCAGCCGGCCGCGCGGCATTGCGCGAGGATGCGTTCGACGTCGTCATAACTGGAGAGGCGCAGCAAATGCTGACGGGTTCCGGCCGCGGCCGGGTCCACTTCGAGACCGCGCAGCTCGGCGGGCAACACGCCCGTCGCGAAGCGGACGAAAAGCTGCATGCCCGCGAAGCGCTGCAACAGCGCGCTCGTACGCTCGAGCGCCACGACCTCGCCCCGTCGCAGCATCGCGATGCGGTCGCACAGCGATTCGGCTTCTTCGAGGTAGTGCGTGGTCAGCACGATCGTGTGGCCCTCGCGGTTCAGGCGCGCGATGAATTTCCAGAGCGTCTGGCGCAATTCGACGTCGACGCCCGCGGTCGGCTCGTCGAGCACGATCACCGGCGGCCGGTGCACGAGCGCCTGCGCGACGAGGACGCGCCGCTTCATGCCGCCCGACAACGCGCGCATGTTCGCATCGGCCTTCTCGGTCAGATCGAGATTGGCCATCACTTCGTCGATCCAGTCGTCGTTGCGATTGAGGCCGTAGTAGCCCGACTGGATGCGCAGCGTCTCGCGCACCGAAAAGAACGGATCGAACACGAGCTCCTGCGGCACGACGCCGAGCGCGCGCCGCGCCTGACGGAAGTCGGACACGACGTCGTGCCCGCGCACCGCGACGCTGCCTTCGTCGGCACGCGCGAGCCCCGCGAGTATGCTGATGAGCGTTGTTTTGCCCGCGCCGTTCGGCCCGAGCAGGCCAAAAAATTCGCCTTCCTCGACCGACAGGCTGACGCCCTTGAGCGCTTGCAGATCCTTGTAGCGCTTCTTGACGTTACGGATTTCTATGGCTGACATGGGTGTACGCGGCCTGGGTCGGCGGCGCCTATCAGGTGCGATTCAGGTGAAAGCGGGAACGGAATTGGGGCCGGTTGGATGCCCCAAAAAACGTTTGATTATAGGACAACTCGGCTGAAGCCGACTTGTCGCGCCGGGAGTGTGGAGCGGCGTGCCAGCAGGCCCGCGCGCTTCAAAGCGGCGCCGAGACGGTGTCGAGTGAGGGTCGATGTCGGGCCGACAGCAGCGCGTCGACACCATAGGCTTGCGCGAGACTCGCAAGACCCGCGGGGAGATTGACGATATCGAGTGCCGCGCCGCGCGCCTGCGCGGCGCGCTGCCATGCGAGCAGCACGGCAAGCGCGGAGGAATCGAATTGCGAGAGCGATGCGCAATCGACGCCGGTCGCGCCGCCGCCGATCTCCTTGAGCCCAGCGGCGAGCGCGGCCTTCGCGCTCGCGTGGGTCAAGGTGCTGCCGGTGCTGAAGCGGTTCATTGAAGGACTCACGACGCCTTGCCGGCGGCAAGTTGCTGGTTGCGCTGCGTGAGGAACTGGATCAGGCCGTCGACGCCGCTTTGCTGGATTTTCTCGTTGAACTGCTGCTGATACGTCTGGATCAGCCAAGCGCCGAGCACGTTCAGGTCATAGACGCGCCAGCCTTGCGGCGTCTTGTACAGGCGATAGTCGAGCTCGACCGGCTGGCCGTTGTTCATCACGACCGAACGCACGACGACATCGGTGTCGTCCGGGTTCATGCGGAACGGCTTGTATTGGATCTGCTGGTCGCGCACTTGCGCGAGCGCGCCGGCATAGGTGCGGATCAGCAGCATCTTGAATTGCTCGACCAGCTGGTCTTGCTGCTGCGGCGTGGCAGTGCGCCATGCACGGCTCGTGGCGAGCATCGTCGTGCGGCGGAAATCGATGTACGGCAGGATCTTTTCGTTCACCAACTGCGTGACGCGATTGATGTCGCCGCTCTTGATGGTCGGGTCAGACTTGATCTGGTCGAGGACTTGCTGCGTGACGGTCTTGACCATGCCGTCAGGCGAGCTGGTATCGACCGTTTGCGCAAACGCGGCGTTTCCAAACGAAAAGAACGTAGCAAACAGGGAAATCAGGAAGAATTTTTTCATCGTCTACCTTGGATGAATAAGAGCGCTAGCCTTGGAGCCCTCAGCATTACGCGAGTTCGGCCGGTTGCCTAGCGCGAAACGGCAAATATTGTCTCGAACTGTTACCGCGACATTATCCGCGTCTCGCGCCGGGGTTGCTTACGGTTACGGCAAGTGCAGGTGCAGCGACGGCACGCCCTGCGACGGCGGCACGAACTGTTGCGCCGGCACTTGCGGAGCGCCCCCGTTCGGGCCGCCGAGCGTTGCCGGCGGGGTCGCCTCGACACCCGAAGCGGCCGATGCGGCCTCCGCCGGCGCCGCGGCTGCCGCCCCGGCGCTCGACGCGGCCTGTGCGGCGGCGGCCCCCGAAGCCGGGGCTTCCGCCGCGGCGCCTTCCGCGCCGTAATTCGGCAGCGACTGGTCGTAGTTCGGCAAGGCCGCATTGGCGTTGCCGTCCGAGATCAGGTACTGGCGGCGCTGCAAATACGCATTGCGGATGAACGAGTATTTGTCCAGCGCGGCGCCGCTCAGCACGTCGCCGGTCTGCAGCAGGTTGGCGCGGGTGTTGATCAGGTTCACGCCCCACAGCGACCAGCTGACCGACGACGGCTCGACGTACGTCAACGGATTGCCGAAGTAGTCCCCGACCAGCCCGACCGCGTCGCGCGCAGTGCTCGGGCCGAACAGCGGCAGCACGAGGTACGGCCCCGGCGGCACGCCATAGTGACCGAGCGTGACGCCCATGTCCGACGTGTGCTTCGGCAGCTTCGCGAGCGTCGCGACGTCGAACAGGCCGCCCACGCCGAACACGGTGTTGATGACGACGCGCATGATGTCGCCGACGCCGTCGGCGATCTTCAATTGCACCAGATTGTTAGCCGCGATGTAGACGTCACCGATATTCGAGAAGAAGTTCGTGACGCTCGTGCGCACCGGTTGCGGCACGGCCCAGGCGTAGCCCTGCGCGGCCGGCTTGAGCGCATAGGTGTCGACGGTATCGTTGAACTTGAACACCGTCCGGTTGAAGCCCTCGAATGGATCACCCTTAGTCGGCGTCTGCACGGTCGCGCAGCCGGCCAGGGCCGCCACCGCGAGCGTAAGCGCCGCATTTCTGATGCATGTGGTTTGCATTTCTTGTTCTCCTAAACTGGCTCTCTCAGCCCCCGGCGCCCGATGCCGGGGCCGGTGCTGCAGCGGGCGCGGACGACGCCGGCGCTTTCGACGCGCCCGAATCCGCTGCCTTGCTGTACAAAAACTGTCCGATGAGGTTTTCGAGCACGATCGCCGATTGCGTCATCGAAATCGTGTCGCCGGCCTTCAGCATGTCGGAGTCGCCGCCCGGATCGAGGCCGATGTATTGCTCGCCGAGCAGGCCCGCCGTGAGAATCTTCGCGGACGTGTCCTTCGGGAATTCGTATTGCTTGTCGAGGTCGATCGTGACGAGCGCTTGGTACGTGTTCGTATCGAAGCTGATCGAAGCGACCCGGCCGACCACCACGCCCGCGCTCTTCACCGGCGCACGCACCTTGAGTCCGCCGATGTTGTCGAACTTGAGCTTGACCGGATAAGTGGGCTGGAACGACAGCGAGCTCATGTTGCCGGCCTTCAGCGCGAGAAACAGCAGCGCGATAAAGCCCAGCACCACGAACAAGCCGACCCAGAAGTCGAGAGCATACTTTTTCATCGTCATCCCATTAGAAACCATGGCTGCGGGATCGAGCAGGTGCGGCGCTGCTGCACGCCGTTCGCCTCTGCTCGAGCACCGGCTTAGCTGAACATCAGCGCTGTCAGCAAGAAATCGAGACCGAGCACGGCCAGCGACGCGAAGACGACCGTCTTGGTCGTCGCGCGCGAGACGCCTTCCGGCGTCGGCTTGGCTTCGTAGCCCTGGAAGAGCGCAACAAACGTCACCGCGAAACCGAATACGACACTCTTGATGACGCCGTTGCCAACGTCGCGCCACACGTCCACCCCGCCCTGCATCTGCGACCAGAACGAGCCGGAATCGACGCCGATCATGATCACGCCGACCACGTAGCCGCCGAAGATGCCGACTGCGCTGAAAATCGCGGCGAGGATCGGCATCGAGATGATGCCCGCCCACATGCGCGGCGCGATCACGGTCTTGAGCGGATCGACGGCCATCATTTCGAGCGCCGTCAGCTGCTCGCCCGCCTTCATCAAGCCGATTTCGGCGGTGAGCGAGGTGCCCGCCCGGCCCGCGAACAGGAGCGCCGTGACAACCGGCCCGAGCTCGCGCACGAGCGACAGCGCGACCAGCAGGCCAAGCGCCTGCTCGGACCCGTAGCGGTTCAGCGTGTAGTACCCCTGCAAGCCGAGCACGAAGCCGACGAACAGTCCCGAGACCGCAATGATCACGAGCGAATAGTTACCGACGAAGTGGATCTGCTTTGTGACAAGACGCGGCCGGCGCAGAAGCGGGAAGAATTCGAGCACGAGCCGCAGGAACATGCGCGCCGCGTAGCCGGCCTTCTCCACGCCGCCGATCACCGAGCGTCCGATTGCGCTGATCATGCCTGCCCTCCGCCGACGCCGAAATCCGCCGCCAGCGACGTTTGAGTGGGGTAATGGAACTTGAACGGGCCGTCGGGGGCGGCGTCGATGAACTGGCGCACCGTCGGGTCGGTCGATTCGCGCAGCTGCGCGGGCGTGCCCTCCGCGAGCACGGCGCCGTTCGCGAGGAAGTAGACGTAATCGGCGATCGCGAACGATTCCGGCACGTCGTGCGTGACGAGGATCGACGTCGCGCCGAGCGCCTGGTTCAGCGTGCGGATCAGGTTCGCGGTGATGCCGAGCGAAATGGGGTCGAGGCCGGCAAACGGCTCGTCGTACATCATCAGCTCGGGGTCGAGCGCGATCGCGCGAGCGAGCGCCACGCGCCGCGCCATGCCGCCCGAAATCTCCGACGGCGCGAGATCGCGCGCGCCGCGCAGGCCGACGGCGTTGAGCTTCATCAACACCAGGTCGCGGATCAGCTCTTCGGGGAGATCGGTGTGCTCGCGCAGCGCGAAGGCGACATTCTCGAACACCGACATATCGGTGAAAAGCGCGCCGAACTGGAACAGCATGCCCATCTTGCGGCGCAGCGCGTAGAGGCCCTCGCGGGTCTGCTTGCCGACGTTCTGGCCCTGGAACAGCACGTCGCCGCGGCGCGCACGCACGAGGCCGCCGATCAGCCGCAGCACCGTGGTCTTGCCGCAGCCGGAGCCGCCCATGACCGCCACGACCTGACCGCGCGGGAAGCGCATGTTCAGGTTCGACAGGACGAGCCGGCCGTCGTTGTAGCCGAAATCGACGTTGCGAAGCTCGAGAAGGGTCTCGGAAGGAGAAGGCACGTAGCTGACAGTCCTTTTACGCGGAAGGCGAATTATAGGGCCTTCACGCAAATGTTGTCGCCGTGCGCCCCCTACCTTTTAACTGCGATCATGACAATCGATTATTACGCGAATTTTTGCTGCAACGCAACGACCGCCGCGGCGGGGTCCGCAGCCTCGGTCACGGCGCGCACGACCGCCGCGCTGGCGACGCCCGTCGCGAGCACGTCGGCCAGCACGGCGCCGTCGATGCCGCCGATCGCCACGAGCGGCACGACGCCCTCGAGCAAGCGCACGTAGCGGGCGAGCCTCGCCAAGCCCTGCGGGGCGGTCGGCATCACTTTCGTGGTGGTCGGGAAGACCGCGCCGAGCGCGATGTAGCTCGGCTTGAAGTGAAGCGCGGTCAGCATCTCGTAATAACCGTGCGTCGACAGGCCGAGGCGCAGGCCGGCTGCCGCGATCGCCTGGAGATCGGCCGTATGGACGTCCTCCTGGCCGAGATGCACGCCGTAAGCGCCCGCCGCGACCGCTTCGCGCCAGTGATCGTTGATGAAAACCTGGGCGTCGTGCTCGCGGCCCGCCGTCACGCAGCGTGAGATTTCGGCAGCCAGGACGTCGGGCTCGGCGCGCTTCAAACGCAATTGGGTGGTCTTCACGCCGTAGTCCAGCACGCGCTCGACCCAATCGGCACTCGGCAGCACCGGATAGAGGCCGAGCCGCTCGGGACAACGCGGGAACGCGGGCGTCGGCGCCGCCGGCAAGCCGGCGACGCGCGGAAAGCGGGACAGATCGACCGGCCAGGCGTCGTCGGCGCGCGTTTCGTCGCCGTCGCGCCACGCTAGTGCGAGCACGAGCGCGTCGTGCGCTTCAAAGCCGCAGTCGAGGAAGCCCGCGAGCGCGGCGAGCCAATCCTCGGCGAGCGGGCCCGCGCTTTCCAGCGCGTAACGGACCTCGCCGAGACGCAGCGTCACGTCGCCGGAAGCCGCCTCGATCACGCCCGCGCCGTTCGCGAGCCAGTGGTCGAGGCTGCCGGTGTGACCAGGAGCGCCTGCCTTCTGTTCGGTGAAAACGATGAGATCGCCGGCGCGCGGTTCATCCGGGGCGATCAGGCAAATGCGCCACGGCGCGTTCGCGGCCGGCCAATCGCCGAGCCGCGCGCGGATGCGCTCCGCGGCTTCGGTCAATTCGTCAGCGGGCGGCCAGAAGATTTCGCGATCGGGAAACGATAAGGTCCTCATGCCGAGCCCCCCGCGTGATGCCAGAACGGCATGCCGACCACCGGCGTGCTCGCCTGCGCGCTGTCGCGCTCGGCCATCGGACCGGCCAGATAAGCGCTGCGCCCTGCCTCGGCGGCCTGCGCGAACGCACGCGCCATCACGGGCGGATGCGTCGCCTGCGACACGGCCGTGTTCAGCAGCACGCCATCGAAACCCCACTCCATCACCTGGCACGCATGCGAGGGCACGCCAAGCCCGGCGTCGACGATCAGCGGCACGTCCGGCAGACGCTCGCGCAGCACGCGCAGCCCATACGGATTGACGACGCCCTTGCCCGTTCCGATCGGCGCGCCCCACGGCATCAGCGCCTCGCAGCCCGCGTCGAGCAGACGCCGGCCGATCACGAGATCCTCCGTGCAATACGGCAGCACCTTGAAGCCGTCCTTGACGAGCTTCGCCGCCGCTTCGACCAAGCCGATCGGATCGGGCTGCAGCGTGTAGTCGTCGCCGATCAGCTCGAGCTTGATCCAATCGGTTTCGAAGACTTCGCGCGCCATCTGCGCCGTCGTCACCGCTTCGGCGACGCTCTGGCAGCCAGCCGTGTTCGGCAGGAGCGGCACGCCGTGGCGCTTGAGCAAATCAAAGAAGCCGGCTTCGGCAGTATCGGCGTTCATCTGGCGGCGCAGCGCCACCGTGACCATGCCGGGCTTCGCGGCCGCGATCGAATCGGACAGCGACTGCAGCGACGGATAGCGCGACGTGCCGAGCAGCACGCGGCTCGCGAAAGTTTCGCCGTACAGCGTCAGCGAATCGGCGGCGAGGTTGGAAGTCATCGGAGAATCCTTGGGCTCAGGCGGCGGACTGCGGTCGATCGAGGCGTCGATTGCGCAGCCGCTCGAACCAATGAGGCAACAGTAAGAGCGAATGGTCGAATGGTCGTTGTTATCCGGCCGCGTCAGCCGCCGGCAACGGGTTGGACGACGTCGAGCTTGTCGCCCGCCTGCAACGCGCGCGCCGCATGCTGCGCGCGCGCGACGAAGTCGCCGTTGAGCGCGACCGCGAACGGCGGGCGCGCGCCGAACGCGGCGAGCGCGTCGGCGATGCTCGCGCCTTCCGGCAGCGACAGCAGCTTTTGATTGATCTGGATATCCATGGCTTTCTGAATCTGAGTCGGGTTCAGGCTTCGGCGCGCGGCATCGTCCGCTCGGACGCGTTCGATCCCCCAAAGGGACCGGCAACGCTCCGCTGGTGCAGCATCGGCGCCCAGCGATCGTTGGCGCGCCATTCGGCGAACGCGTCGGCATCGGCGATGCGCGCTTCGAGCAGCGCACCCGCGAGCCGCGCCGCGCATGCACTGACTTCGGGCACGATCATGTAGCCGTGCCGGTAGAGGCCGTTCACCGATAGCGTCGTCGCGCCATCCCACGTGATCGCCGGACGATGGTCCGGCAGCGTCGGACGGCACTGCGAATTCAATTCGAGGATGCGAGCTTCGCCGAAGCCGGGGTGCACCGAAAACGCCGCGCTCAGCAACTCGAGCGCCGAGCGCACGCTGACGGGCGACATGTCTTCGCCTTCGATCTCGGTCGCGCCGATCACGTAGATGTCGTTCTGCTTCGGCGCGATGTAGAGCGGATAGCGCGGGTGCAGCAACCGCACCGGCCGCGAGAGCCCGATGCCGGGCGCGTGGATGCGCGCCACTTCGCCGCGAATGCCGCGCAATGCGGGCAGCACCGGCTTCGCGCCGAGTCCGCGGCAATCGATCGTGATGCGCGCGTCCGGCAACGCGCGCTCGTCGACGCTCGTATTCCAGTGCGTCGCCACGCCGCGCTCGGAAAGACCTGCGGCCAGCGCGGAAAGCACTTGGCGATTGTCGAGCTGCCCTTCGCGCGGCAGCAGCAATCCTTGGTGAAAGCGTCCGCCGAGCGCCGGCTCGGCCTCGTCGACCTGCGCGCCGGAAAGCGTCAAAAACCCGCCGTCGAACAGCGGCGCCGGCGCATTCGCGCGCACGCGCCGCTCGAACAGAGACGCCTCGGCGCGGTCGGAGTGATGCCAGACGACGAGCGTACCGTTGCGCTGGAAGTAGACCGGTTCAGGCAATTGAGCGAGCAGCTTGGGCCACGCGTCGAGCGACTCGGCGCCAAGCTCGGTGATCAGCAGCTCGGCGCTCGCCGCTTCGGCGAGCGGCGCGAGCATGGCCGCCGCGACCCAGGCAGCCGCGCCTGAGCCCGCCGCATCGCCACGCTCATAAAGCGCCACGCTATGACCTTCGCCCGCGAGCCGCCAAGCCAGCAAACGACCGCACAGCCCGCCGCCGAGCACGGCGAAATCCGGGCGGCTTGAAACGGCTTTCGAGGAAACAACTGAAGATTGAACGCTCATCGGATCGATCCTTTCTGTACGGCAAAACGCACGTACCCAAGGACGAAACCGGCGGGTAAGGCCGGCCGGACGTTAGGCCCACATAGGGTGGACGCAGCCCGGCGGGAATCGAAATCCAATGGAAGCCAAGGGGGCTTCCGGAAACTTCCCGCGCCGGTATTACCCGGATCGGGTGCAAAGGGTCTCTCTCAGCCTTACCGCGGTATTACCGTGCCGCCCGCATGCAAAGCACCCCTGTTTCGTCGACGGCCATTAGACCATAAAAGGCGAAACCGCCGCAAACGGGAATGTCCCGTACCCCGGGGCCAGGTCAACAAAATGAGATAACTTGCCCCAATTTCTTACCCTCCCCCAAAGCGGCCGGAACACCCTGTAACGATAGTCCGCGAACGTTATTAAGACAGGCGCGACTGTCTGGCACAATGCCGTGAGCACAGACGCGTGCATCGGACGCGTAACCGGCGCGCACTCGAGCCCGGCACGGTCAAGCCTTGCGTCTGTCCACCCAGCCGGACCCGCTCGCCAGGACCGTTAAGACTCTTTTAAGAGGCTCACGCAAAAATCAGGCGTTTCGTGCCGCCTTCGTGCGGCACGCGTCGCCATTGCCGTGAGCCGGCACTACATCGGGAAGCTCATGAACCCAACCCTTTCCAAGTCCTCGCCAAGCGGCGTGCCGCGAGATTCAGACAAGATCTCCGCGTGGAGCCTGATCAAGCCCTATTGGGTGTCCGAAGAATGGAAGATCGCGTGGGGATTGTTGATCACGATCATCGCGATCAACCTCACCAGCGTCTGGCTGAACGTGAAGTTCAACACCTGGAACGGCGAGTTCTACAACGCCTTGCAGGCCAAGAACGTCCACGAGTTCCCGCACCTGATGATCGTCTTCACGGTCATCGTGTTCGCGTTGATCATCCTGTTCGTGTACGGCCGGTACCTGCGCCAGATGCTCGGGTTCCGCTGGCGCCAGTGGCTCACGCAGCGCTTCCTCGAAGAATGGCTCGGCGATGCCGCGTTCTACCGGATCGAGCGTGACCGCCTTGCCGACAACCCCGACCAACGTATCAGCGACGACCTTCAGTCGTTTGCGACCAGCACGCTGGCGCTGTCGCTCGATTTGCTGTCGACGGTCGTGACACTCATCTCGTTCGTGACCATCCTCTGGGGACTCGCAGGCGCGCTGACCGTCACGCTCGGCGGCATGCCGATCGTCATTCCCGGCTACATGGTCTGGGTTGCCGCGCTCTATGCGCTGGGCGGTTCGTACGTCATCTACAAGCTCGGCCACCCGCTCGTCTCGATCACGTATCAGCAACAGAAGGTTGAGGCGGATTTCCGCTTCGGCCTGATTCGGGTGCGCGAAAACGCCGAGCAGATTGCCTTTTACGATGGCGAAGCGACCGAGCGAGCCGTCGCGGGCAATGTCTTCCAGCGCATTCGCGATAACTGGTGGCGCGTGATGAAGTACACCAAGCGCCTGAGCTTCGTGCTGAGCTTCTACGGCCAGATCGCCATCATCTTTCCGATCGTCGTGGCGGCGCCCCGCTATTTCGCCGGCGCGTTCACGTTCGGCGTGCTGATGCAGATCCAGAATGCCTTCGGCACCGTCAGCGATTCGTTCTCCTGGTTCATCAACAGTTACTCGACTTTGGTCGAGTGGCGCGCCACCGCGAACCGTCTGCGCGAATTCAAGCGCGTGATGGGCGCGACGCACCTGAAGGAATCGATCCTGCCCGCCACCGAGCACGGCGGCATCAACCTGCACTACGTCGATTCGAACGCGCTCACCACCGACGGCCTGAAGCTCGCGCTGCCCAACGGCACCGAGCTCACGACGATCGGCAGCGTCGCGATCAAGCCGGGCTCGCGCTGGCTCGTGCGCGGACCGTCGGGCGCGGGCAAGAGCACGCTGATGCGAGCCCTCGCGGGCCTCTGGCCGTTCGGCGACGGGGCGATCGACGCGCCCGTCGACGCGCGCATGATGTTCATCCCGCAGCAGAGCTATCTGCCGATCGGCACGTTGAAGGCGGCGCTCGCGTATCCGTCGCCAGCCGATACCTTCACCGATGACGAGTGCCGCGAGGCGCTACGCGTGTGCCGCCTCGACGATTACGTCGATCGCCTCGGCGAGTCGGCGCACTGGCAGCGCGTGCTCTCGCCAGGCGAGCAGCAGCGTCTCGCGGGCGCGCGCGTGCTGCTCCACAAGCCCGACTACCTGTTCCTCGACGAAGCGACGAGCGCGCTCGATGCCGAAAACGAAGCGCGCCTCTATCACCTCTTCAACGAGCGGCTGCCGAAGGCGGCGATCGTGAGCATCGCGCATCGCGAATCGCTCGCGGCATTCCATGATGAGACGCTCGAGATCGAGCGCTCAGCCGAGCGCGCCGTCGCATGAACGCGCCCGGAGGGCCTGCCGGCGAGCGCCCGCTCGGGGAGACCGCGGTCGAAGCCCGCGGCGCCTCCGCGTTCGATCGCGTCGTCCTGATTACCGGCGCGGGCTCCGGAATCGGCGCGGCCCTGGCCCGGCAGATCGCCGCGCCTCGTATCGGCTTGATGCTGCACTCGCGCGGCGCCGATGCCGAATCGCGCAAGCGGCTCGAAGCCGTCGCGGCGCGCTGCGTCGAGCTCGGCGCGACGTGCGCGACCGTGCACGGCGATCTCGCCGAGCGCGGCGCGCCGGAACATATCGTCCACAGCGCGCTTGCGAAGTTCGGCGCGCTCGATCAACTCGTGGCCAACGCCGGCCACGCTCAGCGCCAGACGCTCGCGTCGCTCGACTCCGATACGCTCGCCGAATCGTTCGCTTCGATGCCGGGTGCGTTCGCGGCGCTCGTGAGGCGCGCGGCCGCCGCGCTCGAAACGTCGAGCTGCGCGCGCGTGGTCGCGGTCAGCTCGTTTGTCGCGCATCGCTATCGCGCGGACGCGCCGTTCGCTGCGACCGCGGCGGCCAAGGCCGCGCTCGAATCGCTCGTCAAGACGGCCGCGGCCGAACTCGCGCCCCACGGCATCACGGTGAACTGCGTCGCGCCCGGCTATACGCGCAAGGATCGCGGGCCGGCGCCCGAGAACGCCGCCATCTGGACGCATGCGGAGCAGGCGACGCCGCTTAGCCGCGTCGCCGATCCGGCCGACGTCGCCGCGCTGATCGCATTCCTGCTTTCCGATGCGGCGCGTCATATCACCGGTCAGGTGATTCATGTCGACGGCGGATTGACGTTGGGCTGACCGTTTCCTTTCGCCCTCCCCGCCATGGTTGCGCGCGCAACCATCGCACGCCGCACATGCTCCCCCTTCGCTTTTTGATCACTGGCCCGTCCGTCTAAGCCCGCCGTAAAATACCCGCCAAACCAAGGCGGGTCTCCTCGACCTGCACTAAAAGGAGACCTACCCGATGCGGTCCATCCAATGGTTCACCGAATTGTCGACGCGCGAGCGCCGCACGCTCTACGCCGGGTTCGGCGGTTATGCGGTCGATGCCTTCGACTTCATGATCTACTCGTTCCTGATCCCCACGCTGATCGCGACCTGGGGCATGACGAAGAGCGAAGCGGGCATGATCGCGACGAGTTCGCTGATCTCATCGGCGGCAGGCGGCTGGCTCGCCGGCATCCTCGCCGATCGTTACGGCCGCGTGCGCGTGCTGCAATGGACGATCGCCACTTTCGCGCTCTTCACCTGCCTGTCCGGCTTCACGCACTCGTTCTGGCAACTGCTCACGACGCGCACGCTGCAAGGCATCGGCTTCGGCGGCGAATGGTCGGTCGTGACGATCATGATGGCCGAGACGATCCGCTCGCCCGAGCATCGCGCAAAGGCCGTCGGCACCGTTCAGAGCAGCTGGTCGTTCGGCTGGGGCGCCGCGGCCATCCTCTACTGGGCCTTCTTCGCGCTCCTGCCCGAGCAATACGCGTGGCGCGCGTGCTTCTGGATCGGTATCGTGCCGGCGCTGTGGATTCTCTATATCCGCCGCAACGTGAGCGATCCCGACATCTTCCTGGCGACGCGCCGCGCGCGCGACGCGGGGCTCGACACCTCCCATTTCCTGCAGATCTTCACGGGGCCGCACTTGAAGGCGACCCTCCTCGGCAGCGCGCTCTGCACGGGGATGCTCGGCGGCTACTACGCGATCACCACGTGGTTGCCCACCTACCTGAAAACCGTGCGCCATCTGTCGGTGTTCAATACGAGCGGCTATCTGGTCGTGCTGATCGTCGGCTCGTTCTGCGGGTACATCATCGGCGCGATCCTCTCCGACAAAATCGGCCGGCGCGCGTCGTTCATCCTGTTCGCGCTCGGCTCGTTCGTGCTCGGCATGACCTACACGATGCTGCCGATCACCGATAGCGCCATGCTGCTGCTCGGCTTTCCGCTCGGCATCGTCGTGCAGGGAATCTTCGCGGGCGTCGGCGCGTATCTGTCCGAGCTGTATCCGAATGCGATCCGCGGCTCGGGCCAGGGCTTCTGCTACAACCTCGGACGCGGGCTCGGCTCGTTCTTCCCGATTCTGGTCGGCGTGATGTCGCAATCGATGGCGCTCGTCAAAGCGATCGGGCTCGTCGCCGGCAGCGGCTATCTGCTCGTGATTCTCGCGGCGCTCGCGCTGCCGGAGACGCGCGGCAAGTCGCTTACCGCGCCCGCTCCCGAACCCACGACATAACGCCACGCCCGAGCCTCACCCCGTATTTCGACCATGCATACGATTGTTCTCGGCGGCGGCGTGATCGGCGTCGCCACCGCGTTTTATCTGCGCGAGCGAGGCTGCGACGTCACCGTCATCGAACGCGAGCCCGACGTCGCGCTCGCCACCAGCTTCGGCAACGCGGGCGTGATCGCGCCCGGCTATGTGACGCCGTGGGCCGCGCCCGGCATGCCGGCGAAAATCCTCAAGTACCTGTTCAAGCCCGCGTCGCCGCTGATCTTCCGGCCGACGCTCGATGCCGCGCAATGGCGCTGGATCGCGAGGTGGCTGCGCGAATGCGACCTCGCGCGGTTCCGCGTGAACAAGGAGCGGATGCAGCGCATCGCGTACTACAGCCGCGCGTGCCTGCACGAGTTCCGCAATCAGCACGCGTTCGACTACCGACGCAGCCAAGGCTATTTGCAGCTCTTTCGCAGCGAGTTCGATGTGAAGCTCGCACAGCCCGCGCTCGCTGTACTGCGCGACGCGGACATCGCGCATCGCGAGGTGAGCGGCGCCGAATGCGTGCAGATCGAGCCGGGCTTGCGCTGGGCCAAGCAAACGCCGTATGCCGGGCTCTACCTGCCCGACGACGAAGCCGGCGATTGCGCGACCTTCACACGCGAGTTGCGCGCGGTCTGCGAAGCGAACGGCGTGCGGTTCCGCTTCGACACGCGCGTGGTTTCGCTCGACGTGCAAGGCGGCAAAGTGCGCGGCGCGCGCATCGAAAGCGCACAAGGCCCTCAGCAGACGCTGTCTGCCGACGCGGTCGTGACCGCGCTAGGCGTCGACAGCGTAGACGTCCTTGCGCCTCTCGGGGTGAGGGTCCCGCTCTATCCGGTAAAGGGCTACTCGGCGACGCTGCCTGTCGTCGACGACGAAAAAGCGCCGCGCGCCGCGCTGATGGACGAATCGCTGAAGACGGCGATCACGCGCTTCGGTCCGAAACTGCGGATCGCGGGCACGGCGGAACTCGGCGACCGCCGCGCGACCTTGCGCGAACAAGCGCTGCAGACGCTCATGAAGGTGCTCGACGACTGGTTCCCGCATGCGGCGAAGCCGTCGACCGCGCAATTCTGGGTCGGCCGCCGGCCGATGACACCCGACGGCGCGCCGCTCGTCGGGCCATGCGGCATCGACGGGCTGTGGCTCAACCTCGGGCACGGCTCGACGGGTTGGGCGATGTCGATGGGATCGGGAAAGGTGGTCGCGGATCTCGTCACGGGCGCTACGCCGGAGATCGATCTCGACGGACTGACGCTGGCGCGCTATCGCGCGTAGCCGGTACGCGTGCCTGCGCACGCAAGCTAACCGGTGGCGGCTTCGCCCTCCTCGCCGTCGGGCAACGCCGCCGACGCCAGCTCGCTATAGCGCGCCCCATGCCGCGCGAGCGTGCTCGAATAGAGCGCGAGCGTATCGAAACGGATCGACAGCCCGGCAACCGGCACCGGCAATTCGCAAAGCGCCGACGCGTCACGCGGAAACCGTGCAAGCGTGATGTGCGGACGGAACGCGCGATCGTCCATCGGCAATTCCAGCGCTTCCAACACCGCCCTAATACGCGCGGCGAGCGCAAACAATGCATCGGATTTCGCGAGCACCGCAACCGTCAGCCGCGGATGCGCCGGCCCGGGCCAATGCTCGATGCGCTCCGTGCGAAAGACCGGCAGCGCCTCGGCAACCGACGACAGCGAATAGCCGAGCAACCCGCCCTTGCAGGCGGAAATCGTCCCCAGAAACGCGACCGTCAGATGCAACTGATCGACCGGCACGCGCCGGGCAACCGGCGGCGAAGGAAGCCCGGAGAGCGTCTCGCGCGTCGCCGCATCGGGTGCGAGTGCGATGAAGCAGCGTTGCCAGTCGTCGTCCACGAGCGCCTCCGTTCGTCGGTTGGCCGAGTACGGGTATCGCGACCTGTCTATCGCGTTCGATTCCTACTGTACTGCGCGCGCACGCAGTGCGCATTCAGAAGAAACGAGGCCGGGTCGCCCTTGCGGGCGCCCGGCCTTCCTTACCGCTTTATCGTCTCCACCTAGCCCTGCTATTTGACTTGGCAGGGTTTTCCGGATCGATCGCCTTAGCGCGGCAAATCCGAATGCCCCATCAGGAACGCGTCGACCGAGCGCGCACATTGGCGGCCTTCGCGAATCGCCCACACGACGAGCGACTGGCCACGCCGCATGTCACCCGCCGTGAACACGCCTTCGACCGACGTGTAATACGCCTTGTCGCCTTCGGTCGAAGCGCGCACGTTGCCGCGCGCGTCCTTATCGACGCCGAACGCTTCGAGCACCGGCGACACCGGCTGCGTGAAGCCCATCGCGAGCAGCACGAGATCGGCCTTCAGCTCGAACTCGGAGCCCGGCACTTCCTGCATCTTGCCGTCCTTCCACTCGATGCGCGCGGCGATCAGCTTGTCGACCTTGCCGTTCTTGCCTTCGAAGCGCTTCGTCGCCACCGACCAATCGCGCTCGCAGCCCTCCTCATGCGACGACGAAGTGCGCAGCTTGACCGGCCAGTACGGCCACACGAGCGGCTTGTTCTCTTCTTCGGGCGGCTGCGGCAGCAGCTCGAACTGCGTGACGCTCTTCGCGCCATGGCGGTTCGACGTGCCGACGCAGTCCGAACCCGTGTCGCCGCCGCCGATCACGACGACGTGCTTGCCCTTCGCGAGCAGCTGGTCGGACACCTTGTCGCCGGCGTTGACCTTGTTCTGCTGCGGCAGGAACTCCATCGCGTAGTGAATGCCCGCGAGCTCGCGGCCCGGCACGGGCAGATCGCGCGGCGTTTCCGCGCCGCCCGCGATCACGATCGCGTCGAACTGTTCCTTCAGCTCGGCCGGCGTGACGGTTTCCTTCGCCGTGTTGCCGATATGCGCCGGCAGCGGATCTTTACCGATGAAGACATTGGCGCGGAACGTCACGCCTTCGGCTTCCATCTGGCGCATGCGGCGGTCGATCAGCCACTTTTCGAGCTTGAAATCGGGGATGCCGTAGCGCAGCAGACCGCCGATTCGATCGTTCTTTTCGAACACGGTCACGTCGTGCCCGGCGCGCGCGAGCTGTTGCGCGACCGCGAGACCCGCCGGGCCCGAACCGACGACGGCCACCTTCTTGCCCGTCTTGTGCTTCGGCGGCTGCGGCGCGACCCAGCCTTCGGCCCATGCCTTATCGATGATCGCGTGCTCGATCGACTTGATGCCGACCGGGTCCGCGTTGATGCCGAGCGTGCACGCCGCTTCGCACGGCGCCGGGCAGATGCGGCCCGTGAACTCGGGGAAGTTGTTGGTCGAATGCAGGACCTCGATCGCGTGCTTCCAATCTTGATGGAAGACCAGATCGTTGAAGTCCGGGATGATGTTGTTCACCGGGCAGCCGTTGTTGCAAAACGGAATGCCGCAGTCCATGCAACGTGCGCCTTGGATCTTCGCCTCGTCGTCGGTCAGTGCCGCGACGAATTCCTTGTAGTGCTTCACTCGCGTGAGCGGTGCTTCATACGCCTCGTGGCGGCGTTCGTACTCGAGAAAACCGGTTGCCTTGCCCATGGGGTTCTCTTCTCAATCTCTGTATCGGTAAGGGGATCGGCGCCCGCCGCTCGTGCGGCGGGTGCTTCGCAAAAACGCAGGTGACGGTTCGACGGTTGCGTATCAGGCGGCGATGGCTTCCTTGCCTGCCTTCTTCGCACCGAGTTCGCCGAGCGCGCGCTTGTACTCGGTCGGGAAGACCTTCACGAACTGACGGCGCGCCGCATCCCAGTTCTCGAGCAGCGCCTTCGCACGCGGCGAGCCGGTGAACTGGAAGTGACGCTCGACGAGCCCCTTCAAGAGCGCTTCGTCGGTCTGGCCCGCGTGCCACAGCGCGCGGTCCACCGTGCGTTCCTGCTCGACTTGCTGCAGGACCGGATCGAGCGCGACCATCGACTTGTTGCACTTGCCGGCGAACGCGCCGTCCGGGTCGTACACGTACGCGACGCCGCCCGACATCCCGGCCGCGAAGTTGCGGCCCGTCTCGCCGAGCACGACGACCGTGCCGCCCGTCATGTATTCGCAACCGTGGTCGCCCGTGCCTTCCACCACCGCCGTCGCGCCGGAATTGCGCACGCAGAAGCGCTCGCCCGCGACGCCGCGCAGGAACGCTTCGCCTTCGATCGCGCCGTACATCACCGTGTTGCCGCAGATGATGTTCTCTTCCGACTTGCCGCGGAAATCGTTGGTTGGACGGATGATGATGCGGCCGCCCGAGAGACCCTTGCCGACGTAGTCGTTGCCGTCGCCGACGAGATCGAGCGTGACGCCCTTGGCGAGGAACGCGCCGAAGCTCTGGCCCGCGGTGCCCTTCAACTGGATATGAATCGCGTCGTCAGGCAGGCCGTCGTGGCCGTACTTCTTCGCGATCATGCCCGACAGCATCGCGCCGACCGTACGGTTCACGTTGCGCACCGGCTGGATGAACGACACGTGCTCGCCCTTCTCGATCGCGGCCTTCGCCTTCTCGATCAGCGTATGGTCGAGCGCACGCGCGAGGCCGTGGTCCTGCTCCTCGACATGCTTGCGCGCGACATCGTCCGGCACTTGCGGCAGATAGAAGACGCGCGAGAAATCGAGCCCCTTTGCCTTCCAATGCTCGATGCCCTTCTTCATGTCGAGCAGGTCCGCGCGGCCAACCAGGTCGTCGAACTTGCGGATGCCGAGCTGCGCCATGATCTCGCGCACTTCCTCGGCGACGAAGAAGAAGTAGTTCACGACGTGCTCGGGCTGGCCCGAGAACTTCGCGCGCAGCACCGGATCCTGCGTCGCCACGCCGACCGGGCACGTATTCAGGTGGCACTTGCGCATCATGATGCAGCCTTCGACGACGAGCGGCGCCGTCGCGAAGCCGAACTCGTCGGCGCCGAGCAGCGCGCCGATCACGACGTCGCGGCCCGTCTTCATCTGGCCGTCGGCCTGCACGCGGATGCGGCCGCGCAGGCGGTTGAGCACCAGCGTCTGCTGCGTTTCGGCGAGGCCCAGTTCCCACGGCGTGCCCGCGTGCTTGACCGACGACAGCGGCGAAGCGCCCGTTCCGCCGTCATGGCCGGCGATCACGACGTGATCGGCCTTCGCTTTCGCAACGCCCGCAGCCACCGTGCCGACACCGTTCTCCGACACGAGCTTCACCGAAATGCTCGACGACGCGTTCACGTTCTTGAGATCGTGAATCAGCTGCGCCAAGTCTTCGATCGAATAGATGTCGTGGTGCGGCGGCGGCGAAATCAGGCCGACGCCCGGCACCGAGTAGCGCAGCTTGCCGATGTACTCGGACACCTTGTGCCCCGGCAACTGGCCGCCCTCGCCCGGCTTCGCGCCTTGCGCCATCTTGATCTGGATCTGATCGGCGGACGCGAGGTACTCCGCGGTCACGCCGAAGCGGCCCGACGCGACCTGCTTGATCTTCGAGCGCAGCGAATCGCCGTCTTTCAACGGGATGTCGCGCACGACTTCCGGGCCGATCACCGAGGCGAGCGTGTCGCCGTTCTTGATCGGAATGCCGCGCAACTCGTTGCGATAGCGGTTCTCGTCCTCGCCGCCTTCGCCCGTGTTCGACTTGCCGCCGATGCGGTTCATCGCGATCGCGAGCGTGGCGTGCGCTTCCGTGCTGATCGAGCCGAGCGACATCGCGCCCGTCGCAAAGCGCTTGACGATATCTTTCGCCGATTCGACCTCGTCGAGCGGAATCGCCTTCGCCGGCGCGACCTTGAATTCGAACAGGCCGCGGAACGTCATGTGACGGCGGGTCTGGTCGTTGATGAGGTGCGCGTACTCCTTGTACGTCTGATACGAATTGCTGCGCGCCGAGTGCTGGAGCTTCGCGATCGCATCGGGCGTCCACATGTGGTCTTCGCCGCGCACGCGGTAGGCGTACTCGCCGCCCGCGTCGAGCATCGTCGAGAGGACCGGGTCGTCGCCGAACGCGTCGCGATGCAGGCGAATCGCCTCCTCGGCCACTTCGAACAAGCCGATGCCGCCGACCTTCGACGCCGTGCCCTTGAAATACTTCTCGACCAGATCGTTCGCGAGACCGACCGCTTCGAAAATCTGCGCGCCGGTGTAGGACATGTACGTCGAAATGCCCATCTTCGACATGACCTTATGCAGGCCCTTGCCGATCGCCTTCGTGAAGTTGTAGACGGCCTTTTCCGCCGACAGGTCGCCCTTGAGCCCTTGTGCCAGCTGCGCGAGCGTTTCCATCGCAAGGTACGGGTGAACGGCTTCCGCGCCGTAGCCCGCGAGCAGCGCGAAGTGGTGCGTTTCGCGCGCCGAGCCCGTCTCGACGACGAGGCCCGTGCTCGTGCGCAAGCCCTGGCTCACGAGGTGCGTGTGGATCGCGGCGGTGGCGAGCAGCGCCGGGATCGCGACGTTGTCGCGGTCGGTGCGGCGGTCGGACACGATCAGCATGTTGTAGCCGGACTTCACGGCATCGACGGCTTCCGCGCACAGCGACGCGAGACGCGCCTCGATGCCTTCCTTGCCCCAGGCCACCGGGTAGCAGATGTTCAGCTCATACGAGCTGAACTTGCCGCCCGTGTACTGATCGATCGCGCGGATCTTCGCGATGTCCTTGAAGTCGAGCACCGGCTGCGACACTTCGAGACGCATCGGCGGGTTGATGTTGTTCGTGTCGAGCAGGTTCGGCTTCGGGCCGACGAACGACACGAGCGACATCACCATGTTTTCGCGGATCGGATCGATCGGCGGGTTCGTGACCTGCGCGAACAACTGCTTGAAGTAGTGATAGAGCGTCTTGTTCTTGTTCGACATGACGGCCAACGGCGAATCGTTGCCCATCGAGCCGACCGCCTCCTCGCCCTGCTGCGCCATCGGCGCCATCAGGAACTTGAGGTCTTCCTGCGTGTAGCCGAACGCCTGCTGGCGGTCGAGCAGCGCGGCGGCCTCACGGCGCTCGGTCACGACGTCTTCGGCCTTCGGCTCGATTTCGTCGAGCTTGATGCGCACGGCGTCGATCCAGCTCTTGTACGGCTTCGCGTTCGCGAGGTTGTCCTTCAGTTCCTTGTCGTCGATGATGCGGCCGTGCTCCATGTCGATCAGGAACATCTTGCCCGGCTGCAGACGCCACTTCTTGACGATCTTCGATTCCGGAATCGGCAGCACGCCCGCTTCCGACGCCATGATCACGAGGTCGTCGTCGGTGATGAGGTAGCGCGCCGGACGCAGGCCGTTACGGTCGAGCGTCGCGCCGATCTGGCGGCCGTCGGTGAACGCGATCGCGGCGGGGCCGTCCCACGGCTCCATCATCGCGGCGTGGTATTCGTAGAACGCGCGGCGGTTGTCGTCCATCAGCGTGTGCTGCTCCCACGCTTCCGGAATCATCATCATCACCGCGTGGACGAGCGGGTAGCCCGCCATCACGAGCAGTTCGAGACAGTTGTCGAACGACGCCGTATCCGACTGGCCCGGGTAGATCAGCGGCCAGAGCTTCGGCAGGTCGTCGCCGAGCACGTGTGAGGCGATCGCGCCGGTGCGCGCGTTCAGCCAGTTCACGTTGCCCTTCACGGTGTTGATTTCACCGTTGTGCGCAATCATCCGGTACGGGTGCGCGAGCTCCCAGGCCGGGAACGTGTTCGTCGAGAAGCGCTGGTGCACGAGCGCGAGCGCCGACACGACGCGCTCATCCTGCAGGTCGCGGTAGTACACGCCGACCTGGCCCGCCAGCAGCAACCCCTTGTAGACCACCGTGCGCGCCGAGCACGACGGCACGAAGTATTCCTTGCCGTGCTTGAGCTTGAGCGCCTGGATGCGGTGGCTCGCGGTCTTGCGGATCACGTACAGCTTCCGCTCGAGCGCGTCGGTCACCATGATGTCCTTGCCGCGGCCGATGAAGATCTGGCGGATCAGCGGCTCGGTCGCCTTCACCGTCGGCGAGATCGGCATCGCGTGATCGACCGGCACGTCGCGCCAGCCGAGCACGACCTGGCCTTCGGCCTTCACCGTGCGCTCGAGCTCCTGCTCGCAGGCGAGCCGCGACGCGTGCTCTTTCGGCAGAAAGATCATGCCGACGCCGTATTCGCCCGCGGGCGGCAGCGTCACGCCCTGGCGCGCCATTTCCTCGCGATAGAAGCCGTCCGGAATCTGAATCAGGATGCCCGCGCCGTCGCCCATCAGCGGATCGGCGCCGACGGCGCCCCGGTGGTCGAGGTTCTCGAGGATCTTCAGACCTTGCTGAATGATGTCGTGGCTTTTCTTGCCCTTGATGTGGGCGACGAAGCCGACGCCGCAGGCGTCGTGCTCGTTTTGCGGGTCGTACAGACCTTGCGCGGCGGGGACCGAGTGCATCGGTTGCAGGGGGTCGTTCATGGGGACACCGTGTGAGAAGGGCCGAAAGCGGCCGTTAAAACCATTTGTTGTTCCGCCATTCGCTGTGCCGGTGTGCAGCCGCGGGGGCGATCGGGCTTCCTGCGTTGTGCGCCTGGGAACCGCCGGAATTCGGAATATACGCGACGAATCAAAGGAATAGCAAATAAAACGTGATGGTCTGACACCAATTATCGAACTGGTGCATTGTCATCTCATTTTAATGGGGCCGCATCAAAAACGAGCAAAAAGAAACGGCATCCGTAGATACCGTTTCTTTGCCGCGGGCCGCTTGGACCCTCGTACTCGTTAGGGGCAGGCGCTGCCTATTGCGTATGCGGCGTCTCGCGGACCTTCCTCGGCCGGCCGCGCGGCAACGGGGAGACGCGCCGGTTCGCCGCGCGCGCCGCCCATTCCCGATACGAGTCGCCGCCGAGCACCCAGCCCTTCAGCGTGGCCTGCTGCAACTGGCTGGCTTCGCGCTCGTCGAGCGGCTGCTCGCAGAGCTCCTTGTACGCGCGCTGCCGTTCGAACGGCGTGTTGCCGAGCGACCAGTACAGCGGGTGGTCGGTGACGAGGCTGTCGATCGTCAGCCCGATGTGATGCCGATAGCTCGACCAACGATAGTCCTCAGGGAGCGTGGCGAGTTGCGCCCGCACGGGACACATTTCCACCACGCGGCTCGCAAGCAAAAAGTAACGCTCGCCTTCGATGACGGTCGCGCGGTAGCGCCCTTCCCAAAGCGTGCCGCGCCGCGCGTAACGCCGGTTGAAGTGGGCGACGTAGCGCCGGCCCACCGCCTGCATCGCTTTCGGCAAGCTCGCCTCGTCGCTCGGCGTCACCAGCAATTGCACTGCGCCGGGCATCAGCACATAGGCATGAATGGCTAGGCGATGATCGCGCGACGCTGCTTTCAGGCAATCGATAAATAGCTCGTAGTCCTGGTCGTCGACAAACGCGGGCTGCTGATCGAGTCCGCGCAGGATCACATGCTGTGGCTGTTCAGGAACGTAGAGACGTGCAAGGCGTGCCATGCTGGATTCCGTTTAGTCGCGTTGGTAATTACCCGAAGGTCTGAAAAGCCGCACCAACGTTCGCTTTAAGCGCGGCGCGGCTGAGCCCGAAGCGGCGCCGCGCTTAGGGAGAATGCTCTAGCGGGCGCATATGGTCTGATTCAAACCTTCTCTTCATAATAAGCGGGCCTTTTATGGAGGAGCACACATGAAATTAAAACAGGCCATCACGGGGGCGGCGGCGCTCGCCTGTATGACGGCGGCACATGCACAAACGGCCGGATCTTTTTACGTAACGACAGGCTGGTTCCATCTAGCACCTCAAAGCAGCAGCGACCCGCTGGAAATCATTAGCACCGGGGGCACGCCGGTCAATCAGTCCGTGGCGGGCACCAGCGCCAGTGTCGACAGCTCCGACACACTGGGCCTGAGCGTCGGCTACAACATTACCGATCACCTCGCCAGCGAAATCGAATTCGGCATTCCGCCGAAGTTCGATCTGCAAGGCTCTGGTGTGCTCTCGCAGTTCGGCACCCTCGGCACCGTGCGCCAATGGAGCCCGGCATTGCTGTTCAAGTGGAACTTCATGAGCCCGCAAGCGAAGCTCCGCCCGTATGTTGGTATAGGCGTGACCCGCGTCTGGTTCTCCGACGCCACGATCACCAACAACCAGTTTCAAGCTGACTTCCTGCATGGTGGTCCGACCAGCGTTTCCACGGATCGTTCCTGGGCCCCTGTGTTTAATTTGGGCTTCAACTACAACATCACGGACCACTGGTTCGCGGGCGTATCGATCTCGTACATCCCGCTCAGCGTGACCGCAAACTTCTCGACGGCCAATGTGGGCCCGACGAAAGTGACCGTGAATTCGCAAGCGAAGATCCGCCTGGACCCGATCGTCACTTACGCGAAGATCGGCTATCGCTTCTAAGCGTAGCGGAAATTTTAGGCTTGCATGAGTGCCGCCGCACGACAACGTGCGGCGTTTTTTATTAGGCGCGGCTTATATCGACAGGTTGTAAATTCGACGGCAAACCGGCAGACGTGATGCACTTTCTACCCTCGACCGCTTGGCAAGCGCCTTGAGCGCTTGCGCCGGGCGGGATGGCATCGAAGTTGCTGAAAAGAGGTTTTGGCATCCATGTCCATTACCGACGGAGCGATCAGCATGACAACATTGCCGAATACGAAAGACGCCATCGGAGATTCCTGGAGCAGCACCAAGCGGCACGCGCGCCGTATCGCACGGCATAGCCGGCACGCGGCCGAAGACGTCGGCGGCGAAATGCGCGAGTTGCTGGCCGAGCTCGAGCAAGCGCTCACCGACGGCACGCAGGCCGACGCGGCCGTGCTCCGCACTCAATTGAAAAAACGCCTCGACGATGCGCGCGCCCGTCTCGATGGCGCACAGCAGAGCGTGCGCGAACGCGCGACCGAAGTGTTCGCCGACGCCGACGACTACGTGCGGGAAAACCCGTGGCAAGCGCTTGCGATTGTCGGTGGCGTGGCGCTCGTCGCCGGGGCGCTGCTTTCGCGCGGAAGGTAGATGCGTGATGGACGGCGCGTCGTGTGCGTAGGAGCCGCGTTGTGCTCGACGCGCGCCCTCGTCGTTCGTTAATGCCGCGTCACGCCCGATCGAAGAAATCCGCGCCGATGAGATCGATGCGGTCGGTGCAGATCGAGTCCACGCCCCACTCGCCAAGCAGCCGCGCGCGCTCGGGATCATTCACCGTGTAAGCCAGGATAGACAGACCTGCCGCCTTGATTTGCGCGACGAGCCGCTCAGTCAGCTCGCGATGATTCGCATGCAGCGAGACACATTCGAGCGCCTCCGTCTGCGCGCGCCAGTCCGCGGGCACGCCATCGAACAGCAGCCCTCGCGGCAACTCGGGTGCGGCGTCGCGTGCGGCGGCTAGCGCGTCGTACGAGAACGACGACAAGAGCGGCAGCACCGCCGAGGATGACCAAAGCTGCGCCGCCTCCTCCGCGACGAGCCGTCCCGTTTGCACATCGCGTAGCGCGCACGGCTTGATTTCGACATTCGCCGCGAGACCCAGCGCCTTGCAGCGCGCGGCGACTTGCTCGAGCGTCGGCATCCGCTCGCCGGCGAAGCGTGCATCGCGCCAACTGCCGGCATCGAGCGTCACGATCTCGTCATAACGCAGCTTCGCCGCTGCGCCGCGCCCGTTCGACGTGCGGTTCACCGTGTCGTCGTGCAGCAGGAACACGACGTTGTCGGCCGAGAGCTTCGCGTCGAATTCGATCATCTTCAGGCCGAGGCGCGCGCCGGTTTCGATCGCTGCGAGCGTGTTCTCGGGCGCGAGCGTGCCGCCGCCGCGATGCGCGACCACGCGCGGATAAGGCCAGTTGTCGCTTCTCATCGTCGAGGGTTCCGTGGTTGCCGCTATGGCTTCAAAACGTGGCTTCAAAACGCGCGCCGGCCCGTATCGGGATCGAAGAAATGAAGGTGCTGCACCGGCAGCGCGGCAGGCAGTGTGTCGCCGCGTACCGGACGCTCCACATGCGGCAGGCGCACAGCCACATCATGCTCGCCCCAGCGTCCGTGCGCGAGATTGTCGGCGCCGAGGAGTTCGCACGACTCGACGGCGAGCGGCGCATGCGCTGCGGCGGTTTGCGGCGTCATGTGCTCGGGGCGGATGCCGAGAATCCAATCGCGTCCGTAGGCAATCTCGCGGCCGATACCGGGCGCGCCCGCAATCGGCAGCGCGGGGCCGCCGCCCGCGACTTCGAACGTCGCGCCATCGGGTGAAAGGCGGCCTTTGAGCAAGTTCATCGCCGGCGAGCCGATGAAGCTCGCGACGAACACGGTCGCGGGACGCTCGTAGACTTCGGTCGGCGCGCCGATCTGTTCCGCGTGTCCGCGATTCATCACGATCACGCGCTGCGCGAGCGTCATCGCTTCGATCTGATCGTGCGTGACGTAGAGGCTCGTCGTGCCAAGTCGCGCATGCAGGCGCTGGATCTCGAGCCGCATCTGCACGCGCAGCTTGGCGTCGAGATTCGACAGCGGCTCGTCGAACAGGAACACCGACGGCTCGCGCACGATCGCGCGCCCCATCGCGACGCGCTGGCGCTGGCCGCCCGACAACTCGCGCGGCTTGCGCTCGAGCAGTGCTTCGAGTTCGAGGATCTTCGCCGCCGCCGCGACGCGCGAGTCGATCGTGCCGCCCGCGATGCCGCGAATCTTC
This sequence comes from Trinickia violacea, assembly GCF_005280735.1. Lineage (NCBI taxonomy): Bacteria > Pseudomonadati > Pseudomonadota > Betaproteobacteria > Burkholderiales > Burkholderiaceae > Trinickia > Trinickia violacea. The sequence goes on from NZ_CP040077.1 coordinate 4,360,411, forward strand.
AGACCATACGCCATGTTCTCCTTCACGCTCATGTGCGGATAGAGCGCGTAGTTCTGGAACACCATCGCGATGTCGCGATCCTTCGGCTCGAGCGTATTGACGACGCGCTCGCCGATCGCGATCTCGCCTTCCGACACGCTCTCGAGCCCCGCCACCATGCGCAGCAACGTCGACTTGCCGCAGCCCGATGGACCGACCAGCACGACGAACTCGCCGTCCGCGACATTGACGTCGATCCCGTGCAGCACGAACTGCTTGCCGTCGTACGTCTTGCGCACGCTCTTCAAAGTCAACGCTGCCATGCTGTTTTTCTCTCCGTGATAGTCATGAATCACTTTTCCGAATCGACGAGCCCGCGCACGAACCAGCGCTGCATCGCGATCACGACGACGAGCGGCGGCAACATCGCGAGCAACGTCGCGGCCATCACGAGATGCCATTCGGTCGCGGTGTCGCCGGTGGCGATCATCGACTTGATGCCGACCACGGCTGTCGTGAGCGACTGATCGTTCGTGATCAGGATCGGCCACAGGTATTGATTCCAGCCGTAGATGAAGGTGATGACGAAGAGCGCCGCGATGTTCGTCTTCGACAGCGGCAGCACGACGTCCCAGAAGAAACGCAGCGGCCCCGCGCCATCGATGCGCGCCGCCTCCATCAATTCGTCGGGCAGCGTCATGAAGAATTGGCGGAACAGGAACGTGGCCGTCGCCGATGCGATCAGCGGCAACGTGAGGCCCGCGTAGCTGTTCGTCAAATGCATCGACGACACCACCTGCACCGTCGGGAAGATGCGCACCTCGACGGGCAGCATCAGCGTCACGAAGATCAGCCAGAACGCCGTGTTACGCAGCGGAAAGCGAAAGAACACAATCGCGTAAGCCGAGATGATCGACACGGCGATCTTGCCGATCGAGATCGCGAGCGCCATCACGAGACTGTTGAACAGCATCCGGCCCAACGGGCTCGCCGCGCCGCGGCTGCCGTGCGTCCAGACGCTCGCGATGTTCTCGAACAAGTGCGTGCTCGGCACGAGCGACAGCGGCACGGTAAAGACCTCTTGCGCGCTCATCGTCGCCGCGCAAAACGCGACGTAGACGGGAAACACGATCAGCGCGACGCCCGCGAGCAGCACTGCGTGACAGAAGAGATCGAAGCCTTTGCGATTTTCGATCATACGTACTGCACCTTGCGTTCGACGAAGCGAAATTGCACGACCGTCAGCGCGACGACGATCAGCATCAGCACGACCGACTGCGCGCCCGAGCTGCCGATATCGAGCCCTTGGAAGCCTTCGGTGAAGATCTTGTAGATGAGCGTCTTCGTGTCTTGCGCGGGGCCGCCGCCGGTGGCCGCGTCGATGACCGGGAACGTATCGAAGAAGGCGTAGACGAGGTTCACGACGAGCAGGAAGAAACTCGTCGGCGACAAGAGCGGCAGTGCGATGCCGAAGAAGCGCCGCACGGGGCCCGCGCCGTCGATCGCCGCCGCTTCGATCAGCGAGCGCGGAATCGCCTGCAGGCCCGCATAGAAAAAGAGGAAGTTGTAGCTGACCTGCTTCCAGACTGACGCGAGCACGACGAGGAACATCGCCTGCCCGCCGTTCAACGCGTGATTCCAGACGATGCCCGCTTTCGCGAGCGCGAACGTCACGAGGCCGATGCTCGGATTGAAGAGGAACGACCACAGCACCGCCGCGATCGCGGGCGCGACTGCGTACGGCCAGATCAAGAGCGTGCGGTATGCCTTCGAGCCGCGCGTCACGCGGTCCGCGCAGGCCGCGAGCAGCAGCGAGACGGCGAGTCCGCAAACGGTCACGAGCGCGCTGAAGACGAGCGTCGTCTTGAACGACGCGAGATACAGCGGGTCCGCAAACAAGTGTTCGAAGTTCGCGAAGCCGACGAATTGGCTCGACGTGCCGAACGCGTCTTGCGTTTGCGTCGATTGCCAAAGCGCGACGCCGGCGGGCCAGAGAAAGAAGAGCGCGGTGATCGCGAGCTGTGGCGCGATCAGCAAATAAGGCAGCACGCTCGTGCCGAAACGGGAACGTTGGTGCATGGTCGGTCGGTCAGTAAGGTGGCGTTGTAAAGCGCGGCGGCGTGCCTCTGTGTGCGCAGCGCACCGCGCCTCGCCACGGGAAGACGGCTCGCGCTGACGCTACCGGGCCGTCGCATTCGAAGCCATCCGCACGTGCAGTGACCTATCGCCGCGACGGCCCGGGAACGCGATCAGCTACCCGATTGCTCGAAGCGCCGCAGCAGTTCGTCGCCGCGCGACGTCGCCGAATCGAGCGCCTCCTTCGGCGTCTTCTTCTGCGCCCAGACCTGCTCGAGCTCCTCGTCGACGATCGTGCGGATCTGCGGCATGTTGCCGAGACGCAGCCCCTTCGTATAAGGCAGCGGCGGCTTGTTGAGCATCTGCTTGATCGCGGTGTCGGAGCCCGGGTTCTTGTCGTAGAAGCCCTGCTGGCGCGTCAGATCGTAGGCGGCTGTCGTGACCGGCAGATAGCCCGTGTCCTGATGCCACTTCGCGGCGACCGGCGCCGACGACAGATACGCGAGAAACTTCGCGACGCCCTTGTACACGGTCGGGTCCTTGCCCGCGAGCACCCACAGGCTCGCGCCGCCGATGATCGCGTTCTGCGGCGCGCCCTTCACGCTCGGGTCGTACGGCATCGGCCCGGTGCCGAAATCGAACTTCGCATACTTGAGGATCCCCGCGAGCGCGCCCGACGAGTTGATCGAGATCCCGCAATCGCCGCTGTAGAACTTCGAGTTCGCCTCGTCCTTGCGGCCGACGTAGGTGAACGTGCCCGTCTTCGCCATGTTCTGCAGGAACTGGATGTGCGCCACCTGCAGCGGTTTGTTGAACTCGAGCACCGTGTCGGTGCCGTCGTAGCCGTTGTTACGGCTCGCGATCGGCGTGCCGTGCCACACGCTGTACTCCTCGATCTGCGTCCAGGCCTGCCAGGCGGTCGTGAATCCGCACGACTGGCCGGCCGCCTTCAGCTTGGCGGCATCGGCGGCGACTTCATCCCAGGTCCGGGGCGGCTGGTTAGGGTCGAGGCCGGCCTTCTTGAACGCGTCCTTGTTATAAAAGAGGATCGGCGTCGAGCTGTTGAACGGCATCGACACGAGCTGGCCCGTCTTCGCGTCGCTGTAGTAGCTCGCGATGGACGGCACGAACGCCTTTTGGTCGAGCGGCACGCCCGCCTGCTTGAAGACGTCCGACACCGGCAACACGGCCTTTTTCGCCTGCATCATCGTCGCCGTGCCGACCTCGTAGACCTGCAGGATCGCCGGCGCGTTGCCGCTGCGATAGGCAGCGATGCCGGCCGCGAGCGTCTGGTCATAGGTGCCCTTGAAGACCGGAACGATCTTGTAGTCGCTTTGCGACGCGTTGAATTGCGCGGCGATATCGTTCACGCGCTCGCCGAGGGCGGCCTCCATCGCGTGCCAGAACTGGATCTCAGTGGCCGCGAACGCGGCGTGGCTCGCACCGGCGAACAGCGCTCCCCCGAGCGCCAGTGAACGGAACAGCGTCTTGTAACCCATCGACTTCTTCTCCTTTTGCTTGACGCGAATGGCCCGCGGCGCACGCCGGGCGTCCCAGGTCTCCTGCGGGATGAAAAATACGAACGAATGAAAACGTTTCGAAAACGTTTCCGAGCAGTCTAGTTGTCGTCTATGACAAACAGTCGTTGATATTCTTTCAGCGCGTAGCGATCGGTCATGCCGGCGATGTAATGCGCGATGAGACGCGGCTGCTGGGCCTTGTCGGCAGCCTGGTAGGCAGGGGGCAGGAGGCGCGGATCGTCGGTGAAAGCGCCGAACAGGCCGGTGACCACGCGCCGCGCCTTGTTCGCCATCCGCATCACCCGGTAGTGACGGTACAGGTTCTTGAACAGAAAGTGCTTGAGCGCCGCGGCCTGCGCGGCGACCTCCTCGCTGTGCGCGACGAGCGGCGGAGCGGCTCGCACGGCGTCGAGCGAATCCGGCGCGTGCGCGACGAGATTGCGCGTCGTCGCGTCGATGAGGTCGACGATCAGCGTGTTGATGATCCGGCGCACGGTTTCGTGGACCACCCGGCGCCCTTCGAGATCGGGATAGGCGCGCTTGGCGGCCTCGTAGTGGCGCTGCCACAGCTCGACCTGCGCCAGCTGCTCGATCGTCAGGAGCCCGGAACGCAGGCCGTCGTCGACATCGTGGTTGTTGTAGGCGATTTCGTCGGCGATGTTGGCGATCTGCGCTTCCAGTGACGGCTGCTGCCCGTTCAGGAAGCGCTCGCCGAGCGCGCCGAGCTTGCGCGCGTTCTCGCGGGAGCAATGCTTGAGGATGCCTTCGCGCGTCTCGAAGCAGAGGTTCAGGCCGTTGAACGCGCCGTAATGCTCCTCGAGCTCGTCGACGACCGCGAGGCTTTGCAGGTTGTGCTCGAAGCCGCCGTGCTCGCGCATGCACTCGTTGAGTGCATCCTGTCCGGCATGCCCGAACGGGGTGTGACCGAGATCGTGGGCGAGCGAAATCGCTTCGACGAGGTCTTCGTTCAAGCGCAGATTCCGCGCGATCGAACGCGCGATCTGCGCCACTTCGAGACTGTGAGTGAGCCGCGTGCGAAAGAGATCGCCTTCGTGATTGACGAAGACCTGCGTCTTGTATTCGAGGCGCCGAAAGGCGGTGGAGTGGACGATGCGGTCGCGGTCGCGCTGAAATTCCGTGCGCGCTTCGGGAGGCGGTTCGGCGTAGCGGCGGCCGCGCGATTGAGACGAATGCGCCGCATACGGCGCGAGGTGAGCTTCGAGGGATGCAACGGTGGGGGCTGCGAAGACGGCCGCTTTTCCGCTCCCATTGCGCTGGTCCGATACTGGCGACGTATCGCTTGGCCGAACGGCTGCCGCTTCGTGCGGCTCTTTCAGCGTTGCGCTGCGCTTTTCACTCACCGGTCACTCCCCCTCCGAATCACGGATCGCGCGTCGCGGCCCAGATGGCCCAGGCGACTTGGTCAGGCCAGACATGAGCCGGTCCAAGCCGGACTGACGCACCGTCAGAGACTTGCCGCGAGTGTCTCGTGGACGATGTCCTCGGGCGCAGTCGTTATCAGTGTTTCGCCGAAACGCTTCAGCAGAATGAATTTGATCGAGCCGGCCTCGGCCTTCTTGTCGACCTTCATCAGTTCCATATAGCGCGTAACGCCCAGCGCCGGCGCGCGCGTCGGCAGATGCGCCGCGGCGATGACAGCGACGAGCCGCTTGCGGGCGTCGTCATCGAAATGGCCCAGCCGCACCGACAAATCCGCGGCCATCGCCATCCCGCAGCCGACGGCCTCGCCGTGCAGCCACTCGCCATAGCCCAGCCCGGCCTCGATCGCGTGGCCGAACGTGTGGCCGAAATTCAGGATCGCGCGCAGCCCGCCTTCGCGCTCGTCGGCCGCGACGACCGACGCCTTGATCTCGCACGAGCGCTTGACCGCCTGCGCGAGCGCGTCCGGCTCGCGGCGATTCAGTGCGTCGACGTTCGCTTCGATCCAGTCGAAGAACGCGGCATCGGCAATCGCGCCCGTCTTGATGACCTCGGCGACGCCCGCCGCCAGCTCGCGCGCCGGCAGCGTGGAGAGCGCGGCGATGTCCGCGATGACGGCCTGCGGCTGATAAAACGCGCCGATCATGTTCTTGCCGAGCGGATGATTGATGCCCGTCTTGCCGCCCACCGACGAATCCACTTGCGACAAGAGCGTCGTCGGCACCTGAATGAACGGCACGCCGCGCATATAGCAGGCAGCGGCAAAGCCGGTCATGTCGCCGATCACGCCGCCGCCGAGCGCAATCAACGTGGTCTTACGGTCCGCATGCTCGGTGAGTAGCGCGTCGAAGATGAGGTTCAGCGTTTCCCAGTTCTTAAAGGCTTCGCCGTCCGGCAGCACGACCGTCGATATTTTCTTGCCGAGCGGCACGAGCGCTTGACGCAATACGTTGCCGTAGAGCGGATCGACCGTCGTGTTGGTCACGATCATCACCGACTGACCGGCGATGTGCGGCGCGAAAAGCTCGGTCTTGCCGATGAGTTCCGTGCCGATATGAATGGGATAGGCGCGTTCGCCCAAGTCGACGTTGACGGTAATCATGTATGTGCCTGTCCGGTGATGCCGGCCATTTCGAGCTGCATCAGCACCATGTTGACGAGACCGTTCACTGACGGACGCCCCGTTTCCACGATGAAGTGTGCGCATTCGCGATAGAGCGGGTCGCGCACGCTGTAGAGCGCTTCGAGCTTGGCCTTCGGGTCTTCGGTCTGCAAAAGCGGGCGGTTCTTGTCTTTACGCGTGCGCAGCCAAAGGTCGTGCGGATTCGCGCGTAAATAGACGACGAGGCCTCGCGAATGCAGGAATTCGCGGTTTTCCGGGCGCAGGATCGCGCCGCCGCCGGTGGCGAGCACAATGCCCTCGCGCGCGGTCAGGTCGGATATGACCGCCGCCTCGCGGTCGCGAAAACCGCCTTCGCCCTCGTGCTCGAAGATGATCGGGATGCGCGCGCCGGTGCGTGCCTCGATTTCGTGGTCCGAGTCGAAGAACGGCCGATCCAGACGGCGCGCGACCGCACGGCCCACGGTGGTCTTGCCTGCCCCCATGAGCCCTACGAAAAATACATTGGCGTGTGCATCCCGCGCTTGCAACGGTTTCCTCTGACTTGATCTGCTGTGGTTCGTGGCGCAGCTTACTGGCAAAGCGCCTGCCTTGTCGAGCATGGGGCCGGAACAACGGCCAGCCCGCCCGGGGCTCGTTCATGGCGTTTCGACGACGCGTGGTGTGATGAAAACGACCAGCTCGTTGCGTCGTTCGCTCTGCGCGCGGTGTCGAAAGAGCGCGCCCAAAAGGGGTATTTTGCCCAAGAGCGGCACCCGCGTCACATCATCCCTGTCATTGCTCTCATAAATCCCTCCTATCGAGACCGTTCCCCCGTCCTCCACTTCGACGCGTGTCTGCACGTGCTTGGTGTTGATCGCGGGGCCGTTGGCCGTCTGCTCGCCGACGCTGTCTTTCGCGACGTCGAGATCCAGAATCACGCGGCCCGCCGGCGTAATTTGCGGTTCGACCTCGAGTTTCAGGCTGGCTCGGCGAAACTGGACGCCCGACATGCCATTGCCCACCTTCGCCTGGTACGGCACCTCGGTGCCCTGCTCGACGATCGCCTTCATGCGGTCCGCCGTGACGACGCGCGGGCTGGACACGATCTCCCCGCGGCCCTCCGCTTCCAGCGCGCTCAATTCGACGTTCAAGAGCCGCGTGGCGCGCGCCGCGAACAACGTGAAGCCGGCTGTCGCGGCGTCGAAACCCGAGATCGGCCCCGCCGACAGGTCATACATCGAGCCATCCTGGCCGCCTGCGACGAAGCCCCGCGGCGTCCCCCCTTCCTGGGTCGCGCGCAGCGACAGGCGCGCGCCGAGATCGCGCGAAAAGCCGTGCTCGCCCTCGACGATGCGCGCTTCGATCAGCACCTGGCGCGTCGGCCTGTCGATCGACGCGAGCAGCTCGGCAATCTGCGCGAGACGAGCCTCGAGGTCGGTCACGAACATGAGGTTCGTGCGCGGGTCCGCCATGGCCGCGCCGCGCTTTGACAGCACGCGCTGGCCGCCCGGCGCGTTCAATAGCCGCACGACGTCCTCGGCGCGTGCGTAATGCAGCTCGAAGGTGCGGCTGGCCAGCGGCTCCAGCTCGGCGGCGCGAGCGTGTGCTTCGAAGCGCAGCCGCTCTCGGGCCGCGAGATCGGCAAGCGGCGCGACCCAAATCACGTTGCCGCGCCGCTCCATCGCGAGGCCGTTGACGTCGAGCAGCGTGTCGAACGCGTTGCGCCACGGCACGTGGTTCAAGCGCAGCGAAACGAAGCCGCGCACGCGCTCGCTCGCGACAATGTTCAGGTTCGTGAAGCGCGCGAACGCGTCGAGCACGGCGCCGAGTTCGGCGTTTTGAAAATTCAATGTGATGGGCTTGTTGTCGTCGGGACCGATATCGCTAGAAGCGTCTGTGCGGCGGCTCATGCGCTTTGCGGGCGCAAGCGGCACCGGCGGGCCTTCGAGCGGTGCCGCCGCGGCGCCGCTCGGGCTCTCTGTCGGCGCGACACCCGGCGTTTGCTTTGTCGCTGCTGCTGCGGCCTCGCTTTCTTTGTCGCTCGCTTCCTCGGCATCCGGCGACGTAAAGCCGCTCGACAGTTCCGTCGCTTCGCTTCGGAACGGATTCGGAACTTCCGCCCCGCCGTGCTTGAACAACGGCAACACCCCGCGCCGCCCGACCGAATCGTCGAGCGGCATCTCCGTGGGCAGTGGCGGCAGCGGTGGCAGCGACTGAAGCGACGCGCGCGCCGCCGTCGCCATGAAACACGCGATGACGACGCCCCATCGGATGCCATTGCGGATCGTCATCGCGCATCCTCCGGCAGCGTAAGCAACCGCACGCCGACATCGCTCGACAACGTGACGCCTCGGTCGTCGATGCGGGTCACTTTCTCCCGGCCGATCGACTGCCCGGTTGCGAGCGAGGTCGCGCCATCGGCTGCCGTCACCAACGCGAGACCGCGCGTGCCCTCGCGAAGCAAGCCGACGAGGTGCAGCATCGATCCGGCGTTGGCGAGCACAGCTGGCGCAGCGGCAAACGGGTCGGCGAACCACGCTTCGTCGGCGTCATCGCCGCCCGGATCTGAATCGGCGACAGCAGACGGCACGAGCGACGAGGGCAGCGCGTCGAAGAATGCCAAGGTCATGCTAATCGACAGCTCGTCGCCGTCGTGCTTCACGAGCAGATCCTCTGGAACGACCAGCACCGGCAGGCTCGGCAATCCCTGCAGGAAATCGAGCAACCCGGCGAAATTCGCACGCGCGACCACACGGACCGGACGCGCCGCCTCGATACCCTCGCCGTAGGGCTTGGCCGGCTCGAGCGCGCGCAGCGTCAAGCCGCTTCGTGCGGCGAGCGCCGAAACGGCGTGCCAATTGCCGACGGACGAACTGGCCCGGTCGTCGGTCGACGTTGTGGCGTGGGCCATCTCCAAACGCAGAGCCGGGAGCCTTGCGACGGCCGTGCGCGCGTCGGATAAGCGGTGCTCCACATCCGCCAGGGCCGCCTGGCTGGCGCTCTTGCGGCCAAGATCCGCTGCATCCCACGCGCATGCGCCAATCGCGAAGACCACCGCCGCGATCACGGCGCCTACCGTCAAACGCCGTGCGCCTGTCCACGCCTCCAGCGGCACGTGCGGACTCGATAGCCAGCTTGCAAAACGGCCCAGCCCCACGTCGCCGTGCGGTCGGAACAGACGATCCGCAATCGAACTCATCGTGCGCCCCCTTTGTGGTCCCCGCGGCGTTTCGTTTCCTCGGCAGGTTTGGCTGCCGCACCGTCCCAACGCAGATGGGCGGCAAATTCGATTGCGCTGCCGACGCCAAAGCCATCATTGCCCGGCAATGCCGCTACGTGCCGCAGATCGGCGACATCCACCGATTGAATGCCGCGCGCGCCGTTCAATCGCGCGAGCCACGCGGATGAAGCATCGCTGTCCGTTGCGCTCGCGATAAGCGTCACTTCACGATCCGTTTGCTTCAACTCGCGCAAAACGATGCCCGGGTAGGTCTCCCGGCTCAGCGCATCGACGAGGTCGAGCAAACGCGCTCTCGGTTCCACCAGCTTTTGCGCCAGCGCCGTGCGCTTGCGCAGATCCGCTCGCTGGCCTTCGAGTCGACGGTACTCGGCAAGCGGCACGCCGAGGCTCGCCAGCGTCAATTCGAGCGCGTCTCGCTTCGCGTCCAGGCCGGCGCGCTCCAACGCTTCCCAGCCCACCCACGCCGTCACCGCCGCGCACCCGATCAGCACCGCCACCAAGCACTCGATCAGGCAACGCCGGCGCGCGCGACGGGCATTGCGCTGCCGATACGGCAACAAATTGAAACCGCCCAAATGCGCGCGACGCCCGTGCGTCGACTGTGCCGATCCGCGCAATTTCCACAGCCGCTGCGCCGTCATTCGAAAATTCCGCGCAACGCCAGACCGAACGCAACGGCAAACGACGGCGCCTGACGCAGCTCGACGGGAGCCCGGCTCGATCCATCGCAAAACGCGCCGCATTCGAACGGCAGGACGCTGCAACCCAGCAGGTCGCCGACGTCGGCGACCGCGAGCCCCACGCTACCGAGCAAATCGAGTTCGCCCCCGAGCAGCGCGCAGCCGAGCGCGCCGCCATCGGCCAGTTCGCGCAACGCGTCGGCAAAGTCGTCATGCTCCGGCGCGGGATATCGGATGTGCGCCTCGATCACGTCATTCGCTATCCGCCAGCCGTACACGCCGTCGCCGCCTACCCACAACGCGGCGTAACGTTCGCGCGGATTCAACTCGAATTCGGCGGCATGCCGCAACGCGCGCAGCGCGGCGGGCGGCTCGCCGTCCAATGCGATCAATTCGATGCCGGCGGCAGCCGCCGCCTCGACACGGGCTTCGAGATGCTGTCGCGGCGTCGCGGCGATCGTCACCGAGGGCGCGTTGCGGCTGGCGTCGCTGGGCGCGTCGTCGATATACCAGTCGACCGCCAGCGCATGCCGCTCGATGCCGGCGACGCGCTCGGCCTCGGCCATCACGGCCGGCTCGATGCCGGCCAGAACACGCATGGACGTGGCGCTCGGCGTACGTGGCACGAGCCGCGACAGCGCGACCGACACCACCACCGTCGCCGACCCCGGCACGGCCATCGCGCAGATCAGCTTGCGCGTCGCGCACCGGTCCGGAAGCTGCGCGAAAGCGTCGCACAGCGCCGACGCCACCGCGCCCCGATCGACGATTTGCGCCCCCGCCATCGCCCCGCCGGCAAGCGGCGCCGCGGCAAGACACTCGACGCTCACCGGCCCCGCCCCGCGCCCGCGCTGGCTCAACACGGCAAGCCGCACCTCCCGCGGACCTAGGTCGATACCCGCCGCGAAGCGGCGTTTGGTGGGCAGCAGCGTGTTAGTGATCGGCATGACTCCTCCTTGCAGCATGCGCGCCGAACCGTTCGGGCGCTCGTTCGTAAGTGCTATTCGCCTGACGAATTCTGCAAAGACAGGGGAGCCTGCGGCACTCGGCCGAATGGCTAACGCGACGTTGCGCGCGCTCCGAAGGCCCGCCGAAGCACTACATTGGTATTCAGCGGTGTAGATGGCAGCGCGTAAGCGATTCGAAAGCGTACAGCCCCGGCCAGCTATAATCGCGAGTCTGCTTTTTGGTGTTCGTATGCAATCCTCCCCCCCAACGTCTCCGTCAACCGCCCCGAAGAAGCGCAAACATCCGTTGTGGCTGAAGCTGCTGCTCGGTTTTGCCGGTCTCGTCGCCGCGTTCGTCGTCTGCGTGGGGCTCGTGCTCGGCTATGCGCTCGTGGTCGCACGCCCGAACCTGCCGTCGATCGACGCGCTCACCGACTATCGCCCGAAGGTGCCGCTGCGCGTCTACACGGCCGATCACGTCCTGATCGGCGAGTTCGGCGAAGAGCGCCGCGACGTCGTGCACATTCAGGACGTGCCCGACTATCTGAAGAAAGCGGTCCTCGCGATCGAGGACGCGCGCTTTTACGATCACGGCGGCGTCGATTTGACCGGCATCGCGCGCGCCGGCATCGTCGCACTGACGAACGGCCATGCGACGCAGGGCGCCAGCACGATCACGATGCAGGTCGCGCGCAATTTCTTCCTCTCGAGCGAAAAGACCTACACGCGCAAGATTTACGAGATGCTGCTCGCCTACAAGATCGAGTCGAAGCTGACCAAGGATCAGATTCTCGAGGTGTACATGAATCAGATCTACCTCGGCCAGCGCGCATACGGTTTCGCGAGCGCGGCGCGCGTCTATTTCGGCAAGGACCTGAAGGACATCACGCTCGCCGAAGCGGCGATGCTCGCCGGCTTGCCGAAAGCGCCTTCCGCGTACAACCCGGTCGTCAATCCGAATCGCGCGAAGGTGCGGCAGGAGTACATCCTGCAACGGATGCTGGAGCTGCACTACATCACTCAGGCACAGTACGACGACGCCGTGAAGCAGCCGCTCGTCGTCAAGGGCTTGGGCAGGGAATTCAGCGTGCACGCCGAGTACGTCGCCGAAATGGTGCGCCAGATGATGGTCGCGCAATACCGCGAGGAGGCGTACACGCGCGGTCTGAACGTCGTCACGACGATCGATTCGGCGGATCAGGACGTCGCGTATCGGGCGCTGCGCCGCGGGCTGATGGACTACGAGCGGCGGCACGGCTACCGCGGCCCGGAAGCGTTCATCAATCTGCCCGCGGACGCGAGCGAGCGCGAACAGGCCATCGACGACGCGCTCGCCGAACATCCGGACAACGGAGAAATCATTGCGGCGGTCGTGACGTCGGCCACCCCGAAGGAGGTGCAAGCGGCCTTCATCGACGGCAATGTGGCGACGATCACCGGCGACGGCCTGCGCTTCGTCGCCTTCGCGCTCGGTCCGCGCGCGCAGCCGAATCAGCGCATTCGGGACGGCGCGGTCGTGCGCCTCATCAAGAACAGCGACGGCAGTTGGGCGATCACGCAGTTACCGCAAGTCGAAGGCGCATTCGTTTCGGTCGTGCCGCAGGACGGCGCGATTCGCGCGCTCGTCGGCGGCTTCGACTTCAACAAGAACAAGTTCAACCACGTGACGCAGGCGTGGCGCCAGCCGGGTTCGAGCTTCAAGCCGTTCATCTACTCGGCGTCGCTCGACAAGGGACTTGGCCCCGCCACCATCATCAACGACGCGCCGCTCTTTTTCAGCGCGGCCGAAACCGGCGGTCAGCCGTGGGAGCCGAAGAACTACGGCGGCGGCTTCGAAGGCCCGATGACGATGCGCACGGCGCTGCAAAAGTCGCGCAACTTGGTATCGATCCGCATCCTGTCGCAAATCGGCACGAAGTACGCGCAGCAATACATCACGCGCTTCGGCTTCGACGCGGACCGTCACCCTGCGTATTTGCCGATGGCGCTCGGCGCGGGTCTCGTCACGCCGCTGCAAATGGCGAGCGCGTATTCGGTGTTCGCGAACGGCGGTTACCGGATCAACCCGTATCTGATCGCCGAAGTCACCGACCCGTCCGGAAACATCCTCGCCCGCTCGCAGCCGATCATCGCCGAGCAAAATGCCCCGCGCGCGATCGACGGGCGCAACGCGTACGTCATGAACAGCCTGCTGCAAAGCGTCGCGCAGCGCGGCACCGGCGCCAAGACGAACGTGCTCAAGCGCACCGACCTCGCGGGCAAGACCGGCACCACCAACGATTCGCGCGACGCCTGGTTCGCCGGCTACCAGCACACGCTGACGGCCATCGCTTGGATCGGCTACGACAATCCGCGCAGCCTCGGCGACCGCGAAACCGGCGGCGGCCTCGCGCTGCCGGTGTGGATCGACTACATGGGGCAGACGCTCAAGGGCGTGCCCGAATACAAGATGCCGATGTCGGACGACGTCGTATCGATCGACGGCGAACTGTATTTCAGCGAATTCACGCCGGGCAACGGCTTTCTCGCGAGCGTAGGCGTCAGTCAGGCTCCGGCCGATGGCGAAGTCGTCGATTCAGCCTCGCAAGCGATGCCGGAGCATGTGGGCGATCAGGAAAAGCAGGACATCATGAACCTGTTCCGCGGCCGCTGAGATAGGCGGCTAATGGCTGGCTGAAGGCTCACCGAAGGCTCGCTGAAGAACCGACCTGTCATCGGCGAGCCATGCACGGTCACTCCCGGAACTCGACAGGCTCGCCGGCCTGCTGCGACGCATATTGCGAAAGCGCGGTAAAGAATTCCTGGCCGCTGCGCGTGTCGCGCCATTCGCCGTCGACAAACTTGAAATGAAAACCGCCGGCCTTCGCCGCGATCCAGATCTCATGCATCGGCGGCTGAAGATTCACGATGATCTTCGTTTTGTTCTCGAATTCGAGCGTCAGAACATTGCCCGTGCGTTCGAATTCGATATCGGCGTCGATATCGTCCGATGCGCGCTCAATCGCGGCCAGAACGGCTTCCGCGCGGGTCAGGTATTCACTGTCGGTCATGCTAAACTCCACCGATTAATTATTCAGGGACGGTCATGCGAGTCGTTTTGAGGATGAGCGCGATTGTAGCGGCTTTGGCTCTCACCACCGCTGCGCTTGGCGGCTGCGGGCAACGCGGGCCGCTCTACATGCCGACCGTCCCGCCGCTGCCGAAGAAGCCCACCGACCAAATGGAACCGCCCCCATCCGACGTGAAGCCGGATGCGGAAACGGGTGCGATCCCAGCCTCCGGCGCAACGGGCGCCGCTTCCGATACGTCGTCCACCCCGCTCTCGCTTTCGCCGGACAGCCGACTCGGCACGACGACGAGCACGGCCAAGCCAGCGTCCAGCCCCGCTTCGGGTTCGTCCCAAGATCAATAGTCCTACCGCATGAGTCAATCCGCATTCGCCTTCGTCGACGGCGTGCTGCACGCCGAAGGTGTGTCCGCCGTCTCGCTTGCCGAGCAATTCGGCACCCCCCTGTACGTGTATTCGCGCGCGGCGCTGACGCAGGCCTACCAGGCTTATGCGAACGCGTGCGCGGGACGGCGCGCGTCGGTGCACGTCGCCGTGAAAGCGAACAGCAACCTCGCGGTGTTGAACGTATTCGCACGCCTCGGCGCGGGCTTCGACATCGTATCCAGCGGCGAGCTCGCGCGCGTGCTCGCGGCCGGCGGCAAAGCGGAGAACACCGTGTTCTCGGGCGTCGGCAAGAGCGCCGGGGAAATGCGCGAGGCTCTCGCCGCGGGCGTGAAGTGCTTCAACGTCGAATCGATTCCGGAACTCGACCGGCTCAACGCGGTGGCTGCGTCGATGGGCAAGACGGCGCCCGTCTCGCTGCGCGTGAATCCCGATGTCGATCCGAAAACGCATCCGTACATTTCGACCGGCCTCAAAGCCAACAAATTCGGCGTCGCGTTCGACGATGCGCGTGCGACCTACCGCGCCGCGGCCTCGATGCCGAACCTGCACGTAGTCGGCATCGACTGCCATATCGGGTCGCAAATCACCGAGATCTCCCCGTACCTCGATGCCGTCGATCGGCTCCTCGAACTCGTCGAGCAGATCGAGGCGGACGGTACGAAGATTCACCACATCGACGTCGGCGGCGGCCTCGGCATCCAGTACGACACGGAAACGCCGCCCGACATCGGCGAATTCGTGAAGACGCTGCTCGACCACATCGACGCGCGCGGCCACGGCCATCGCGAGGTGTTCTTCGAGCCGGGCCGCTCGGTCACGGGCAATGCGGGCATCCTGCTGACGCGCGTCGAATTCCTGAAGCCGGGCGAAGAGAAGAACTTTGCGATCGTCGATGCCGCGATGAACGATCTCGCCCGCCCCGCGATGTATCAGGCGTTCCACGCGATCGAACCCGCCGTGACGCGCGACGCGGCGGCGCACGTGTATGACGTGGTTGGCCCTGTCTGCGAAAGCGGCGACTGGCTCGGCCGCGACCGGCAACTGGCGATCGAAGCGGGCGACCTGCTCGCGATCCGCTCGGCCGGTGCGTATGGGTTCGTGATGAGCTCGAACTACAACACGCGTCCGCGAGCCGCCGAGGTGATGGTCGACGGCAACGACGCGCACGTCGTGCGTGCGCGCGAAAACGTGAAGGACCTGTTCGCCGGCGAGACGGTGCTGCCGAAGTAAAGCACCACACGGCGCGAAGCAAAACGTAAAAGGCGGGGCTCACTGGTAAGAGCCCCGCCTTTTTTATCGACGCGCTTTATCAACGAGCAAAGCGCCTGAACCGCTTTCGCGTCAAAGCCGCTGCCGCTCGAAGAACCGTCCGCGCACCCACACGAGCAAGCGCCAGCCAAGCAGCGCGATCACGATCGCACCGTAAATCTTCGGCAGGATCAGGTCGTGCTTGCCCGCCTTCATCCACCAGAAATGCAGGATCGCGAGCCCGGCGATCGCATAGATCGCGCGATGCAGTTGCTGCCAATGCCGGCCGAGCTTGCGCGCCATCGCGCGTGGCGACGTCGCCGCGAGCGGAATCAGCAGCAGGAACGCGGCAAAACCGACGGTGATGAACGGCCGCTTGCCGACGTCTTTCAGCATCGCGGCGACATCGAACCACTTGTCGAACCAGATATAGGTCGTGAAGTGGAGCGTCGCATAGAAGAACGCGTAGAGCCCGAGCATGCGACGAAAACGCAGCAGCGCGTTCACGCCTGTGAGACGGCGCAGCGGCGTGACGGCCAGCGTGATGCAGAGGAAGACGAGCGTCCAAAGGCCGGTCGAGCGCGTGATGAATTCGATCGGGTTCGCGCCGAGCCGGTCGGTCAGTCCGAACAGCACGATGCGAGCGAGCGGATACCAGGCCGCAATGAAAACCGCGATCTTGGCGGGCGCGATCCAGCGTTCGCCCTTGCGCGCGGCCGGGCGTGCCGCCGACGCCGCCTTCGCAGGGCGAGCGTTCCCGCTGCCTTGACTGGTGACGGTGGTTTGCATGTCGGTCATGATCGACGCCGCTTAGCTCAGAAGAATTTCCGCAAATCCATACCCTGATACATCGAAGCGACGAGATCCCCGTAGCCGTTGAACATCAGCGTCTTGCGCTTCGGCGTGAAGAACCCGTCCTCGCCGATACGCCGTTCGGTCGCCTGGCTCCAGCGCGGGTGATCGACGTTCGGGTTCACGTTCGAATAAAAGCCGTACTCGTTCGGCGCCTCGGTATTCCAGCTCGTCGGCGGCTGCTGTTCGACAAAGCGGATCTTCACCAGCGACTTCGCGCTCTTGAAGCCGTACTTCCACGGCAGAACGACGCGAATCGGCGCGCCGTTCTGATTCGGCAGCACCTGCCCGTAGACGCCGACCGTCAACAGCGTCAACGGATTCATCGCCTCGTCCATCCGCAGACCTTCCGAATACGGCCAGTCGAGAATCGGCTGGGCGAGCCCAGGCATCTGCGACGGGTCCGCGAGCGTGATGAATTGCACATACTTCGCGTTGCCGGTCGGCTGCGCGCGCTTGATCAACTCGGAAAGCGGGAAGCCGACCCACGGAATCACCATCGACCACCCCTCGACGCAGCGGTGCCGGTACACGCGCTCCTCGAGCGGCGCGACTTTGAGCAGCTCATCGATATCGTAGACCTTCGCGTTCTTGACCTCGCCCTCGACGCTCACGCGCCACGGATGCGGCCGCAGCGTATGCGCATTTTCCGCCGGATCGCCCTTGTCAGTGCCGAATTCGTAGAAGTTGTTATAGGTCGTGATGTCCTTGTACGGCGTGACCTTGTCGACGACGACGAACTTCGGATTGGTCTTCGCCGCGAGCTTCTGCGCCTTCGCGTCGGGCGACTCGTAGTTGGCGAACGCCGGATCGCTGATGCCGAAGAGGCCGCCCGCCGCGGCCACACCCGCCATGCCCGCCAGTTGCAACACGCGCCGCCGGTTCTCCCATACGGCGCGCGGCGTGATTTCGCTCGCAGCGATGTCGCCGCCCTGCAATTGAATTCGCTGTCCTCGCTTGGTCCACATGTTGAAAGCTCCTGGTAGGCGGTTTGGGCCGACCGCGCATGCTCATTCGACCCATCGGCTTTATATACCGTTCGGGGTAGCGTAGCGGATGCAAAAACGACCACTCCCCAGACAAAAAAACCGCCGGTGCTTAGCACTCGGCGGTTTTTAGTCGCGGCAGAACGGCGAATATTACAGCTTGCCGTAACTATGCAAGCCGGACAGGAACATGTTGACGCCGAGGAACGCGAACGTCGTGACCAACAGGCCAGTCAGCGCCCACCAGGCAGCGACCGCGCCGCGCAGCCCCTTCATCAAGCGCATGTGCAGCCACGCCGCGTAGTTCAGCCAGACGATCAGCGCCCAGGTCTCCTTCGGGTCCCAGCTCCAGTAGCCGCCCCAGGCTTCGGCGGCCCACAGCGCGCCGAGGATCGTCGCGATCGTGAAGAACGCGAAGCCGACGGCGATCGACTTGTACATCACGTCGTCGAGCACGTCGAGTTCCGGCAGGCGGTCGGCCAGCACCCCGCGCTCTTTCATCAGGTACGCCACGCCGACCATCGCCGACAACGCAAAGCTGCCGTAGCCGATGAAGTTCGCCGGCACGTGGATCTTCATCCACCAGCTTTGCAGCGCCGGCACGAGCGGCTGGATCTGCTGCGCGTCGCGCGAGATCGAGTACCACATCAGAAAGCCGACCGCGGCGCTGATGATCAAGAGGACAAACGCCCCGAGCGCGCGCGTGCTGTAGTGCTGCTCGTAGTACAAGTAGAAAAGCGCCGTGATGAGGCTGAACAGGACGAACACTTCATACAAGTTCGAGATGGGGATGTGTCCGACATCGGCGCCGATCAGATACGACTCGTACCAGCGCACCATCATGCCCGTGAAGCCCATCAGCACGGCGGCCCAGGTGAGCTTGGAGCCGATCGCGCCGCCCGACGGCGAGCGCGACAGCATGCCGATCCAGTAGAACAGCGTAGCGAGCACGAAGAGCGCGCTCATCCAAAGAATCGCCGACTGGCTCGACAGGAAATACTTCAGAAAAAACGCCGAATCCGCGCGCGTCAGATCGCCTTGGTAGGTCTGAATCGCGAACAGCGACAGCACAGCGATGCCAGCAATCAGCAAGCGCACCGGCTTCCAGCGCCACCCCAGCACGACGAACACGGGCACCGAGCACACCAGCACGAGCTTGTCGTAGTAGTTCATGAAGGCGTGGTAGCGCGATAGCGCGAACCCCGCTCCGGCGACCATCGCGAGCGCGAACAGCCAGTCGAATGCGTTAAGACGCTTGAGGAAAGGGCGCTCGTCGTACAAGCCGGCGGGAGCGGCCGACGCGGGCCGTGGCTTGGGTTGAGACGCGGAGACTTGTGTCAAATCCATGATGTTACCGAGTGGAATTCTGCGAACCGGAGGATGGCGGGGCGCTTCTGTCGTGGGGAGCGCTTGCGTCACGGGACGGTTCGACCGTCGAATTCGTGGCCGAATTAGCCGCAGCTTCCGTTGCTGCGACGCCCAGCGTGGCCCCGACTGCATCGCGCGTGCGCGCGAATTCTTTTTCGAAGTCGAGCGTCTTGCGCGCCGTCGACATCGCCATCACCACGGAAGTGCCCGTGGCGGTGTCCTTGAGCCAGAACCAGAGTCGCCGCTCGCGCACATAGAACATCGAAAAGATGCCGAGCACGAGCAACAGGCTGCCAAGATACACCACTTTTTTGCCGGGTGCGCGCGTCAACTGAAATACCGAAGCTTGCACCTGCTTATATGAGTCGAGCTGCAAGAAGACCGGTGATCCATACAAAAAGCTGTCGGATAGCGCGTTGATCGAGCTTTGGACGAAGCGGATGGCGTCGGCGTCGGGCTTCATGTCGGGCTCGCCGGCTTGCTCTCGCGCGATCTGCCAAAGGTCCCAGGTCGAGCCTTCGAGCATGCGCAGCAGCAAAGATGCCGCTTTTTGCTGCTCATCCTTCGGCACCGAACGGTCGATAAAGGTCGCGACCGCCTGGTAGCCGCCGAGCGGATGGCCGTCCGCGCCGTTGCCGATGCCGATGTCCGCGCCGGCAAATAGGGTGAGAACGCGCAGCGCGCTGTCCTGCAGATGGTCGCGCAGCGCAGCGTTCTGATCGGTCACCGAACGCTCGGCAAAGCGTTGGGCAGCTTGAGCACGCAGCGCCGGGTTGGCAAGCGCCGCGCGCAACTGCATCCATTCCTTGAGCGTGCCGCCGCTGTCGGCGGGAATGCGCAGATAGCGGAACGGATCGTTCGGCGTCGTGCGCATGCCGGCCAGGAACATGCGCTCGCCATTCACGTCGACGGGCAGCATGTAGTTGTTGAACTCGCGCGCCTGGCCATCGGTGCCGCGGATCTTGTACTGCACCGACGGGCCGACATTGTGCAGCGTCAGCGGATTCTGCGTCTTCGCGCCCGAGCCGAGCCGCTGGTCGAGCTCTTCGGCGAGCGTTTTGTGCGCGACGCCGCGCACGTCGTTGCTGCCATTCGCGTCCGTGACATTTTCGACGTTGATCGCACGGAAATCGCTGAATTCGACCGTCTCCCCTGCCGTGCCGGGAATCGCCGCCATCGACGCGCCCAATGGCGCCGACGCCCCGATCGCCCCGCCGAACGGATAGGTCTTCGCGTTGTCGCCCACCATCGGCCAAGCGGTCATCGTCATCTGCGAGCCGCCGTCCTGGAAGCTCGATTGGTAGATCGACACGCCGTCGTACTCGAACGGCTTGTTCACCTCGACCCGCGCCGGAATCTCCTTGCCGGTCTTGTGATCGATCACGACGATGTCGCTCGCGAAGAGCTTCGGCATGCCGGTCGAGTAATAGTCGACGATGAACTTGTTCAACTGAATCGAGAACGGCAGGTCTTGAATCAGCGAGCCGTTCGGCTGATTCAGGATCGCCGTCGACACATGCTGTCCCTCGGGCACCCAAGCGTAGCCGCGGAACGTCGGATTCGACGACGACAGACGGTGGTTCGGCGTGATCTCGCTGATGACCGCGCTCGTATCGACCGGCGTCTTGTTGAAGAGCCACATCTGCAGCTTGATGGGCAGGTTGCTGTCGAGCAGGCCGCCGATGCAGATGATGACGATCGCGAGGTGCGCAAAGATATAACCAATCCTCGTCATTGCACCGCGCTTGGCCGCGATCAACGTGGCGCCGTCGCTCTCGCGCGTGACGAACTTGTAGCCGAGCTTGCCCGAGAGCGTGCCGAGCGTCGCCGCGGTATTCGCGCGCGTGCCGTGCACACCGAACTCCGCCTTGTGATGGAACGCGCGCAGGCTGCCTTCGCGCACTTTGTCCTTCCAGCTCTTCATGTCGGCGATCATCTTCGGCGCATTGCGCAGCACGCACAGCGAGATCGACACGATGAGAAAGCCCAGGATGAGCATGAACCACCACGAGCTGTAGACGGTGTACAGGCTCAGCGAACGGAAGATATCGGCCCAGAACGGACCGAACTGATTGACGTAGTTGGGGTACGGATCGTCCTGAGTCAGCACCGTGCCGATGATGCTCGCGATCGACAGAATCACGAGTAGCGCAATCGCGAACCGCATCGAACTCAGCAATTCGACGGCGCTCTTGACCGCCCGCTGACCCGACTTCAACTCATAACCCGACGTGGTGACGCTCATTCAAACTCCGACTGACCAGCAAAAAAGGGTGAAGGGCACCGCCTTGAAGCGGTGCCCCCACCCTTTGTTGTTCTCGCCGGGCTCGCTCACCCGGCTTGATTTTGATCGGGCCTGCTAATGCAGACCCGCAATGTAATCCGCGACTGCCTTGATTTCGTTCTCCGACAAGCGGGACGCAATCGTATGCATCGCTTCGTTGTTGTTGCGCGCGCCCGAACCTTGCTGGAACGCCGTCAACTGCGCGACCGTGTAGTCCTGCCATTGCCACGACAGACGCGGATACTGGATCGGCATCCCCTGCCCGGTCGGACCATGGCAGCTTGCGCACGCCGGCACGCCCTTGTCCGCGATGCCGCCGCGGTAGATCTGCTGCCCCAGCGCAATCGTGCTCTTGTCGTGCGCGAACCCGGGTTTCGACGTCTGCGAGGCGAAATAGGCCGCGACGTTGATCATGTCCTGATCGGATAGCGCGCCGGCAAAGCCAGCCATGACGTCATTCTTGCGCGCGGCGACTTTCGCGCCGGCCTGCACCTTGAAATCCTTGAGCTGCTTGACGAGATATTCCTGATGCTGCCCCGCGAGCTTCGGGAACGCGCCCGTGGCACTGTTGCCGTCTGCGCCATGACACGCGGCACAGACCTGCGTGGCGATTTGCTGACCCCGATTCAAATCCGGCTTGGCGGCTTCCGCCGCTCCAGACTGCCCTGCCAACCCCATCAAACCTGCTGCTACCGTTACTTGAAGCACCATCAAAGTCTTGCACAGTCGATTCATTCGCACACCCGGTTTCGTCTTGTGAGAATTGAGTGCTCTCAAGGACATCGCAAGCGATGCCACTCCTTACGGAGCAAGGAAATGCCGAGCTGCGCCCGCCGATTTCCCCTATGAGGTTCTGCAAAATACGACGGCGACCGATCTACCGCGAGGCCACGCGTTTCGAGACGCGCAAGCGCCCCTCTGGTCTTCAGTAAACCATCGTATTGTACAATAACTCGCTAATCGTCTAGGCGCCAGTCGGGCTTGCCCCGCATCCCTTCCCATCCATCCGGCGCCTCCTTTTCTGGTTTCCCTCCATGGCCTTCCTGCTCCATCAAGCCCGCTTTTTCACGACTGTTAACCACTTGCGCGATCTGCCCCCGACGCCTCAGCCGGAGATTGCGTTCGCGGGACGCTCGAACGCGGGCAAGTCGACGGCCATCAACGTGCTTTGCAACCAAAAGCGCCTCGCGTTCGCCAGTAAGACACCTGGACGCACGCAACATATCAATTACTTCTCGGTCGGCCCGGCCGCGGAGCCGGTCGCCCATCTGGTCGACTTGCCGGGCTACGGCTACGCCGAAGTGCCGGGTGCCGCGAAGGAACACTGGGAAGCACTGCTCTCGAGCTACCTGCAATCGCGCGCCCAGTTACGCGGCATGATCCTGATGATGGACTCGCGCCGCCCGCTCACCGAGCTGGATCGCAGGATGATCGAGTGGTTCGCCCCCACCGGCAAGCCGATTCACACGCTGCTGACCAAGTGCGACAAATTGACACGCCAAGAGAGCATCAACGCGCTGCGCGCGACGCAGAAGGGCTTGAAGGAATATAAAGACGCCGGCTACGAGGGGGAGCTGACCGCGCAACTCTTTTCGGCGCTCAAGCGCACCGGTCTCGAAGACGCGCACGAATTGATCGAAAGCTGGCTCTTGCCTGCAGAGAATGGCGACGACGAGGCACAATGACCGGCCGAATGTTGTGCAAGCAACTTTCCGTCGGCAACGCAGCGGCGGAACCCGTCGTTCGCACATAAAAAAACCCGCCGGATAACGGCGGGTTAACAGCCTAATCGAAAAACGACAGGCACCCGCTCAGGGAGGAGAAGCGGGGAACTCGGCGCCAAGCGCCTCGCTCGATCGCTATCATATACCATTGTCTCAATAAAATTTCGCACGGGCCGAAGCAGTATTTCTCGCCACTCAAGACATTCAATATGAGCTTCTATCCGCATCACCGCCCCCGCCGCATGCGCCGCGACGACTTTTCGCGCCGCCTGATGCGCGAGAACCTGCTGACTACGAACGATCTGATTTATCCGGTATTCATCACCGAGGGCACGAACGCACGGCAAGCCGTGCCGTCGATGCCGGGTGTCGAGCGTGTGTCGGTCGACCTGCTGATGGGCGTCGCCGAACAATGCGTCGAGCTCGGCGTGCCGGTGCTGTCGCTCTTTCCGGCGATTGAGCCGTCGCTCAAGACGCCCGATGGCCGCGAAGCGGCCAACCCGGAAGGCTTGATTCCGCGCGCTGTTCGCGAGCTCAAAAAGCGCTTTCCGGAACTGGGTGTGCTGACCGACGTCGCGCTCGACCCCTACACGAGCCACGGCCAAGACGGTGTGCTCGACGAAGCCGGCTACGTGCTCAATGACGAAACGGTCGAAATCCTCGTTGATCAGGCGCGCGCGCAGGCCGAGGCCGGCGTCGATATCGTCGCGCCGTCGGACATGATGGACGGCCGTATCGGCGCCATTCGAGAGATGCTCGAAAGCGAAGGCCACATCTACACGAAGATCATGGCTTACGCAGCGAAGTACGCGTCGGCGTTCTACGGGCCGTTCCGCGATGCCGTCGGTTCCGCAACGAACCTCGGCAAGAGCAACAAGATGACCTATCAGATGGACCCGGCCAATTCCGACGAAGCCCTGCGCGAGGTACGCCTGGATATCGAGGAAGGCGCGGACATGGTGATGGTCAAGCCGGGCATGCCGTACCTCGACATCGTGCGACGCGTGAAGGACGAATTCCGCTTCCCGACCTATGTCTATCAGGTCAGCGGCGAGTACGCGATGCTCAAAGCCGCCGCACAAAACGGCTGGCTCGATCACGATAAGGTGGTGATGGAGTCGCTGCTAGCGTTCAAGCGTGCTGGTGCGGATGGCGTGCTGACGTATTTCGCACTCGACGCAGCGCGACTGCTGCGCGCATAAAAGTAGTTCGCGCGGCTTAATAGTTGGGAAGTTTGACGGCGGCGCCCCTCGCGGAGTGCCGCCGTTTTTCGTTTGGACGGAGTGCACGGCGAGCGCACGGCCGCGCCTGCCTTCGGGTCATGTGTGGCCGCGAATGCAGCGCGCATGGCGCGCGCTGCCCGGCCGAATTCAAACGACGATGGGATGCTCTCAGGACTGCGGCGCCGCGGCCCGATCGAGACTACGCAAGAACGCATCCGCCGATTCATACCCGACGACGCGCAATGTCTCGTTGCCGTTCTGATCGAAGAAGATGATTCCCGGCGGACCGAAGAGCTTGAAGCGCTTGAGCAGCGCCTGGTCGTCGGTGTTGTTCGCCGTCACATCGGAACGCAAGAGATTCAATTGCTGGAGACGCGCATGCACGCGCGGGTCGCTGAACGTAAAGCGCTCCATTTCCTTGCAGCTCACGCACCAGTCCGCGTAGAAGTCGAGCATCGCCGGGCGCGCCGACGTCTTCAGCACATGATCGAGCTCGTCGGATGAGCGCACCGGCGCGAAAGGCGGCTCGGCCTGCTGCGCGGCCACCGTCGGACCTGCCGCGGAATGCGACGCGAGCACGGCAAGCGGCCGAAGCGGATCGGTCGAGCCCGCAGCCAGGCCCACGAGCAGCACTGCCCCCCAAATCGCCAATGCCGCGCCTATCCCCCGCCCCAGGTGGCGCCAGACAGAAGGTCCACCCACGTTCGGCGTGAATAGGCCAAGTGCCGCGGCGGAAATCAGCAGCCATAGCGCGCCGAGCAGCATTTGGGCCGACGCGCCGAGCACCGGCCAAACGATCCACAAGGCCGCCGCGAGCAGCACGACGCCAAAGAAGACCTTGACGCCGTCCATCCAGGCCCCGGCCTTCGGCAAGAACGTGCCCGCCCCCAGTCCGATAATCAGCAGCGGAACGCCGAGGCCGATACCCATCGAAAACAGCGCGGCGGCGCCGAGCACCGCATTGCCGGTATGCGCGATGAACGCGAGCACGGCGAAGAGCGGCGCCGTCATGCACGCGCCGACGACCAGCGCCGACAGCGCGCCCATCACCGCCACAGCGGCGAACTTGCCACCTGAGCGCCGACCCGACGCGCGCGACACGCCATCTTGCCAGCGCTGCGGCAACGCGATGTCGAAGCCTGCGATCAAAGAAAGCGCAAACACCGTCAGCAGCACCGCGAACACGCCAAGCACCCACGGATTCTGCAGCCATGCTCCGAGGCTTTGCCCAACGAGTGCGGCAGCAATCCCGAGCGCCGTATAAACGAGCGCCATGCCGATCACGTATGAGAGCGACAATGCAAACCCGCGCGCTCGCGTGACCTTGGCCCCTTCGCCAATGATGATCGCCGAGAGGATCGGAATCATCGGGTACGAGCACGGCAGCAGGCTCAGCACGATCCCGGCGACGAAGTACAGGCCGACGATCGCGAGAAAACCTCCGCCCTCGAGCAGCGACTGCGCGTAATCGGCGCTCGTCGCGCGTTCGTACCACGAGGCTTGATCCGCTGCGATCGTTCCGGTCGTTGCCGCCGGCGCCGCACCCTCGGCGGCAGCATGCAGCGCCGCGCCATCGACGCGAAATTCGTGCTCGGCCGGTGGATAACAAATACCCGCGTCCGCACAACCTTGCGATGTGACAACCAGTTCGAAGGGGCCGGCGGCCTGCTTGACCGGAACGCGGATCGTCAGGTCGTTCCGGTAGGTTTCGACGTTCTTGTTGAAGGTCGTGTCGAATTTCACATTCCCCGCAGGCAACTGCGGATCACCAAGCGTCGCCGTGCCGCTTTTAACGGCGAATGCAAAGCGCTCACGGTACATGTAGTAGCCGTCGGCGATCTTGAAGTGGACGAGGACCTCGCCCGGCTGCTCGCTGGCGCTGAATTTGAACGCGACCGACGGATCGAGAAAGTCATCGGCCGCGCGCGCAGCCGGCGCCATTCCGACGAAAGCACACAGGCACGCCACGAGTAAAACCAAGAAGCGCGCAACCGCATGTGCGCGTTGGCGAGAAACGTTAGACATGGATAGGTCGTTGTGTTTCGGCTGTGACCCACTGCCCATAAGCCGCTGATGCGGTGGCCTGCCAGGACAGGATTTCGGGGGTCTCGTACGGATGGTTCGCCTGGATGAATTGTTCGAGTTCCAGCGAGCGCGCGGCACTCGTCTTGAAGAGCATCTGGATCTCTTCGGCGGATTCGATCTTACCTTGCCAGTGATAGCGGGAACGCACCGTCCCCAATTCAGTGACGCAAGCGGCCAAGCGCGCGTTCAACGCGCCATCAGCCAGCTTCTGCGCCGCCTCTGAATCGGGCACTGTCGTCAGTATCAGGATCACATTCTGGGTCACGGAATCTCCTGCAAGAGCGGCCGCTCGAGCACGCGTATCGTACACCCCGATACGCAGCGCCGCTTCGATCGGATTCAACCCGGCATCCGACGCTACGTGCGTCGCCGCACGCCGCCCAAAAGCAAAAAGGGCCAAGCTCGCGCTTGACCCTTTTTTGCCTACGCCGAGACGCTTATTCAGCTTCTTGGACGTTTTCCGCTTCCACCGGTTCCGGACGGTCGAGCAGTTCGACCAGTGCCATCGGCGCGTTGTCGCCAACACGGAAACCGAACTTCAGGATACGCAGGTAGCCGCCCGGACGGTTCGCGAAGCGCGGACCGAGCACGTCGAACAGCTTCGTGACCGAGTCACGATCACGCAGGCGGTTGAACGCCAGACGACGGTTTGCCAGCGACGGCTTCTTGCCGAGCGTGATGAGCGGCTCGACGACTTTACGGAGTTCCTTCGCCTTCGGCAGCGTGGTCTTGATGACTTCGTGCTCGATCAGCGAGTTGGACATGTTACGGAGCATTGCCAGACGGTGGCTGCTCGTGCGGTTCAGTTTCCGCAGGCCATGACGGTGACGCATTTCAATTTCCTTGATTCAAAGTTTTGATCCAGCTCTTCTATCGCCTTCACCGCTCCAACTGAGCGACAAAGTGCACGGGCCGGTAGTGAAAAAGGCAAGACGCGGATTCTAAAGGAAAATCCGCGTCGATGCCAGGTCAGCAGTATTACTTGTCCAAACCAGCCGGCGGCCAGTTTTCGAGCTTCATGCCGAGCGTGAGGCCACGCGAAGCGAGCACTTCCTTGATCTCGTTCAACGACTTGCGACCGAGGTTCGGAGTCTTCAGCAGCTCGTTTTCCGTACGCTGGATCAGATCGCCGATGTAGTAGATGTTCTCGGCCTTCAGGCAGTTCGCCGAACGAACCGTCAGCTCGAGATCGTCCACCGGACGCAGCAGGATCGGATCGATCTGCGGCGCACGCGACGGTGCTTCCGCCGTAGCTTCGGTGCCTTCCAGCGCAGCGAACACCGACAGTTGATCGACCAGGATGCGCGCCGATTGACGGATCGCTTCTTCCGGCGAGATCACACCGTTGGTTTCGATGTTCATCACGAGCTTGTCGAGGTCGGTACGCTGTTCGACACGCGCGCTTTCCACGGCGTAGCTCACACGGCGCACCGGCGAGAACGACGCATCCAGGACGATACGGCCGATGATCTTGGCCGTTTCTTCACCGTAGCGGCGCACGTTGCCCGGCACATAGCCGCGGCCCTTCTCGACCTTGATCTGCACGTCGAGCTTGCCGCCCTTCGACAGATGCGCGATCACGTGATCCGGGTTGATGACTTCACAGTCGTGCGCGAGCTCGATGTCGCCGGCGGTGACCACGCCTTCGCCTTCCTTGCGCAGCGTAACCGTCACTTCGTCACGGTTATGCAGCTTGAACACCACGCCCTTCAGGTTCAACAGCAGGTTGACTACGTCCTCTTGCACCCCGTCGAGCGTCGAGTACTCATGTACGACGCCTGCGATCGTCACTTCGGTGGGCGCATAACCCAACATCGACGAAAGCAGCACGCGCCGAAGCGCGTTACCCAAGGTATGGCCATAACCGCGTTCGAACGGTTCCATGACCACTTTCGCGTGGCTCTCGCCCAGCGATTCCACAGCGATGATCTTGGGTTTCAACAAACTGGTTTGCATAGGTTTTCCTCTTCAATACCCTCGGCTCGTTACACCGATAAGGCTGACCGGTAACAACCTGAAAATAAACAGCCGAGGCAACCCCTTGCACAACGCAATCAGGGTACCCCGGCCGTTAATCCGATTAGCGCGAATACAATTCGACGATCAGGCTTTCGTTGATATCGCCACCGATGTCTGCGCGATCCGGCATCTGCTTGAACGTGCCTTCGAACTTCTTCGAGTCGACCGCAACCCAGCTCGGCATGCCGCCTTGCTCGGCCAGCGACAGCGCTTCGAGAATACGCGCTTGCTTCTTCGATTGTTCGCGCACTGCCACCACGTCGCCCGACTTCACTTGCAGCGACGGGATGTTCGCGACTTGGCCGTTCACGACGATCGCCTTGTGGCTCACGAGCTGACGTGCTTCAGCGCGCGTCGAGCCGAAGCCCATGCGGTAGACGACGTTGTCGAGACGCGATTCGAGCAATTGCAGCAGGTTTTCACCCGTGTTGCCCTTGCGGCGGTCGGCTTCGGCGAAGTAGCGGCGGAACTGGCGCTCGAGCACGCCGTAGATACGCTTCACTTTTTGCTTTTCGCGCAGCTGCGTGCCGTAGTCGGACGTACGAGCGCCCGAAGTGCGGCCGTGTTGACCAGGCTTGCTGTCAAGCTTGCACTTGTCGGCGAGCGAGCGACGTGCGCTCTTCAGGAAGAGGTCGGTGCCTTCACGGCGGGACAGCTTGGCCTTAGGGCCGGTATAGCGTGCCACGTTGCTTTCCTTCTATGTTTAATCACGCAAACTTCCGTCTGCGCTAGTTCGGACCCTTTGGGCCGAACGGTGGGCTTAGAGTCAATCAATGCGCAAACGGCCCATCGGCGCCGATATGTCTCAATCGGCGACAACAGGCAATTTGCAAATGCGCGTCTTAGATGCGACGACGCTTCGGCGGACGGCAGCCGTTGTGCGGAACAGGCGTCACGTCGGAGATCGCGGTGATCTTGATACCAAGACCATGCAACGCGCGCACCGCCGATTCACGGCCCGGGCCGGGGCCCTTGATCCGCACTTCGAGGTTCTTCACGCCGTATTCCATCGCCACGCGGCCAGCCGATTCGGCTGCCACCTGAGCTGCAAACGGCGTCGACTTACGCGAGCCCTTGAAGCCTTGGCCACCCGACGTCGCCCAGGCAAGCGCGTTGCCTTGACGATCGGTGATCGTGATGATGGTGTTGTTGAACGACGCGTGAACGTGAACCACGCCCTCGGCGACGTTCTTCTTGACCTTCTTGCGAACGCGTTGCGCCGCGGAGTTGTTCGAAGCCTTAGCCATTACGTTTTCCTGTAACTGTCAGTCCCGCTTACTTCTTCAGCGATTGCGCTGCGCGGCGCGGACCCTTGCGCGTGCGGGCATTCGTCCGGGTGCGCTGGCCACGCAGGGGCAGGCCCTTACGATGGCGCACGCCACGGTAGCAGCCGAGGTCCATCAGGCGCTTGATATTCATCGTCACTTCACGGCGCAGATCGCCTTCGACGACGAACTTGCCGACCTCTTCACGCAGCTTTTCGAGGTCTGCGTCGGTCAAATCCTTGACCTTCTTCGAGAATGCCACACCAGCCGCTTCGCAAATATCGCGCGAGCGCGTGCGGCCGATACCGAAGATCGCCGTCAGACCGATTTCGGTATGCTGGTGGTTCGGGATGTTAACCCCTGCAATACGAGCCATTGTTTTTCCTCAAACAAAAAGCGCAAGCAAAAGCGCGGCGTTCAGCCTTGACGCTGTTTGTGGCGCGGATCAGAGCTGCAAATCACGCGCACAACGCCTTTGCGCTTGATGATCTTGCAATTGCGACAAATGCGCTTAACCGATGCCATCACTTTCATGATATTACCCTTTTTTCAAGTCACTTCGCCCGGAACACGATCCGCGCACGCGACAGATCGTAAGGCGTCAATTCAACCGTCACCTTGTCGCCGGGCAAGATCCGGATGTAGTGCATCCGCATCTTTCCGGAAATATGCCCCAACACGACATGGCCGTTCTCCAGCTTCACGCGGAAGGTAGCATTGGGCAGGTTTTCGATGACCTCGCCCTGCATCTGGATTACATCGTCTTTGGCCATAAGTCCTTTCAACGCATCGGGATGTTGCCGCCCTTGAAATTGGCTTTCTTGAGCAGCGACTCATACTGTTGCGACATAACGTACGACTGCACCTGCGCCATGAAGTCCATCGTGACGACGACAATAATCAGCAGCGACGTTCCACCAAAATAAAACGGCACGTTCCAGCGCAGCACCAGAAACTCTGGCAGCAAGCAGACGAACACGATATAGATCGCACCGGCCAGCGTCAGACGCGTGAGGATGCGGTCGATATAGC
Source organism: Trinickia violacea (assembly GCF_005280735.1). Lineage (NCBI taxonomy): Bacteria > Pseudomonadati > Pseudomonadota > Betaproteobacteria > Burkholderiales > Burkholderiaceae > Trinickia > Trinickia violacea. The sequence continues at coordinate 4,390,936 of NZ_CP040077.1, forward strand.
GTGCGGTCTGGTCACCTGGGCGGATACCCGGAACAAACGCACCACTCTTCTTCAGGTTGTCGGCCGTTTCCCTGCTGTTGAACACCAGTGCGGTGTAGAAAAAGCAGAAGAACACGATCGCCAACGCATACAACAACACGTACACAGGCTGACCAGGCTTCAGTGCTTCGGCCACGTTGTGCAGCGTGTCCGCGAACCAGCTGTTACGCGACCCCGAACTAAACCAGTTCAGGATGGTTGCCGGGAACAAGATGATCGACGATGCGAAGATCGGCGGAATCACGCCCGACATGTTCAACTTCAACGGCAAATGCGACGACTGACCGCCGTAAATCTTGTTGCCGACCTGACGCTTCGCGTAGTTCACGAGGATCTTGCGCTGGCCGCGTTCGATGAACACCACCAGATACGTCACGCCTGCAATCAGTGCGACGATGATGATCGCCGAGACCGGCCCCATCGAACCGGTTCGCACCAGCTCGAACAGCCCGCCGATTGCATTCGGGAAGCCCGCCGCAATCCCACCGAAGATGATGATCGAGATACCGTTGCCGAGGCCGCGTTCCGTGATTTGCTCACCGAGCCACATCAGGAACATCGTACCGGTCACGAGCGTCACGACCGTCGTCAAACGAAACACCATTCCCGGATCGATCACCAGGCCCGGCTGGTTCTCAAGCGCAACGGCGATGCCGAAAGCTTGGAACGTTGCCAGCAGAACGGTGAAAACCCGCGTGTACTGCGTAATCTTTCGCTGACCCGCCTGACCTTCTTTCTTCAGCGCTTCGAGCTGCGGCGACACGATCGCCAGCAACTGCATGATGATCGACGAGGAGATGTACGGCATGATCCCCAACGCGAAAATCGTGAATCGCGAAAGCGCGCCACCCGAGAACATGTTGAACATGCCAAGGATGCCGCCGGACTGGCTTTGGAACAGCTTTGCCAGCTGATCCGGGTCGATGCCCGGCACCGGAATATGCGCGCCGATGCGGTAGACGACCAGCGCCAGCAGCAGGAACACTGCACGCCGGCGCAGATCGCCAAACTTCGCCGTGCTTCGACCGGGTTTTGCGAGACTCGGACTGTTAGCCAAGTACCTTCTCCGATGCAAATGCTATTGACGGCAATCGGCTGTCGACTGCGCCAATTACTCGGCGAACGAGCCGCCTGCTGCTTCGATCGCAGCGCGCGCGCCCTTCGTCGCACCCAGACCCTTCACGACGATCTTGCGAGTGATCTCGCCCGTCTTGATGATCTTTGCGCTCTTGATCAACTCACCGACCAGGCCCGCTTGCTTCAGCGCCAGCAGATCGATTTCGTCGACCGGCAGCGCTTGCAGATCAGCCAGATTCACTTCACCGACGAATTCCTTCGTGAGCGACGTGAAGCCACGCTTCGGCAGACGACGTTGCAGCGGCATCTGACCGCCTTCGAAGCCAACCTTGTGGAAGCCGCCCGAACGCGATTTCTGACCCTTGTGACCGCGGCCAGCAGTCTTGCCGAGGCCGGAGCCGATGCCGCGACCCACGCGACGCTTCGCGTGCTTCGAGCCTTCTGCCGGCTTCAGGTTATTCAATTCCATTATCAACTCCTTGATTGCCTGAAGCGCTTAGCCGATGACCTTAACAAGGTACGAAACCTTGTTGATCATGCCGCGCACAGCCGGCGTATCTTGCAGTTCGCTGACCGAGTTGAGTCGGCGCAGGCCCAGGCCACGCACCGTCGCGCGATGCGATTCGCGGGTCCCAATCAGGCTCTTGACGAGCTGAACTTTGACAGTTTTTTCAGACATGGTGACCACCTAGGCTTAGCCCAAAATATCTTCGACGGACTTGCCGCGCTTCGCCGCGATGTCGCCCGGGGTGGACTGCTTGCGCAGGCCGTCGAGCGTTGCACGGACGAGGTTGTACGGGTTCGTCGAACCGTGGCTCTTCGCCACAACGTTCTGCACGCCCATCACGTCGAACACTGCGCGCATCGGGCCGCCGGCGATCACGCCGGTACCGTCCTTCGCCGGAGCGAGGAGAACCGTCGATGCGCCGTGCTTGCCGTGCACTTCGTGCTGCAGCGTGCCGTTCTTGAGCGGCACCTTGAACATGTTGCGGCGGGCTTGTTCCATCGCCTTCTGGACAGCGACCGGCACTTCCTTCGCCTTGCCCTTGCCCATACCGACGCGGCCATCGCCGTCGCCAACCACGGTCAGTGCGGCGAAGCCGAGAATACGGCCACCCTTCACGACCTTGGTCACGCGGTTGACCGAAATCATTTTTTCGCGAAGGCCGTCGTCGCGTTCGTCAGCCTGAACTTTCGCTTGCATCTTTGCCATGACGAATTCTTCCCTTAGAACTTGAGCCCGGCTTCGCGCGCGGCATCAGCCAGCGCTTTCACGCGGCCGTGGTAGCGGAAACCCGAGCGGTCGAAGGCGACGGATTCGACACCGGCGGCCTTGGCCTTTTCTGCGATACGCTTGCCGATCAGGGTCGCAGCAGCGATGTTGCCGCCCTTGCCCGACTTGTCGGCGAGTTCCGCACGCACTTCGGCTTCGAGCGTCGATGCGCTGGCGAGCACCTTGGTGCCGCACGGCGAGAACACTTGTGCATAGATATGCGTGTTCGTGCGGTGCACAGCAAGGCGCGCGACTTGCAATTCAGCGATCTTGATACGCGTCTGGCGAGCGCGGCGCAGGCGAGATTGAGTCTTATCCATGATTGCGCACCCTTACTTCTTCTTCGTTTCTTTGAGGATCACGACCTCGTCGGCATAGCGCACACCCTTGCCCTTGTAGGGCTCAGGCGGACGGTAGCCGCGCACTTCCGCCGCTACTTGGCCGACCTTCTGCTTGTCGATCCCCTTGATCACGATTTCCGTTTGCGACGGGGTTTCAGCCTTCACGCCTTCCGGCATCTGGTGCACCACCGGGTGCGAGAAACCCAGCGACAGGTTCAGCTTGTCGCCTTGCGCTTGCGCACGATAACCAACGCCAACCAGCGTCAGCTTGCGCTCGAAACCCTTGTTGACGCCGTTCACCATGTTCGCAACGATTGCGCGCATCGTGCCCGACATCGCGTTTGCTTCGCGGCTTTCGTCAACCGGCTCGAACTTCAGCGTGCCGTTGTCGTTCACCACCTTCACCAGCTTGTTCGCAGCTTGCGAGATCGTGCCCAGCTTGCCCTTGATCGTAATCAGGGCGTCGCTCAGGGTCACCTCGGCGCCTTCCAGCGCGATCGGGCTTTTACCTACTCGAGACATGTTTCTCTCCCCTTCGGCCTTAAGCGACGTAGCAGATGACTTCGCCGCCCACGCCAGTGGCGCGCGCTTTGCGATCCGTCATCACACCCTTGGGCGTCGAAACGATCGCCACGCCAAGGCCATTCATGACCTGCGGGATCTCGTTACGACCGCGGTACACGCGCAGACCAGGCTTCGAGACGCGCTCGAGGCGCTCGATGACCGGACGGCCAGCGTAGTACTTCAATGCAATGTTCAATTCCGATTTCGCGCCTTCCGACTTCACCGCGAAACCATCGATATAGCCTTCGTCCTTCAGGACCTGCGCAATCGCAACCTTGACTTTCGACGAGGGCATCGTCACCGAAACCTTCTCGACCATCTGCGCGTTGCGGATGCGAGTCAGCATATCGGCGATAGGATCACTCATGCTCATTTATGTTTCTCCTATTACCAGCTCGCCTTGGTCAGGCCAGGGATCTCGCCGCGGAATGCGATTTCACGAATCTTGTTACGCGCCAGGCCGAATTTGCGGAACGTGCCACGCGGACGGCCCGTGATTGCGCAGCGGTTGCGCTTGCGGGTCGGATTCGAGTTACGCGGCAGTTGTTGCAATTCCAGACGAGCTGCATAGCGCTCTTCTTCCGACTTGCTTTGGTCGTCGATGATCGCCTTCAGCGCGGTGCGCTTCGGTGCGAACTTCGCCGCAAGGCGGGCGCGCTTCTTTTCACGTTCGATCAGTGCCAGTTTAGCCACGGTAACCTCAGTTTCTGAACGGGAACTTGAAGCTGGCGAGCAGAGCCTTTGCTTCGTCGTCGGTCTTCGCGGTCGTCGTGATGCTGATGTTCAGCCCACGCAGCGCGTCGATCTTGTCGTAATCGATTTCGGGGAAAATGATCTGCTCTTTCACACCGATGTTGTAGTTGCCACGACCGTCGAACGCACGACCCGACACGCCGCGGAAGTCGCGCACGCGGGGCAGCGCAACCGTCACGAAACGATCGAGGAATTCGTACATTGCCTGGCCGCGCAGCGTGACCATCGCACCGATCGGATAACCTTGACGGATCTTGAAGCCGGCGATTGCCTTGCGAGCCTTCGTAATGACAGGCTTCTGGCCGGCGATCTTCGTCAGGTCGCCAACGGCGTTTTCGATGATCTTCTTGTCAGCGACGGCTTCGCCAAGACCCATGTTCAGGGTGATCTTGGTGATGCGCGGCACTTCCATCACGGACTTGTAACCGAACTTCTCGATGAGGCCGGGTACAACCTTCTCTTTATAAAATTCTTGCAAACGAGCCATTTTTTACTCCGCAGCGTCAGGCGCTCAGCTCGGCACCGGTCGTTTTCAGGAAGCGAACTTTCTTGTCGCCCTCGACCTTGATGCCCACACGCGAGGCCTTGCCATTCGCGTCGACCAGAGCGACGTTCGAAATATGCAGCGGCATCGTCTTGGCTTCCACGCCGCCCGTCGTACCCTTCATCGGGTTCGGCTTCACGTGCTTTTTGACGAGGTTGACACCCTCGACCGTCACACGATCTTCGCCAACAGCCAGCACGACACCGCGCTTGCCCTTGTCCTTGCCGGTGATGACGATCACTTCGTCACCCTTGCGAATCTTGTTCATCGCGACTCCTTACAGCACTTCCGGCGCCAGCGAAACGATCTTCATGAATCGTTCGCTACGCAGCTCACGCGTGACCGGCCCGAAAATGCGGGTGCCGATGGGCTCAAGCTTGGTATTCAAAAGCACGGCGGCGTTGCCATCGAACTTGATCAGCGAGCCGTCTTGACGGCGCACGCCCTTGGCGGTGCGAACCACCACGGCGTTGTAAATCTCGCCTTTCTTCACGCGCCCGCGCGGCGTTGCCTCTTTGACGCTCACCTTGATGATGTCGCCGATGTTGGCGTAACGACGCTTCGAGCCGCCGAGCACCTTGATGCACATGACTTCACGCGCACCCGTGTTGTCGGCCACTTCAAGCCGAGTTTCGGTCTGGATCATGGTTTATCTTTCCCAACTTAATCCGATTGCACCACCATGGCGCATCCGGTCAGTCTTGGTCCCGTCAGCCGTACTGCATTGCTCAGCTGCTTGGGTCAGAACAGCAGCGACGGCAAACGAAACCCGCCATCGCAATCAGGTGAATCCTTCGGAGAGGCATGGCGCCCATCCGCTTCCCCCACCAACTTCGCCCGCGACGGGGCTCCCATAAAGAGGGAAGACCGAGATTATAACAAATAATCTCGGTCTTGCAAGCGAAATCTACTGCGATTTCAACTACTTCTACTACTCAAGCTGCCGCAGTCTTAGATGACGCGGGCGGCTTCGACCAGGCGGGACACGGTCCAGGCTTTCGTCTTCGAGATCGGACGGGTTTCCTGGATTTCAACGAGGTCGCCCTCGTTGTACGTGTTCGCGTCGTCATGCGCGTGGTACTTCTTCGAGCGAACGACATACTTCCCGTAGATCGGGTGCTTCACGCGGTGCTCGACCAGCACGGTGACAGTCTTGTCCATCTTGTTGCTGACGACCTTGCCGACCAGCGTCCGCTTGAGCGAGGTTTTTACGCTATCGTTCATTTCTGGTTCGCCTTCTCAGTCAGGACGGTCCGCACACGTGCGATGTCGCGACGAACCTTCTTCAGCTGGCTCGTGTTCGTGAGCTGCTGAGTCGCGAGTTGCATGCGCAGGCCGAATTGCGCCTTCAAAAGGTCCGACAGCTCTTTGTCGAGCGCGGCCTTGTCTTTCTGGTGAAGTTCGGAAGCCTTCATCATTTGCTCCTTAGGCGCCGAGCTGACGCACGATGAAGGTCGTCTTCAGCGGCAGCTTCGCTGCAGCCAGACGGAACGCCTCACGCGCCAGTTCTTCGGTTACGCCGTCCATTTCGTACAGCATCTTGCCCGGTTGAATCTCGGCGACGTAGTACTCAGGGTTACCCTTACCGTTACCCATCCGCACTTCGGCCGGCTTTTGCGAGATCGGCTTGTCCGGGAAAATGCGAATCCAGATGCGGCCACCGCGCTTGATGTGACGCGTCATTGCACGACGCGCCGCTTCAATTTGACGCGCGGTCAGACGGCCACGACCGATAGCCTTCAGGCCGAACTCACCGAACGACACGGCGTTGCCGCGCGTCGCGATACCGGTGTTACGACCCTTCTGCTCTTTGCGATACTTCCTGCGTTTCGGTTGCAGCATCGTTATTCTCCAGTCTTGCCGTCGCCGCCGGCGCCGCCAGCACCACCGCTACGACGCGGGCCACCGCGACGAGCACCTGCCGGCGCACCTTCGCCATCACGACGCGGACGGCGATCGCCACCCGGACGTGCGTTGCGGCGCGGACGCTTTTCTTCAGCGACTTCTTCCACCACCGGCGCGTCGTTGCGGCCCAGGGTATCGCCCTTGTAGACCCACACCTTGACGCCGATGATGCCGTACGTCGTCTTCGCTTCCGAGGTTGCGTAGTCGATGTCCGCACGCAGCGTGTGCAGCGGCACGCGGCCTTCGCGATACCACTCGGTACGAGCGATTTCGATACCGTTCAGACGGCCGGCGCTCATGATCTTGATGCCTTGGGCGCCAAGACGCATCGCGTTTTGCATCGCACGCTTCATCGCGCGGCGGAACATGATCCGGCGCTCGAGCTGTTGCGTGATCGAATCGGCGATCAGTTGAGCATCGGTTTCCGGCTTGCGGATTTCTTCGATGTTCACGTGAACCGGAACGCCCATGCGCTTTTGCAGCTCGGACTTCAGCAGTTCGATGTCCTCGCCCTTCTTGCCGATAACGACACCCGGACGCGAGCTGAAAATCGTGATGCGAGCGTTCTTCGCCGGACGCTCGATGACGACGCGGCCAACCGAAGCGTTCTTCAGCTTCTTCTTCAGGTATTCACGAACACCGATGTCTTCCTGCAACATCGCCGCGAAATTGTTGTTGTTCGCGTACCAACGCGACGCCCAATTGCGGCTGACGGCCAAACGGAAGCCAGTCGGATGAATTTTCTGTCCCATCGTATGACCCCTTAATTCCCGACCGTCACAGTGATGTGACAGGATTGCTTCTCAATGCGGTTGCCGCGGCCTTTGGCGCGCGCGGTGAAACGCTTGAGCGATGCAGCCTTGTCGACGTAGATGCTCTTGATCTTGAGCTCGTCGATATCGGCGCCTTCGTTGTGCTCCGCATTCGCGATTGCCGACAGCACAACCTTTTTCACGATGCCAGCCGCTTTCTTCGGCGAGAACGTCAGAACGTTCAGCGCCTTGTCGACCGGCAGACCGCGGATCTGGTCAGCCACAAGGCGCGTCTTCTGCGCCGAGATGCGGGCACCGCGATGAATTGCTTTCACTTCCATCTTGATTGCCCCTTATTTCTTGGCCTTCTTGTCGGCTGCGTGACCCTTGAACGTGCGGGTCAATGCGAACTCGCCAAGCTTGTGGCCGACCATGTTTTCCGAGATGTACACCGGAACGTGTTGACGGCCGTTGTGAACGGCGATCGTCAGACCGATGAAATCCGGGAGGATCGTCGAGCGACGCGACCAAGTCTTGATTGGCTTCTTGTCGCGCGAAGCTGCAGCCGCCTCAACTTTCTTCAGCAAATGGGCGTCGCAGAACGGACCTTTTTTGATTGAACGTGCCATTGCCTACTCCTTAACGCTTGTGACGGCGCTGGACGATCATCGTCGTCGTGCGCTTGTTGCTGCGGGTGCGATAGCCCTTCGTCGGCGTGCCCCACGGGCTCACCGGATCGCGACCTGCTGCCGTCTTGCCTTCACCACCGCCGTGCGGGTGATCGACCGGGTTCATTGCAACGCCACGCACCGTCGGACGGATACCGCGCCAGCGGTTCGCGCCAGCCTTACCGATTTGACGGAGGCTATGCTCTTCGTTGCCCACTTCACCGATCGTCGCGCGGCACTCGACGTGCACGCGGCGAATTTCGCCCGAACGCAGACGGACCTGCGCGTAGACACCTTCGCGAGCCAGCAGCATGGCCGACGTACCAGCCGAACGCGCCATTTGCGCGCCCTTGCCCGGCAGCATCTCGATGCAGTGGATCGTCGTACCGACCGGAATGTTGCGGATCGGCAGCGTGTTGCCTGCCTTGATCGGCGCTTCCGAACCGGACATCAGCTGTTGGCCCACCACGACGCCCTTCGGCGCGATGATGTAGCGACGTTCGCCGTCGGCGTACAGCACGAGCGCGATGTTCGCGCTACGGTTCGGGTCGTACTCGAGACGCTCGACCTTGGCCGGAATGCCGTCTTTCGTGCGACGGAAGTCGACGACACGGTAGTGCTGCTTGTGACCGCCGCCTTGGTGGCGCGTCGTCACGTGACCGTTGTTGTTACGGCCGGCAGCCTTGCTCTGCGGCTCGAGCAGCTGCGCAAACGGCTTGCCCTTATGCAGATCCTTGTTGACCACCTTCACCATCGCGCGGCGACCCGGCGAGGTCGGCTTAACTTTCACGATTGCCATGATTACTTGGCCTCCGCTTCAAAGTTGATTTCCTGGCCGGGCTTCAGGCAGACGTACGCCTTCTTCACGTCCTTACGGCGGCCCATGCCAAAGCGGTTACGCTTGACCTTGCCTTTCACGTTCAGAACGTTGACGGAATCGACTTCCACCTTGAACAGCAGTTCGACCGCAGCCTTCACTTCCTGCTTCGTGGCATCGGGCGCGACTTCGAACACGACTTGCTCGTTCTTGTCGGCCACCAGCGTCGCCTTTTCGGAGATCACCGGCGCGAGCAGGACCTGCATCAAACGATGATCGTTCTTGCGAATCTCGCTCATGACAGCAACTCCTCGATCTGGGCGACCGCTGCCTTCGTGATCAGGACTTTCTTGAAGTAGATCAGCGAGAGCGGGTCGGCGTAACGCGGCTCGACAACCGCCACGTGGGCGAGGTTGCGCGACGCGAGGTAGAGGTTCTCGTCGACCGTGTCGGTGATGACCAGCACGGAATCGAGACCCATGGCCTTGAATTTTTCAGCCAGCAGCTTGGTCTTCGGCGCTTCGAGGATGATGTCCTCGACGACCGACAGACGGCCTTCGCGGGCCAGCTGCGAGAAGATCGAGCAGAGACCTGCGCGATGCATCTTCTTGTTGACCTTGTGCGAGAAGTTTTCTTCCGGCGAGTTCGGGAAGATGCGACCACCGCCGCGCCACAACGGGCTCGACGACATACCGGCACGAGCACGGCCCGTACCCTTTTGACGCCACGGCTTCTTGGTCGTGTGCTTGACTTGCTCACGGTCCTTCTGCGCGCGGTTGCCGCTGCGTGCATTGGCTTGGTAAGCCACCACGATCTGGTGGATCAGCGCTTCGTTGTAGTCGCGGCCGAACACTGCGTCCGACGCGGTCACACCTGCACCTTCCTGACCGTTTGCGTTCAGGAGCTTAAGTTCCATTATTTCGCTCCTTTCACGGCACGCGCCTTGACAGCCGGCGTCACGAAAACCTTGCCGCCCTTAGCACCCGGAACGGCACCCTTGACCAGCAGCAGCTTGCGTTCAGCGTCGATGCGAGCGATTTCGAGGTTCTGCACCGTCACCGTCTCGTCACCCATGTGACCGGTCATGCGCTTACCCGGGAACACACGGCCCGGATCCTGCGCCATACCGATCGAGCCAGGCACGTTGTGCGAACGCGAGTTACCGTGCGAAGCGCGGCCCGAGCTGAAGTTGTAGCGCTTGATGGTACCGGCATAGCCTTTACCGATCGACACGCCTTGCACGTCGATTTTCTGGCCGACTTCGAAGAGGTCGACACCGATCACGGCGCCGGCGGAAAGCTCGGCAGCCTTGGCGGCATCGATCTTGAATTCTTTGAGGACTTCACCGGCTTGAACACCGGCTTTGGCGAGATGACCTGCCAGCGGCTTCGTCACGCGCGAAGCACGACGCTCACCGAATGCAACTTGAACGGCGGTATAACCATCCGTTTCAACAGTCTTGATCTGCGTCACGCGGTTGTCGGACACGTCCAGCACGGTGACGGGAATCGAATCCCCTTCAGCCGTGAAGATACGGGTCATGCCAACCTTGCGACCTACGAGTCCAAGGCTCATCGTTTTCTCCATTCCCGACTGCGATTGGTCGGGGCTAATTTACAAAATTGCCGGCGATTTTCAGCCCAATTGCACGAGCCAAATCACCGACTTTTTTACGCAAATGCGCGAAAAGCCTTGCATTATAGCGAGGCTTTTCGTTTTCCGCAAGCAATCAATGACTTAGCGCCATCGGCATGAGCCGGCGGCGCCTGAAAGCCTTATTGCAGCTTGATCTCCACGTCCACGCCGGCCGGCAGGTCGAGCTTCATCAGCGCGTCGACGGTCTTGTCCGTCGGATCGACGATGTCCATCAGGCGTTGGTGGGTGCGGATTTCGAGCTGATCGCGCGACGTCTTGTTGACGTGCGGCGAACGCAGGATGTCAAAACGTTGGATGCGGGTCGGCAGGGGCACCGGACCACGAACGATTGCGCCAGTCCGCTTTGCCGTATCGACGATTTCGGCTGCCGATTGATCGATCAGACGATAGTCGAATGCTTTCAGGCGAATGCGGATTTTCTGGTTTTGCATGACGTTTCCTTGGAAAGAGCGAGGCGGTCTTGCACCGCCGGATTAAAAAAGAACGTGAGGTTGGGCGCTCTCGCGGGAGCGCGCGCCCAACCCCGGGCACCACTTCTACTGCTTACTGCCACAGCAAACCAGCGATTTTACTCGATGATCTTAGCGACGACACCTGCGCCGACGGTACGGCCACCTTCGCGGATGGCGAAGCGCAGACCTTCTTCCATCGCGATCGGCGCAATCAGCTTCACCGTGATCGACACGTTGTCGCCCGGCATCACCATTTCCTTGTCCTTCGGCAACTCGATCGAACCCGTCACGTCCGTCGTACGGAAGTAGAACTGCGGGCGATAGTTGTTGAAGAACGGCGTGTGGCGGCCGCCTTCGTCCTTGCTCAGCACGTACACTTCAGCCGTGAAGTGCGTGTGCGGCGTGATCGAACCCGGCTTGGCCAGAACCTGGCCACGCTCCACGTCTTCACGCTTCGTGCCGCGCAGCAGAATACCCACGTTGTCGCCCGCTTGACCTTGGTCCAGCAGCTTGCGGAACATTTCCACGCCCGTGCAGGTCGTCTTCACCGTCGGCTTGATACCGACGATTTCGATTTCCTCGCCGACCTTCACCACGCCGCGCTCCACGCGACCCGTCACCACCGTGCCGCGGCCCGAGATCGAGAACACGTCTTCCACCGGCATCAGGAACGCGCCATCCACCGCGCGCTCCGGCGTCGGGATGTACGTGTCCAGCGCGTCGGCCAGGTTCATGATCGCCACTTCACCCAGCTCGCCCTTGTCGCCTTCCAGCGCCAGCTTGGCCGAACCCTTGATGATCGGCGTGTCGTCGCCCGGGAAGTCGTACTTCGACAGCAGCTCGCGCACTTCCATTTCCACCAGCTCGAGCAGCTCGGCGTCGTCCACCATGTCGCACTTGTTCAGGAACACGATGATGTACGGCACGCCAACCTGACGCGCCAGCAGGATGTGCTCACGCGTTTGCGGCATCGGGCCGTCGGCGGCCGAGCACACCAGGATCGCGCCGTCCATCTGCGCGGCACCCGTGATCATGTTCTTCACGTAGTCAGCGTGGCCCGGGCAGTCAACGTGCGCGTAGTGGCGGTTGGCCGTCTCGTACTCGACGTGCGCCGTGTTGATCGTGATGCCGCGCGCCTTTTCTTCCGGCGCCGCGTCGATCTGGTCGTACGCCTTCGCTTCGCCGCCGAACTTCGCCGTCAGCACCGTCGTGATTGCTGCCGTCAGCGTGGTCTTGCCATGATCAACGTGACCGATCGTGCCGACGTTCACGTGCGGCTTGGTCCGTTCGAATTTACCTTTAGCCATGATTCTCTTCTTTCAAAAAAGTTGTTCGGTGAATGACTTGCCGAATGATTACTTCGACTTCGCGCTGATGATCGCTTCGGAAACGTTACGCGGCGCTTCAGCGTAATGCTTGAACTCCATCGTGTACGTAGCGCGGCCTTGCGTTGCCGAACGCAGCGACGTGGAGTAGCCGAACATTTCCGACAACGGCACTTCGGCACGGAGAATCTTGCCGCCGCCAACCATGTCTTCCATGCCCTGGATGATGCCGCGACGGCCCGACAGGTCGCCCATCACGTTGCCCATGTAGTCTTCCGGCGTTTCCACTTCCACGGCCATCATCGGCTCGAGGATCACCGGGTTCGCACGGCGCATTGCTTCCTTGAACGCCATCGAACCGGCCATGCGGAACGCGTTTTCGTTCGAGTCAACGTCGTGGTACGAACCGAACGTCAGATGAACCTTCACGTCGACGACCGGGAAGCCTGCCAGCACGCCGCTCTTGAGCGTGTCGGCGATACCCTTGTCGACCGCCGGGATGTATTCACGCGGAATGACACCACCCTTGATCTCGTCGAGGAACTCGTAGCCCTTGCCTTGTTCGTTCGGCTCGAGCGTGATGACCGCGTGACCGTACTGGCCGCGACCGCCCGACTGCTTGACGAACTTGCCTTCCACGTCCGAGGCCGTGCTGCGGATCGTCTCGCGGTATGCCACCTGCGGCTTGCCGACGGTCGCTTCCACGCCGAACTCACGCTTCATCCGGTCAACCAGAATTTCGAGGTGCAGTTCGCCCATGCCCGAAATAATGGTTTGGCCCGATTCTTCGTCCGTTTGCACGCGGAACGACGGATCTTCCTGAGCCAGACGGTTCAGCGCCAGGCCCATCTTTTCCTGGTCAGCCTTCGTCTTCGGCTCGACGGCCTGCGAGATCACCGGCTCCGGGAACACCATGCGCTCGAGCACAATCGGGTGCTGCGGGTCGCACAGCGTGTCGCCCGTCGTCGCTTCCTTCAGGCCCACGGCTGCTGCGATGTCGCCGGCGCGCACTTCCTTGATTTCTTCGCGCTGGTTCGCGTGCATCTGCAGAATACGGCCCAGACGTTCCTTCTTGTCCTTGGTCGAATTCAGCAGCGTGTCGCCCGAGTTGACCACACCGGAGTACACGCGGAAGAAGATCAGCTGGCCGACGAACGGGTCGGTCATGATCTTGAATGCGAGCGCCGAGAACTTCTCGTCGTCCGACGCCTTGCGCTCAGCCGATTCACCGCTTTCCAGTTCACCCTTGACCGGCGGAATGTCGACCGGCGACGGCAGGAAGTCGATCACGGCGTCGAGCATGCGCTGCACGCCCTTGTTCTTGAACGCGGTACCGCACAGCATCGGCTGGATTTCGCAAGCGATCGTACGGTCGCGCAGCGCCTTGACGATCTCGGCGCGGGACAGCGTCTCGCCACCGAGGTACTTTTCCATCAGCTCTTCGCTCGCTTCGGCGGCGGACTCGACCATCTTCTCGCGCCACTCGTTGCAGGTGTCGATGAGCTCAGCCGGAATGTCGACGTAGTCGAACTTCGTGCCTTGCGACGCTTCGTCCCAAATGATCGCCTTCATCTCGAGCAGATCGACGACGCCCTTGAAGGTCTCTTCCGAGCCGATCGGCACCACGACCGGGACCGGGTTCGCCTTCAGGCGGGTCTTCAGCTGATCGTAGACCTTGAAGAAGTTCGCGCCGGTACGGTCCATCTTGTTGACGAACGCGAGACGGGGCACCTTGTACTTGTTAGCCTGGCGCCACACCGTTTCCGACTGCGGCTGCACGCCGCCCACTGCGCAGTAAACCATGCACGCGCCGTCGAGCACGCGCATCGAACGCTCCACTTCGATCGTGAAGTCGACGTGGCCCGGGGTGTCGATGATGTTGATGCGGTGTTCCGGGTAGTTGCCACCCATACCCTTCCAGAAGGCCGTCGTAGCAGCGGACGTGATGGTGATGCCGCGCTCTTGCTCCTGCTCCATCCAGTCCATCGTTGCTGCGCCGTCGTGCACTTCACCAATCTTGTGGTTCACGCCGGTGTAGAACAGGATGCGCTCGGTCGTCGTCGTCTTGCCGGCGTCGATGTGAGCGCTAATACCGATATTACGGTAGCGCTCGATAGGTGTCTTACGAGCCACTTTGATCCTCTATTGGGATGACGCGAAAAGTATGCATATAGTTTTCGCGCCCTAACACAAACGGGCGAGGCGCCGATAAGCGCACCCGCCCGGATATTTTTCCGTTGCCTCTGGGTTCGAGGGCTTAGAAACGGAAATGCGAGAACGCCTTGTTGGCTTCTGCCATCCGGTGAACTTCATCGCGCTTCTTCATCGCACCGCCACGGCCTTCGGCCGCTTCGGTCAGTTCACCAGCCAGGCGCAACGCCATCGACTTTTCGCTACGCTTCTTCGCAGCCTCGCGCAACCAACGCATCGCCAATGCCATACGACGCGACGGACGCACTTCGACCGGAACCTGATAGTTCGCACCACCAACGCGGCGGCTCTTCACTTCGACCACCGGCTTCACGTTGTTGAGCGCGACAGTGAACACTTCCAGCGGGTCCTTGCCACCCTTGGTCTGGATCTGTTCGAAAGCGCCGTACACGATACGCTCGGCAACCGACTTCTTGCCTGAGAGCATCAGCACGTTCATGAATTTAGCAACATCAACGTTACCGAACTTCGGATCCGGCAACACTTCCCGCTTGGGGACTTCGCGACGACGCGGCATGTTTCTTCCTTTGATTTTTCAGTTGGAGCTCTGAGCCGAAGCTCTATCGCCCCGCGGCCACCAACTAACCCGATCCATCTTTACGACTAACCAGCTTGGCCGGGTGACCACTTACTCGACAGCACCGGCGAATCCGGCACCACCGCCTTTGACTACTTGACCACTCTCGATTGCCTTGCGGGCATCGCTAAGCAGCCATACGAAGAGGCTGCTTACTTGCCAGCCTTGGCACGCTTCGCACCGTACTTCGAGCGAGCCTGCTTACGATCCTTGACGCCCTGGGTATCCAGCGAGCCGCGAACCATGTGGTAACGCACACCCGGCAAGTCCTTCACACGGCCGCCGCGAATCAGCACGACCGAGTGTTCCTGCAGGTTGTGGCCTTCACCACCGATGTACGAAATGACTTCGAAGCCGTTCGTCAGGCGCACCTTCGCGACCTTACGAAGTGCCGAGTTCGGCTTTTTCGGCGTCGTGGTGTACACACGGGTGCACACGCCGCGACGCTGGGGGCAGTCCTGCAAGGCCGGGCTCTTGCTCTTCGTCGTTTCCGACGTGCGGCCTTTGCGAACCAATTGATTGATGGTTGGCATTGTTTATTCCTGAAATTGAACAAAATCGACGCATCCATTTCCGGGCAAAGCGGTCACTGATGCGTATCGAACTTCCTGCCTCGACTGCCGGTGCGCGAGTTTACCCCTCGACCTAGCATGCCAAGAACCGGAACCCAGCATCATATTCGGAAAATGCCAACTGCGTCAATAGTTTGCAGCGGATCGGGAGCGGCTGACGGGCGAGTCGCCCGGCTTCGGTCAAGAGGACCGTCGTCAGTCCGCCGCGACGACGTCGAGCAGTTCCTCGCCGAAGCGATCGAGCTTGCGCGCACCGATGCCGGGAATGTGGCGAAGATCGTCGATGGTATCGGGGCCGCTACGCGCAATTTCGGCGAGCGTCGCGTCGTGAAAGATGACGTAGGCCGGCACGCCGTCACTCTTGGCGGTTTCGGTACGCCACGCGCGCAGGCGCTCCCACCGGGCACGCTCGCGCGGGCCCATGCCGGCAGTCGGGTCGGCCCGCTCGCCGGTACGGCTCGACGATTGGCGCGTGCGCGTCGGCTTCACGTAGCGCCGCAACGTGACCTTCTCCTCACCTTTGAGCACGGGTTTGCTCGCCTCGGTGAGCACGAGCGAGCCGAATCCCTCGTGATCGACCGCCAGATAGCCGAACGCGACCAATTGACGGAAAATCGCGCGCCACTCGGGTTCGGACAGGCTCGCGCCGATGCCGAAGGTACTGAGGCTTTCATGGCCGCGCTGAAGGATCTTCTCGTTTCGGTTGCCGCGCAGGATGTCGATCAGATGCCCGGCGCCGAAATGAAAACCGCTCGCGCGCTGAGCGCGGAACACGCACGAGAGCGCCATCTGCGCTTCGCGCGTGGCGTCCCACGACGCCGGCGGCTCGAGGCAAGTATCGCAATTGCCGCACGGCTCGCTGGCTTCGCCAAAGTAGGCCAGAAGGCGCACGCGGCGGCAGGCAGCGGCCTCGCAAAGGCCGAGCAGCGCATCGAGCTTGCCGGTCTGCACGCGTTTGTGCGCATCGTCGGCGTCCGACTCATCGATCATCTTGCGCTGCTGCACGACGTCGCCAAGACCGTACGCCATCCACGCGTTGGCGGGCAGACCGTCGCGGCCCGCGCGCCCCGTTTCCTGGTAGTACCCCTCGACGCTCTTCGGCAGATCCAAGTGAGCGACAAAGCGCACGTCCGGCTTATCGATGCCCATACCGAAGGCGATCGTCGCGCACATGACGATGCCCTCTTCGCGCTGGAACATCTCCTGATGCCGCTGGCGGATCTCGAACTCCATGCCCGCGTGATAAGGCAGCGCCCGGATGCCCTGCCCCTTTAGCCACTCGGCAGTCTCCTCGACCTTACGGCGCGACAGGCAGTAGACGACGCCGGCATCCGTCGTGCCTTCCGGGTTCGTGTGTTCTGCGCGAATGAAGTCGAGCAACTGAGCGCGCGCGTTGTCCTTCTCGACGATTCGATAGCGAATATTCGGGCGATCGAAGCTCGACACGAAAATGCGCGCGTCATCGAGCGCGAGGCGGTGGACGATTTCGTCGCGCGTGATCGCGTCGGCGGTGGCGGTGAGCGCGATGCGCGGCACCGACGGAAACCGCTCGTGCAGCACGGAAAGCTGGATGTACTCGGGGCGGAAATCGTGCCCCCATTGCGACACGCAATGGGCTTCATCGATCGCAAAGAGCCCGATGCGCGCGCGCTCGAGCAGATCGAGAAAGCGCGGCGTCATGAGCCGTTCCGGCGCGACATAAAGGAGATCAATATCGCCGTCGCGCAGCGCGCGCTCGGTGGCGGCGGCCTCGGCGCCGGACAGCGTCGAATTCAGATACGCCGCCCGCACGCCAAGTTCAGTGAGCGCGGCCACCTGATCCTGCATCAGCGCGATCAACGGCGAAACCACGATGCCGGCGCCGAGCCCGGCTTCGCGCCGTACGAGTGACGGGATCTGGTAGCAAAGCGATTTACCGCCGCCGGTGGGCATCAACACGAGGCAATCGCCTCCGCCGGCGACGTGCTCGACAATATCGCCCTGCTGCCCTCTGAAGGCGGGATAACCGAAAGTTTCGTTGAGGATTTCGAGGGCGCGGGACATGAATGCTTAAGACAGGCAGCGAAGTGCAGGTGCAACGAATTTTACCAACGCACCGGCGCGCAAAACGCGTTAATCGGCAACGTTAGCCATTCAGCCTGCAAAAAAGAAAAAAGCCGCTCAGTCGAAACTGAGCGGCTTTCCAAGCTAAGCAGTCAAGCGGCTTGCACCGCCCAAACTTACTCCGCCGATTGCTGCGGTTCGGCAGCCGGGCTTTCCGGCGTGCCGAACTCGAACGCTTCTTCCGCAGCGATCTGATCGAAACGCTCGCGATCCGAAGCTTCCTTGCTCTTGCGTGCCTTGTGGAACGCGAGACCCGTACCGGCCGGAATCAAACGGCCGACGATCACGTTTTCCTTCAGGCCACGCAGATCGTCGCGCTTACCCATGATCGCCGCCTCGGTCAGCACGCGCGTCGTTTCCTGGAACGATGCAGCCGAGATGAACGAGTCGGTCGACAGCGACGCCTTCGTGATACCGAGCAGCACGTTGTCGTACGACGCCGGACGCTTGTCTTCCGCGGTCATCTTGTCGTTCTCGTCGAGCATGTCTGACCGCTCGACTTGTTCGCCCGGGATGAAACGCGTATCGCCGTTGTCGACGATCTGCACGCGGCGCAGCATCTGACGCACGATCACTTCAATGTGCTTGTCGTTGATCTTCACGCCTTGCAGACGGTACACGTCCTGCACTTCGTCCACGATGTAGCGCGACAGCGCCTCGATACCCTGTAGGCGCAGGATGTCGTGCGGATCGGCCGGACCGTCGACGATCATTTCGCCCTTGTTGACGACTTGACCATCGTGCACCAGGACCTGCTTTTCCTTCGCGATCAGGAACTCGTGCTGGTTGCCCTCGAGGTCCGTGATGACGAGACGCTGCTTGCCCTTCGTGTCCTTGCCGAACGACACCGTACCCGTGACTTCCGCCAGAATGCCGGCGTCCTTCGGCGAACGCGCTTCGAACAGCTCGGCCACGCGCGGCAGACCACCGGTAATGTCACGCGTCTTCTGCGATTCGGTCGGGATACGTGCGAGCACTTCACCGACCTGCACTTGCTGACCGTCCTTCACCGTGATCAGTGCGCCGACCTGGAAGCCGATCTGCACCGAGTGCTCGGTGCCCGGGATCTTCACTTCCTCGCCGCTCGCGTCGAGCAGTTTCACCTGCGGACGCACGCTCTTCGAAGCCTGCGAGCCGCGGCGCTTCACGTCGATCACGACGAGCGTCGAGAGGCCCGTCACGTCGTCGATCTGCTTGGCGACCGTCACGCCTTCCTCGACGTTTTCGAACTTCACCGTACCGCCGTACTCGGTGATGATCGGACGCGTCATCGGGTCCCACGTGGCCAGCTGCGTACCTGCCTTGATCTGCGCGCCGTCGAGCTGCAACAGCGTGGCGCCGTACGGCACCTTGTGACGTTCGCGCTCGCGGCCGTGGTCGTCGGTGATCATCGCTTCGCCCGAACGCGAGATGACGATCTGCTCGCCCTTCGCATTCGTCACGTAGCGCATCGTCGCCGTGAAACGCACCGTACCGTTCGACTTCGCTTCAACCGACGAAGCCACCGCCGCACGCGATGCCGCGCCACCGATGTGGAACGTACGCATCGTCAGCTGCGTGCCCGGCTCACCGATCGACTGCGCCGCGATCACGCCGACCGCTTCGCCGACGTTCACGAGCGAGCCGCGGCCGAGGTCGCGGCCATAGCAGGCTGCGCACAGGCCATAGCGCGTTTCGCAGGTGAGCGGCGTGCGAACGCGCACTTCGTCGATGCCGAGGCGTTCGATCTCTTCGACCGCCGTTTCATCGAGCAGCGAGCCCGCTTCGTACAGCGTCTCTTGCGATTCTGGGTTGACGACGTCAGCCACCGCGACGCGGCCGAGAATCCGGTCGCGCAGCGCTTCGACGACTTCACCGCCTTCGACCAGCGCCTTCATCGCCACGCCTTGGCTCGTGCCGCAATCGTCTTCGACCACGACGAGATCCTGCGTCACGTCGACCAGACGACGCGTCAGGTAACCCGAGTTCGCCGTCTTCAGTGCCGTATCAGCCAGACCCTTACGCGCGCCGTGGGTCGAGATGAAGTACTGCAACACGTTCAGACCTTCACGGAAGTTCGCGGTAATCGGCGTTTCGATAATCGAGCCGTCCGGCTTCGCCATCAGGCCGCGCATACCGGCCAGCTGACGAATCTGCACCGCCGAACCCCGGGCGCCCGAGTCGGCCATCATGTAGATCGAGTTGAACGATTCCTGGCGCGTTTCGTTGCCGTCGCGGTCGATCACCGGCTCCGTCGACAGCTGCTCCATCATCGCCTTGCCGACCGCTTCCGAGGTCGCCGACCAGATGTCGACCACGTTGTTGTAGCGCTCCTGCGCGGTGACGAGACCCGACATGTACTGACGGTCGTATTCCTTCACCTTCTTCGCGGCGTCGCCGACGATCGTTTCCTTCTGCGGCGGCACGAGCATGTCGTCGACGCAGATCGAAATGCCGGCGCGCGTCGCCAGGCGGAAGCCCGACTGCATCAGCTGGTCGGCGAAGACCACCGTCGCGCGCAGACCGCACTTGCGGAACGCCGTGTTGATCAGGCGCGAGATTTCCTTCTTCTTCAGCGGCTTGTTCAGCACCGAGAACGGCAGGCCCGGCGGCAGGATTTCCGACAGGATCGAGCGGCCGACCGTCGTTGCGTACAGCGAGATCTTCGGCACGAATTCCGGCGCGCCTTCCGACGTGTCTTCGTTGCGGACCATTTCGGTGATCCGCACGTTGACGCGCGAGGCGAGCTCGACTTCCTTGTTCTCGTACGCACGCAGCACTTCCGACACGCCCGTGAACGACAGACCTTCGCCCTTGCCGTTCACCGCTTCACGCGTCGCGTAGTAGAGGCCGAGCACGATATCCTGCGACGGCACGATCGACGGATCGCCGTTCGCCGGGAACAGGACGTTGTTCGACGCCAGCATCAGCGTGCGCGCTTCCATCTGCGCTTCAAGCGACAGCGGCACGTGGACAGCCATCTGGTCGCCGTCGAAGTCGGCGTTGAACGCCGCGCAGACGAGCGGGTGCAGCTGGATTGCCTTGCCTTCGATCAGCACCGGCTCGAAAGCCTGAATGCCGAGGCGGTGCAGCGTCGGCGCACGGTTCAGCATCACCGGGTGCTCGCGGATCACCTCTTCCAAGATGTCCCACACGACCGGCGTCTGGTTTTCGACTTCCTTCTTCGCCGCCTTGATGGTCGTCGCGACGCCCATCACTTCGAGCTTGTTGAAGATGAACGGCTTGAACAGCTCGAGCGCCATCAGCTTCGGCAGACCGCACTGGTGCAGCTTCAGCGTCGGACCCACCACGATGACCGAACGGCCCGAGTAGTCGACACGCTTACCGAGCAGGTTCTGACGGAAGCGGCCGCCCTTGCCCTTGATCATGTCGGCGAGCGACTTCAGCGGGCGCTTGTTCGCACCCGTCATCGCCTTGCCGCGACGGCCGTTGTCGAGCAGCGAATCGACGGCTTCCTGCAGCATCCGCTTTTCGTTGCGGACGATGATTTCAGGCGCCTTCAACTCGAGCAGACGCTTCAACCGGTTGTTACGGTTGATCACGCGGCGATAGAGATCGTTCAGGTCCGACGTCGCGAAACGGCCGCCGTCGAGCGGCACGAGCGGACGCAGTTCCGGCGGCAGCACCGGCAGCACTTCGAGCACCATCCAGTCGGGCTTGATGCCCGAACGCTGGAAGGCCTCGAGCACTTTCAGGCGCTTCGCGTACTTCTTGATCTTCGCTTCCGAGCCGGTGTTCTTGAGCTCGGTGCGCAGCATTTCGACTTGCTCGTCGATGTTGATCGCACGCAGCAGCTCGCGCACGCCTTCCGCGCCCATTTCGGCACGGAATTCGTCGCCGTATTCCTCGACCTTGTTGTAGTAATCCTCTTCGGTCATGATCTGGCGCGCTTTCAGCGGCGTCATGCCCGGATCGATCACCACATACGCTTCGAAGTACAGCACGCGCTCGATGTCGCGCAGCGTCATGTCGAGCACCATGCCCAGACGCGACGGCAGCGACTTCAAGAACCAAATGTGCGCGACCGGCGAGGCCAGCTCGATGTGGCCCATGCGCTCACGGCGCACCTTGGCCAACGTCACTTCAACGCCGCACTTCTCGCAGATCACGCCACGGTGCTTGAGGCGCTTGTACTTGCCGCAAAGGCATTCGTAGTCCTTGATCGGCCCGAAGATCTTCGCGCAGAACAGACCATCCCGCTCCGGCTTGAACGTCCGGTAGTTGATGGTTTCCGGCTTCTTCACTTCACCGAACGACCACGAACGAATCTTGTCAGGCGAGGCCAGACCGATCTTGATCGCGTCAAAAACTTCTTCTTGTTGGACTTGCTTGAATAGATCGAGCAGAGCTTTCATTGCTTTCTCTCCGTAGTCCGATTAGTTGCGGTCGAGATCGATATCGATACCGAGCGAGCGGATTTCCTTCACGAGCACGTTGAAGGATTCCGGCATGCCTGCATCGATCACGTGATCGCCCTTGACCAGGTTTTCATAAACCTTGGTCCGGCCCGTCACGTCATCCGACTTGACCGTCAGCATTTCTTGCAGCACGTACGACGCGCCATACGCCTCGAGCGCCCACACTTCCATCTCACCGAAGCGCTGGCCGCCGAACTGCGCCTTGCCGCCCAACGGCTGCTGCGTCACGAGCGAGTACGGGCCCGTCGAACGCGCGTGCATCTTGTCGTCGACCAAGTGGTGCAGCTTCAGGTAGTGCATGTAGCCGACCGTGACCGTACGCTCGAACATCTCGCCCGTGCGACCGTCGTACAGACGCACCTGGTTCTTTGACGGCGTCATGCCGAGTTGCTTCGCGATATCGTCCGGGAACGCCAGATCCAGCGCGCGCGACATTTCTTCTTCCGTCGCACCGTCGAACACCGGCGTCGCGAACGGCACGCCTTCGCGCAGGTTCTTCGCCAGCTCGACGATCTCGTCGTCGCTGAAGCCGTCCAGCTCTTCCGCGCGGCCCGACTCGTTGTAGATCTTCGTCAGGAACTCGCGCAGCTCGGCGATCTTCGCCTGACGCTGCAGCATTTCGCCGATCCGCCAGCCGAGGCCCTTAGCAGCCCAGCCCAGGTGCACTTCGAGCACCTGACCCACGTTCATCCGCGACGGCACGCCGAGCGGGTTCAGCACGACGTCTGCCGGACGGCCGTCGGCCATGTACGGCATGTCTTCGATCGGAACGATCTTCGACACCACGCCCTTGTTACCGTGACGGCCTGCCATCTTGTCGCCAGGCTGCAGACGGCGCTTCACCGCGACGTACACCTTGACCATCTTCAGCACGCCCGGCGGCAGTTCGTCGCCTTGCGTGAGCTTCTTGCGCTTCTCTTCGAACGCGAGGTCGAACTGGTGACGCTTCTCTTCGATCGAGTTCTTGATCGCTTCGAGCTGTGCCGCTGCTTCTTCGTCCGCGAGGCGGATGTCGAACCAGTGGTAGTGGTCGAGATCTTCCAGGTAAGCCTGTTCGATCTTCGTGCCCTTCGCGAGCTTCTTCGGACCGCCGTTTGCGACCTTGCCGTCGAGCATGCGCGCGAGACGCTGGAATGCATCGCCTTCCACGATACGCAGCTGGTCGTTCAGGTCGAGGCGATAGCGCTTCAGTTCATCGTCGATGATCTGTTGGGCACGCTTGTCGCGCTGGATGCCTTCACGCGTGAACACCTGCACGTCGATGACCGTGCCGCTCATGCCCGACGGCACGCGCAGCGACGTATCCTTCACGTCCGATGCCTTCTCGCCGAAGATCGCGCGCAGCAGCTTTTCTTCCGGCGTCAGCTGGGTTTCGCCCTTCGGCGTGACCTTGCCGACCAGCACGTCGCCCGCCTCGACTTCCGCGCCGATGTACACGATGCCCGACTCGTCGAGACGGCCAAGCTGCACTTCCGCGAGGTTCGAAATGTCGCGCGTGATTTCTTCCGGTCCGAGCTTCGTGTCGCGAGCGACAACGTTCAGCTCTTCGATGTGGATCGACGTGTAGCGATCGTCCGCAACCACCTTCTCCGAGATCAGGATCGAGTCTTCGAAGTTGTAGCCGTTCCACGGCATGAACGCGATCAGCATGTTCTGGCCGAGCGCGAGCTCGCCCAGGTCCGTCGAGGCGCCGTCAGCCAGCACGTCGCCGCGCGCAACCTTGTCGCCGACCTTCACGATCGGGCGCTGGTTGATGTTCGTGTTCTGGTTCGAACGCGTGTACTTGATCAGGTTGTAGATGTCGACACCGACTTCACCCGCCACCGCTTCGTCGTCGTTCACGCGAATCACGATACGGCCTGCGTCGACGTAGTCGACCACGCCACCGCGGAACGCCTGAACCGTCGTGCCCGAGTCGACCGCCACCGTGCGCTCGATACCCGTACCGACCACGGCCTTCTCAGGACGCAGACACGGCACAGCCTGGCGCTGCATGTTCGAGCCCATCAATGCACGGTTCGCGTCATCGTGCTCGAGGAACGGAATCAGCGATGCCGCCACCGACACGATCTGCGACGGCGCCACGTCCATGTACTGGATGCGGTCCGGCGTGACCATCAGCGTTTCGCCGGCTTCGCGCGACGACACGAGTTCGTCGGTCAGCGTGCCGTCGTCGGCCACCGCCGCGTTCGCCTGAGCGATCACGTAACGGCCTTCTTCGATCGCAGACAGATAGTCGATCTGGTCGGTCACCTTGCCGTCCGTCACCTTGCGGTACGGCGTTTCGAGGAAGCCGTACTCGTTCAGGTGCGCGTACAGCGCGAGCGAGTTGATCAGACCGATGTTCGGACCTTCCGGCGTTTCAATCGGGCACACGCGGCCGTAGTGGGTCGGGTGCACGTCGCGGACTTCGAAGCCCGCGCGCTCGCGCGTCAGACCGCCCGGGCCAAGAGCCGAAACACGGCGCTTGTGGGTGATTTCCGACAGCGGGTTGGTCTGGTCCATGAACTGCGACAGCTGCGACGAACCGAAGAACTCGCGAATCGCCGACGAAATCGGCTTCGAGTTGATCAGGTCGTGCGGCATCAGGTTTTCGCTTTCGGCTTGGCCGAGGCGTTCCTTGACCGCGCGCTCGACACGCACGAGACCGGCGCGGAACTGGTTTTCCGCCAGTTCGCCGACGCAACGCACGCGACGATTGCCCAAGTGGTCGATATCGTCCACTTCGCCCTTGCCGTTGCGCAGCTCGACGAGGATCTTGATCGTCGCGAGGATGTCGTCGTCCTGCAGCGTCATCGGGCCGACGATTTCATCGCGGCCGACACGGCGGTTGAACTTCATACGGCCGACCTTCGACAGGTCGTACGCGTCTTCGCTGTAGAACAGACGATTGAACAGCGCCTCGACCGCCTCTTCGGTCGGCGGTTCGCCCGGACGCATCATGCGGTAGATCGCAATGCGCGCGGCCGTCCGGTCGGCGGTTTCGTCGATGCGCAGCGTCGATGAGATGTACGGACCTTGGTCCAGATCGTTCGTGTAGAGCGTCTGGATGTCCTTGATCTTCGCTTCGCGCAGCTTTTCGAGCGTGCTTTCGCCGATTTCTTCGTTCGCGTTCGCGATCACTTCACCGGTATCGCCGTCGACGACGTTCTTCGCCAGCACGCGCCCGATCAGATAATCTTCGGGGACCGAAATGAATTTCGTCTTCGCGTTTTCGAGGTCGCGGATATGCTTCGCGTTGATCCGCTTGTCCTTCGTGACGATGACGTTGCCGTCGCGATCCGAGATGTCGAAACGCGCGACTTCACCGCGCAGACGCTCGGGCACAAATTCCATTTGTGCGCCTTCGGGCATCAGCGCGAAGTTGTCGAACACGAAGAAGTTCGCGAGGATCTGTTCCGGCGTCAGGCCGATCGCCTTCAGCAGAATCGTGACCGGCATCTTGCGGCGACGGTCGACGCGGAAGTACAGCACGTCCTTCGGGTCGAATTCGAAGTCGAGCCACGAGCCGCGGTAAGGAATGATCCGCGCGGAGAACAGCAGCTTGCCCGAGCTGTGGGTCTTGCCCTTGTCGTGCTCGAAGAACACGCCCGGCGAGCGGTGCAGCTGCGAAACGATCACGCGCTCAGTGCCGTTGATGACGAACGAGCCGGTCGGCGTCATGAGCGGAATTTCGCCCATGTACACTTCCTGCTCCTTCACTTCCTTCACGACGGGCTTGCTCGGCGATTCCTTGTCGAGCAGCACCAGACGCACTTTTGCGCGCAGCGCCGAACAGTACGTGAGACCGCGCTGCTGACATTCCTTGATATTGAATGCCGGCGGCGACAACATGTAGCTGACGAACTCTAGACGAGCGAAGCCGTTGTGAGAAACAATCGGGAAAACAGACGTGAACGCAGCCTGCAAACCCTCGGGTTTGCGTTGAGCCGCAGGCACATCCGCTTGCAGAAACGTGCTGAATGATTCAAGCTGGGTAGCCAGCAGGAAAGGTACTTGGTGAACGATGGGGCGCTTCGCAAAGTTCTTGCGAATACGCTTCTTCTCGGTGAAGGAATATTGCATACGATCTCCGAATCACGGCGGGCATTGTCGAGGCTGCGAACCTTGATGAGACAATCCGAGTGTTCACCGACTGAGACCCGATGGCCGTCCGATGGCTTGAACGAGCCTTAGAAGCTTGGTGGTTGGCCGCTACCAACCGCTGGCTGACGGCAGCGGATGCCTGTGTTGCCCGCTACCCGACCAAACTTGCCTTCTGCAGTCGCTTCAGAAGACAAAGAGAAGCGCCGGTCAGTTATCCCGAAAGGCGTTTGTCTTTGGCTTCTGGGGCCACGTTTTTGCCGATTCCCTAGCGCAAAAACACTGTCCCCACAAAGCACAAAAAGGCCGGCGGTGAAAAACCGCCAGCCTTCGCACAGCGCGCAGGGTCTTACTTGATTTCAGCCTTCGCGCCTGCTTCTTCCAGCTTCTTCTTGGCTTCTTCAGCAGCAGCCTTGGGCACCGCTTCCTTCACGGGCTTCGGTGCACCGTCGACCAGGTCCTTCGCTTCCTTCAGGCCCAGGCCCGTCAGCTCACGAACAGCCTTAATCACGGACACCTTGTTCGCGCCCGTTTCAGTCAGGATAACCGTGAACTCGGTTTGCTCTTCAGCAGCAGCAGCGCCAGCGCCGCCACCTGCCGGGCCTGCCACTGCAACAGCAGCTGCCGACACGCCAAACTTCTCTTCGAACGCCTTGACCAGCTCGTTCAGTTCCAGAACCGACATCGAGCCTACGGCTTCGAGGATGTCTTCTTTTGCGATTGCCATTTGAAATACTCCTAAATTGAATTCGGATACAGCCAGCGATCCATCGCGCTCAACTGAAGCGCGCTATGCACCCTGCGATTAAGCAGCTTCGCCTTGCTTCTTTTCTGCCAGCGCGGCCAGAGCGCGCGCAAAGCCGGAAACAGGCGCTTGCATAACGAACAGCAGCTTGGAGAGCAGTTCCTCGCGGCTCGGGATGTTGGCAAGCGCTTGCACGCCAGCCTTGTCCATCACCTTGCCTTCGTAGGAACCGGCCTTGATGATCAACTTGTCGTTGCTCTTGCTGAAGTCGTTGACGACCTTAGCAGCGGCAATAGCATCTTCCGAGATGCCGTAGATCAACGGACCAGTCATCTGCTCTGCCAGCGGAGCAAACGGAGTACCTTCAACAGCGCGACGCGCCAGCGTGTTCTTCAACACGCGCAGGTACACCTGTTGCTCGCGCGCTTTCGCGCGCAGCTTGGTCAGATCGCCAACCGTGATCCCACGATACTCAGCCAGAACGACGGTCTGGGCCTTCGCGACTTGCGCGGAGACCTCAGCGACGACGGCCTGCTTGCTTTCTTTGTTCAGTGGCACGGTTAACCTCCAGATTCGATACACGCAGCGGAATGCCATGTGTACCGCGTTCAACAACGGCGTCCGAGGTTTAGGAGTATTTCGACCTGTTGTGGCCTGCATCACTGCAAGCAACAACAGGCTTCATCACTTCAAAACTGTTTCGGGTTCGCCATCTGCGTTGGCTTTGCATTAAGGAAACACCCGACTGCTGCGCTTCCGCCAACGGTCTTTGACAACCGGCCGCTCGATGCTGACTGCCATCTTGCGACCGCCCAAAGCCCTTAAGACCGCGCCGAGATGACTCGGCACGGTGAATTTCTTACTGTGCTGCGAGCGTAGCCTGATCGACACGCACGCCAACACCCATCGTGCTCGACAAAGCGATCTTGCGCAGGTACACGCCCTTGCTCGTCGCCGGCTTCGCCTTCTGCAGCGCTTCGACGAGCGCCGACAGGTTGGTGCGCAGCGCGCTCGGCTCGAACGATGCACGGCCGATGGTCGCGTGGATGATACCGGCCTTGTCGACGCGGAATTGCACCTGACCGGCCTTGGCGTTCTTCACTGCCGTAGCCACGTCCGGCGTCACGGTACCGACCTTCGGGTTCGGCATCAGGCCGCGCGGGCCGAGGATCTGACCCAACGTACCGACAACGCGCATCGTGTCCGGCGAAGCGATCACGACGTCGAAGTTCAGGTTGCCGGCTTTGATTTGCTCAGCCAGGTCTTCCATGCCGACGATTTCAGCGCCGGCGGCCTTTGCCTGCTCGGCCTTCTCGCCTTGCGCAAAAACAGCGACGCGAACCGACTTACCGGTACCTGCCGGCAGAACGACGGAACCACGAACCACTTGATCCGACTTCTTCGCATCGATGCCGAGCTGAACTGCTACGTCGATCGACTCGTCGAACTTGGCGCTCGCGCACTCTTTGACAAGCGCGAGTGCGTCGTCGATCGGGTACAGCTTCTGGCGATCGACCTTGTTTGCAAATGCTTGCAGACGCTTCGAAAGCTTAGCCATTTACACGCCCTCCACGGTGATGCCCATCGAGCGGGCGCTGCCAGCGATCGTACGAACCGCTGCGTCCAGATCAGCTGCCGTAAGGTCCGGCATCTTCGTCTTGGCGATTTCTTCAGCTTGCGCGCGGGTGATCTTGCCGACCTTGTCGGTGTGCGGCTTGCTCGAACCCTTGTCGATCTTCGCTGCCTTCTTGATCAAAACCGTAGCCGGCGGCGTCTTCAGGATGAACGTGAAGCTCTTGTCCGCGAATGCCGTGATCACGACCGGAACCGGCAGACCCGGCTCCATCGCTTGAGTCTGCGCGTTGAACGCCTTGCAGAACTCCATGATGTTCAGGCCGCGCTGGCCCAGTGCCGGACCGACCGGCGGCGACGGGTTGGCTTTACCTGCAGGAATCTGCAGCTTGATAAAGCCGATGATTTTCTTTGCCATGTTGAAAACCTCGTTGGAACGCATGAGCGTTCGGTGAGTAGTAACGCGCGCTCGCCTGTGAAGGCTACTGACGCTCCTCAACGGCCATTACGCGGACCGTAAGCGCGAAAGACGGATCGCGTCGTTCGACGCGATCCGTAAAATATTCGATTACAGCTTTTCGACCTGGCCGAATTCGAGTTCGACAGGGGTCGCGCGGCCGAAAATCGTAACAGAAACACGGACGCGCGATTTTTCGTAGTTCACTTCTTCGACGCTGCCATTGAAGTCCGTGAACGGACCATCCTTCACGCGAACCATCTCGCCAACTTCGAACAGGGTCTTCGGGCGCGGCTTCTCCACACCTTCCTGCATCTGCGACATGATCTTCTCGACTTCCCGCGGGGAAATCGGGCTCGGGCGATTGCGCGCCCCGCCTACGAAGCCCGTCACCTTCGCCGTGTTTTTCACGAGGTGCCAGGTTTCATCGGTCATTTCCATTTCCACCAGTACATAGCCGGGGAAGAAACGACGCTCGGTCACCGACTTGTGACCACCCTTCACTTCGACCACCTCTTCCGTCGGGACGAGGATCTGGCCGAACTTATCTTGCATGCCTGCACGCTCGATGCGCTCTTGAAGCGCGCGTTGCACGCTCTTCTCCATACCGGAGTAGGCGTGCACGACGTACCAACGTTTACCGCTCGGGGATGCCGGAGTATCGCTCATATCATTTCCAACCCAGAATCGCCGAGAAAATCACCCATTCAATGGACTTGTCGCTGATCCAAAGAAACACCGCCATCACGAACACAAAGCCGAAGACAACGAGCGTTGTTTGCGTGGCTTCCTTGCGCGTGGGCCACACAACTTTGCGGACTTCCTTGTAGGAGTCTTTGGCGAATGCGATGAAACCCTTACCAGGGGTGGAGAGAAGACCAACCACGACACCGGCGATGACCCCAACGGCAAGAGCCGCGCCGCGAACGTACCACTCCTGGCCGCCGAGCCAGAAAAACCCCACGAACCCGGCCAAGACCAACAATACGCCCGCGATGAGCATCAATTTATCGCTGGAAGTATTTACAGTTTCGACGGAAGGATTCGCCATAACACCTTAACGAGCGCCCACGTGGGCGCGAGAATTGGCAGGGGCAGAGGGAATCGAACCCCCAACCTTCGGTTTTGGAGACCGACGCTCTGCCAGTTGAGCTATACCCCTAAACCATTTTGGGGTCAGCGACATCGCCAACCCCGAAACTACCGATCAACGAGAATTAACTGGCTTCTTACTCGATGATCTTAGCGACGACACCTGCGCCGACGGTACGGCCACCTTCGCGGATGGCGAAGCGCAGACCTTCTTCCATCGCGATCGGCGCAATCAGCTTCACCGTGATCGACACGTTGTCGCCCGGCATCACCATTTCCTTGTCCTTCGGCAACTCGATCGAACCCGTCACGTCCGTCGTACGGAAGTAGAACTGCGGGCGATAGTTGTTGAAGAACGGCGTGTGGCGGCCGCCTTCGTCCTTGCTCAGCACGTACACTTCAGCCGTGAAGTGCGTGTGCGGCGTGATCGAACCCGGCTTGGCCAGAACCTGGCCACGCTCCACGTCTTCACGCTTCGTGCCGCGCAGCAGAATACCCACGTTGTCGCCCGCTTGACCTTGGTCCAGCAGCTTGCGGAACATTTCCACGCCCGTGCAGGTCGTCTTCACCGTCGGCTTGATACCGACGATTTCGATTTCCTCGCCGACCTTCACCACGCCGCGCTCCACGCGACCCGTCACCACCGTGCCGCGGCCCGAGATCGAGAACACGTCTTCCACCGGCATCAGGAACGCGCCATCCACCGCGCGCTCCGGCGTCGGGATGTACGTGTCCAGCGCGTCGGCCAGGTTCATGATCGCCACTTCACCCAGCTCGCCCTTGTCGCCTTCCAGCGCCAGCTTGGCCGAACCCTTGATGATCGGCGTGTCGTCGCCCGGGAAGTCGTACTTCGACAGCAGCTCGCGCACTTCCATTTCCACCAGCTCAAGCAGCTCGGCGTCGTCCACCATGTCGCACTTGTTCAGGAACACGATGATGTACGGCACGCCAACCTGACGCGCCAGCAGGATGTGCTCACGCGTTTGCGGCATCGGGCCGTCGGCGGCCGAGCACACCAGGATCGCGCCGTCCATCTGCGCCGCGCCCGTAATCATGTTCTTCACGTAGTCAGCGTGGCCCGGGCAGTCAACGTGCGCGTAGTGGCGGTTGGCCGTCTCGTACTCGACGTGCGCCGTGTTGATCGTGATGCCGCGCGCCTTTTCTTCCGGCGCCGCGTCGATCTGGTCGTACGCCTTCGCTTCGCCGCCGAACTTCGCCGTCAGCACCGTCGTGATTGCTGCCGTCAGCGTGGTCTTGCCATGATCAACGTGACCGATCGTGCCGACGTTCACGTGCGGCTTGGTCCGCTCAAACTTACCCTTGGCCATTTTCGACTCCTAAGAGGATTTTCCGTACGTTGCGCCGCGCGCAAACAATCACTGACTACCTGCTGGTGCCCATGGGCAGGATCGAACTGCCGACCTCTCCCTTACCAAGGGAGTGCTCTACCACTGAGCCACATGGGCGCTACTTCTTGACACTGGAGCGGGTGAAGGGAATCGAACCCTCGTCGTAAGCTTGGAAGGCTTCTGCTCTACCATTGAGCTACACCCGCAAGGGCTTTCCGATTCCCTATCGCTGCTACAGCTTGCATTCTGGTGGAGGAGGTTGGATTCGAACCAACGTAGGCGTAAGCCAACAGATTTACAGTCTGCCCCCTTTAGCCACTCGGGCACCCCTCCGCAGAGAACTGACGATTATGGGGGTACATCGACGCAATGTCAAGCACTATGTGAGCCCCAGGCTATCGTTCGCTCTCACTTATAGCCTTACCGCGTAAACGCCACAACCCCACCTTTGAGGGGTGGGGTTGTGGACGTATAGAGAAGCCTGACGATTACCTACTTTCACACGGGCATCCGCACTATCATCGGCGTGGAGTCGTTTCACGGTCCTGTTCGGGATGGGAAGGGGTGGTACCAACTCGCTATGGTCATCAGGCATGACTTGTTGCTGCATCGCTTGAGGCGGCGCAGCCAATCTGGGAAGAAGTAGGGTGTGTAATGGATTGGGTTGTGACTGTGTGCACAACGCGGTTGATCTCAACCTTGGGCGTGTTGCTCTGCATGGGACCAGAGTAAGCGCTGAAGCGCTAACACTGGTCGACAGAAACGCACTGGTTATAGGATCAAGCCGTACGGGCAATTAGTATCGGTTAGCTTAACGCATTACTGCGCTTCCACACCCGACCTATCAACGTCCTGGTCTCGAACGACCCTTCAAGGGGATCAAGTCCCCGGGGATATCTCATCTTAAGGCGAGTTTCCCGCTTAGATGCTTTCAGCGGTTATCTCTTCCGAACATAGCTACCCGGCGATGCCACTGGCGTGACAACCGGTACACCAGAGGTTCGTCCACTCCGGTCCTCTCGTACTAGGAGCAGCCCCCTTCAAATATCCAACGCCCACGGCAGATAGGGACCAAACTGTCTCACGACGTTTTAAACCCAGCTCACGTACCTCTTTAAATGGCGAACAGCCATACCCTTGGGACCGGCTACAGCCCCAGGATGAGATGAGCCGACATCGAGGTGCCAAACACCGCCGTCGATATGAACTCTTGGGCGGTATCAGCCTGTTATCCCCAGAGTACCTTTTATCCGTTGAGCGATGGCCCTTCCATACAGAACCACCGGATCACTATGACCTGCTTTCGCACCTGCTCGACTTGTCGGTCTCGCAGTTAAGCACGCTTATGCCATTGCACTATCAGCACGATTTCCGACCGTACCTAGCGTACCTTCGTACTCCTCCGTTACACTTTGGGAGGAGACCGCCCCAGTCAAACTGCCTACCATGCACTGTCCCCGACCCGGATCACGGGCCAAGGTTAGAACCTCAAACAAACCAGGGTGGTATTTCAAGGACGGCTCCACCGAAACTAGCGTTCCGGTTTCATAGCCTCCCACCTATCCTACACAGATCGGTTCAAAGTCCAATGCAAAGCTACAGTAAAGGTTCATGGGGTCTTTCCGTCTAGCCGCGGGGAGATTGCATCATCACAAACACTTCAACTTCGCTGAGTCTCGGGAGGAGACAGTGTGGCCATCGTTACGCCATTCGTGCAGGTCGGAACTTACCCGACAAGGAATTTCGCTACCTTAGGACCGTTATAGTTACGGCCGCCGTTTACCGGGACTTCAATCAAGAGCTTGCACCCCATCATTTAATCTTCCGGCACCGGGCAGGCGTCACACCCTATACGTCCACTTTCGTGTTTGCAGAGTGCTGTGTTTTTATTAAACAGTCGCAGCCACCAGTTTATTGCAACCCCTTCACCCTCCTGGCGCAGGCCAGTCAAGCTACAGGGGCGTACCTTATCCCGAAGTTACGGTACCAATTTGCCGAGTTCCTTCTCCCGAGTTCTCTCAAGCGCCTTAGAATACTCATCTCGCCCACCTGTGTCGGTTTGCGGTACGGTCATTGTTAAACTGAAGCTTAGAGGCTTTTCTTGGAACCACTTCCAATTGCTTCGCGACCGAAGTCGCTCGCGCCACACCCTTGAATCCTGTGCCCGGATTTGCCTAAGCACCTTCTCCAATGCAGCGACCGGGACGTCCAACACCCGGACAACCTTCCGCGATCCGTCCCCCCATCGCATTTAACAATGGTGCAGGAATATTGACCTGCTTCCCATCAGCTACGCATTTCTGCCTCGCCTTAGGGGCCGACTCACCCTACGCCGATGAACGTTGCGTAGGAAACCTTGGGCTTACGGCGAGGGGGCCTTTCACCCCCTTTATCGCTACTCATGTCAGCATTCGCACTTCCGATACCTCCAGCACGCTTTTCAACGCACCTTCGCAGGCTTACGGAACGCTCTCCTACCATGCACATAAATGTGCATCCGCAGCTTCGGTATATGGCTTAGCCCCGTTACATCTTCCGCGCAGGACGACTCGATCAGTGAGCTATTACGCTTTCTTTAAAGGATGGCTGCTTCTAAGCCAACCTCCTGACTGTTTTAGCCTTCCCACTTCGTTTCCCACTTAGCCATATTTGGGGACCTTAGCTGGCGGTCTGGGTTGTTTCCCTCTTGACACCGGACGTTAGCACCCGATGTCTGTCTCCCGTGATTGCACTCTTCGGTATTCGGAGTTTGCTATGGCGAAGTAATCCGCAATGGACCCTTCAACCATGACAGTGCTCTACCCCCGAAGGTGATACACGAGGCACTACCTAAATAGTTTTCGGAGAGAACCAGCTATTTCCAAGTTTGTTTAGCCTTTCACCCCTATCCACAGCTCATCCCCTAACTTTTCAACGTTAGTGGGTTCGGTCCTCCAGTACGTGTTACCGCACCTTCAACCTGGCCATGGATAGATCACTTGGTTTCGGGTCTACGCCCAGCAACTGAACGCCCTATTCGGACTCGCTTTCGCTACGCCTGCCTTAATCAGTTAAGCTTGCTACTGAACGTAAGTCGCTGACCCATTATACAAAAGGTACGCCGTCACCCCTTGCGAGGCTCCGACTGTTTGTATGCATGCGGTTTCAGGATCTATTTCACTCCCCTCCCGGGGTTCTTTTCGCCTTTCCCTCACGGTACTGGTTCACTATCGGTCGATCACGAGTATTTAGCCTTGGAGGATGGTCCCCCCATCTTCAGACAGGATTTCACGTGTCCCGCCCTACTTGTCGTACCCCTAGTTCTTCCTAACTGTTTTCGCCTACAGGGCTATCACCTGCTATGGCCGCACTTTCCAGAGCGTTCGGCTAACAACTAAGATAAAAGGTACAAGGCTGATCCCATTTCGCTCGCCACTACTTTGGGAATCTCGGTTGATTTCTGTTCCTGCGGTTACTTAGATGTTTCAGTTCACCGCGTTCGCTTCACTAGACCTATGTATTCAGTCTAGGATGACCCATACGGGCCGGGTTTCCCCATTCGGACATCTTCGGATCAAAGCTTGTTTGCCAGCTCCCCGAAGCTTTTCGCAGGCTACCGCGTCCTTCATCGCCTGTGATCGCCAAGGCATCCACCACATGCACTTGTTCGCTTGACCCTATAACTAGTGCGTCTCGCTCGCTTGCGCTTTCGCGTCCGCTTCCAAGCACACCCGTCATAGGTTGAGTTTTCGCGTTGTGCCGTATTCCAATTGAGCCGAACATTAAGTTCGAATCATCTTGAGATACATCGATACAATCACAACCCAGATAGCGTCCACGCCCATCTCTAAGCGCTTTCGCTATCCATTACTACTTCTTCCTGATTGTTAAAGAACGACAGCCGATAAGCTTTCACTTACCGCTCTGACTGGCTCAATCGCCAATGACAAACACTCGATCCTCACTCGGATCAAGTCCTTATCATTAGTGATTGGTGGAGGATGACGGGATCGAACCGACGACCCCCCTGCTTGCAAAGCAGGTGCTCTCCCAGCTGAGCTAATCCCCCCGTACCTGACACTCCAAGGGTTCCGAGCTCCAGCCACCGCAGACAATTGGTGGGTCTGGTTGGATTCGAACCAACGACCCCCGCCTTATCAAGACGGTGCTCTAACCGACTGAGCTACAGACCCCTTAAGCCTGTCTTTATCTACAGCCGATAAGCGTGAGCGCTTAACTTTGACGCGTTAAGCTCGAGAAAGGAGGTGATCCAGCCGCACCTTCCGATACGGCTACCTTGTTACGACTTCACCCCAGTCATGAATCCTACCGTGGTGACCGTCCTCCTTGCGGTTAGACTAGCCACTTCTGGTAAAACCCACTCCCATGGTGTGACGGGCGGTGTGTACAAGACCCGGGAACGTATTCACCGCGGCATGCTGATCCGCGATTACTAGCGATTCCAGCTTCATGCACTCGAGTTGCAGAGTGCAATCCGGACTACGATCGGTTTTCTGGGATTGGCTCCACCTCGCGGCTTGGCGACCCTCTGTTCCGACCATTGTATGACGTGTGAAGCCCTACCCATAAGGGCCATGAGGACTTGACGTCATCCCCACCTTCCTCCGGTTTGTCACCGGCAGTCTCCTTAGAGTGCTCTTGCGTAGCAACTAAGGACAAGGGTTGCGCTCGTTGCGGGACTTAACCCAACATCTCACGACACGAGCTGACGACAGCCATGCAGCACCTGTGCGACGGTTCTCTTTCGAGCACCCCCACCTTTCAGCAGGGTTCCGTCCATGTCAAGGGTAGGTAAGGTTTTTCGCGTTGCATCGAATTAATCCACATCATCCACCGCTTGTGCGGGTCCCCGTCAATTCCTTTGAGTTTTAATCTTGCGACCGTACTCCCCAGGCGGTCAACTTCACGCGTTAGCTACGTTACTAAGGAAATGAATCCCCAACAACTAGTTGACATCGTTTAGGGCGTGGACTACCAGGGTATCTAATCCTGTTTGCTCCCCACGCTTTCGTGCATGAGCGTCAGTATTGGCCCAGGGGGCTGCCTTCGCCATCGGTATTCCTCCACATCTCTACGCATTTCACTGCTACACGTGGAATTCTACCCCCCTCTGCCATACTCTAGCCCGCCAGTCACCAATGCAGTTCCCAGGTTAAGCCCGGGGATTTCACATCGGTCTTAGCGAACCGCCTGCGCACGCTTTACGCCCAGTAATTCCGATTAACGCTCGCACCCTACGTATTACCGCGGCTGCTGGCACGTAGTTAGCCGGTGCTTATTCTTCCGGTACCGTCATCCCCTAGCCATATTAGGGCCAAGGATTTCTTTCCGGACAAAAGTGCTTTACAACCCGAAGGCCTTCTTCACACACGCGGCATTGCTGGATCAGGGTTGCCCCATTGTCCAAAATTCCCCACTGCTGCCTCCCGTAGGAGTCTGGGCCGTGTCTCAGTCCCAGTGTGGCTGGTCGTCCTCTCAGACCAGCTACAGATCGTCGCCTTGGTAGGCCTTTACCCCACCAACTAGCTAATCTGCCATCGGCCGCCCCAATAGCGCGAGGCCTTTCGGTCCCCCGCTTTCATCCTAAAATCGTATGCGGTATTAATCCGGCTTTCGCCGGGCTATCCCCCACTACTGGACACGTTCCGATGTATTACTCACCCGTTCGCCACTCGCCACCAGGGTTGCCCCCGTGCTGCCGTTCGACTTGCATGTGTAAGGCATGCCGCCAGCGTTCAATCTGAGCCAGGATCAAACTCTTCAGTTCAATGCCTGTTACTGTTTTCGGTTCCGTAGAACCGGTCGCTCACTCAACGTACTGACGATGATTAATCCATCTTTCGACGGATAAACCTTCCTCTAATACTGTGTGAGACTTGATACTTTTGCTTGGAGCAGACCCCGAAAGATCCGCCTCGCATCGCCATCAAGCGCCCACACTTATCGGCTGTAAATTGTTAAAGATCGCATCGCGCAACAGCACCGAACTTCGCTACCGTCTTGCGTCGCTGCATCAGCAGCAGAGAAACGAGATTATGAAGAACCTTTTTCGCTTCGTCAACTGATTTTTTGCATTCGCTTAAATCTCGCTGACGTTGCGGCCGCTGGTTTCTGCAGCGGCGCTCGCTTCAAAAAAGCGAGGACCCGAATAGTAGGCCAACCATCGCTCCGTGACAAGGGTGTGACGCAACTTTTTTCGCCCGCTCAGCGGTGCGCCGCTTCCGTGACCGCCGCAAGCGGGACTGCCTCCGCCATTGCCGCGTAGCCCACATCGCTCGGGTGGATGTGGTCGCCGCTGTCGTAGCGCGGCAAGAGGCGATCCGGCCGGGCCGGATCGCGCACCGCGCCGTCGAAATCCACCACGCCATCGAACGCGCCGCTCGTCCGAATCCACCGGTTGACCGCCAAGCGAATCTCCTCGCGATCGCGGGGCAGCGACGCGGGTGTCAGTGTGGCGCCGAAGATCCGCAGCCCATGCCGATGCGCCGCCGCAATCACCTGCTGATAGCCGGCGATCAAACTCTGCGCTGTCACCGGCGTGTGCGGGAAATCGCAGTCGAGGCCGGCGCGCGGCGGCATCGCCGGGAAGTTGATGTCGTTGATCCCGATCAGCAGCACGACCGCCTTCACGCCTGGGTGGGCGAGCACGTCGCGGTCGAAGCGGCGCACGAGCGCATCGCCGTAGCACGGGGAGTCGCTCAGCAGCCGATTGCCGCTAATTCCCAGATTCAGGATCGAGGTCGAGCCCTTCCCCGACTCGGCTAGGCGGCGGGAAAACGCGTCCGGCCAGCGCTGATTTCGATTCAGGCTCGAGCGCATGCCATCGGTAATCGAGTCGCCGATCGCAGCGATGGCAGCCGATGAGGGCGCATCGACTGTCAACGCCGTCACCCACGCGTACTGGGTGAATTTCGTCCGATAGGCGTCCGCGCCGGCATCAGCAGCGTGGTTGCCAGCCGTCGACACGTAGTTGACCTGGTTCGAAACGCGGTGCCATACCGTCAGAGTCTGTTGCTGCCCCATATAGGAACTGATCACATAAGGCGCACCCGCGCTGACTTCCATCGCAACCGGGTCGCTATCCAACTCCCCTCCAGGCGGCACCGCTACGGATTTGCGTCCGCCAAACGTCACCTGCATCGAGCTGCCGGCCCTCAGCGCGGCCCCGCCGGCGGACTGCGCAATCTGCACATCTTCCAGCACCAACGGCTCCCTGCCGTACGCGTTGCTGATGTGAACGCGCACTCCGCGCCCGGACAAGGTCGGGAAAACAATTTGCCGCACCGTGCGCGCCGCCACTTCCGGCGCGCGATAAAGCGGCGGCAAGTCGGCTCGGTTCGGAATCGGCTGGAGCGCGGTGGCCCAGGACGTCACCCAGTGGGAAGGCGCGTCGGCCGCGACCGCGCAGGGGATCGCGGGCAATTGCGAGAACAATGCGGCGCCGAACAGCGTGGCGCCCAGGGCGATGAATTTACGGAAGCGAAAGGTCATTCGGATGGCGTCGGTTTCGGGCGAAACGCCGATTGTGCCTGATGGGCCCGCGTTTACGTCACTCGCCGGAGAACTGCCATTCAGGTGTCAAACGGCCGTGTTTTCATCACACGATTGCGCGTTCGAAGCCTTGTTATGGAAACGCTTAAAAACAAGTGCTTCACAAATAACGACCTGTCTCCCTTATCCCACGGCAATCGTTTGCGTCGAGGGGTAAATCATTCGCCGCGCCTGCCGATAAGACACCTCTAATCGTGGGAGAGACACGTGAAACTGCTTATCGGCCTCGTCATCGTGGCGGCCCTATCCGGGTGCGCTCAATTCCAGTCGCAGCATCCGGACGCCAGCGCAAACGTTAGCGCGGCGGCCACAGGACCCAAGAAGATCGTCGATTTCGTGATCCCGGCCGACGCGCTAGGCGCCCGCGATCCCCAACTCACCGAGGTGCTTGCCAAGGTGGGCACCGTGGCGTCGAAGCAGCCGCAGCCGACGACCATCGTCGTCGCCGCGCTTCCGCAGGACTTCGCGTATCTGAATCAGTCCGTGAAGCGCGGAATCTCGCCGCAGCGGACCGCCGCCATTCGACTCGAAAACGTCGCCGTCGGCAGTTGTCAGCCGTACAGCGTCCAGGTCAAGCCGACCGAGTAACCCGGGGGAGCCTTCGCCATGTTCCGAATCATCATCTCCATCGCCGCACTAGCGTGCGGTACAGCGTGCGCCGCGCCGCCCGCCGACGATGCCCAAGCCGCGACGAGCCAGAGCGACGCGTCGAAACCGTTCGCGATCAAGCCGACCACGGCGACGGCCGCGCCGAACCAAGTGTTCCCCCCGATTCCATCCTTTGCATCGTTGCCGCCGCCCGCAGGTGACAGCGACGAGGACGCGCCCGCAGCTGCGCCTGCGGAAAATCGCCATTCGAAGAAAGGACGCCGCGCCCCGGTGAAAAAAGCACCGGAGATGCAGGTTCGCATGGTGGTCAGCGACGAATCGCACGCCTATCTGGCGAACGTGGAAACGCAGCTCGACGCGCTCCTGCAGTCGCCTTCGCGTGACCGGCACGTTGCGGCGGGCGCCGTGTCCGTCGCCATGTGGCACTAACGCACCGCACAGAGCCGAGGTCCGCCATGAATTCGCTATTCGCATCGCCGCGCGTGCGCCGCGCCGGCATCGCTGCGCTACTTGCCCTGTTCGGCTTCGCGCTGCCGGCGCTGAGCTATGCCGACGACGATTGCTTCGCCCGCGCCGGCGCCTATCAAGGCGTGAACCCGGTGATCCTGCGCGCGATCGCCTGGTTCGAGTCCAAGGGCAATCCGGACGCCGTACATCGCAATTCGGACGGCAGCATCGATGTCGGTCAGGCGCAAATCAACTCGGTCCATTTCGGCGAGCTGCGCCGCTACGGCGTTCCGCCAAACGCGCTAAAGGATGCGTGCGTGAACGTCTACGTGGCCGCGTGGATTCTCAAGCAGAAGATGATTCGCTACGGCAACACCTGGAAGGCGATCGGCGCCTATCACTCCGAGAGTCCGCAGCCGCGCGATCAATACGCGCGCGGCATCTACAAGGTGCTCGTGTCGTGGGGCGCAGCACCCTGAAATGCGAAGGGGCCAGCCTTCCTGACGGGAAGCCTGGCCCCTCCTCGGCGTTAAGGCGCGTCGCGCCTTACACCTCTTCGGCCCACGACATGTTTTCGCGCGCCATCAACGCCGACGATGCCGCCGGCCCATAGGTGCCCGCCGTGTAGTTGCGCGGCCGGTCAGCCAGTTCCTTCCAGCCGTCGATAATCGGCTCGACCCACGCCCACGCCGCTTCGACCTCGTCGCGACGCATGAAGTGCGTCAGGCGCCCGCGGATCACGTCGATCAGCAAGCGCTCGTAGGCTTCCGCGCGACGTCCGGTCATGGCCTGCTGGAGATCGAGATTCAGGTTGACCGGCAGCATGTGCATGCCGCTGCCCGGCTCCTTGGCGAGCATCTGCAACTGGATCGACTCCTCCGGCTGCAGCTGGATCACGAGACGGTTGCCATAGTTGCGAGGACCGGTCGGGAAAATCGAAAACGGCATATCCGCGAACTCGATGACGATCTCGGAGTGCCGCTTCGGCAGACGCTTACCGGTGCGCAGGAAAAACGGCACGTTGGCCCAGCGCCAATTGTTGATCTGCGCCCGCAGCGCGACGAACGTTTCCGTGCCGCTGCCGGCCGGCACGTTGTCTTCTTCGAGATAGCCCTTCACCGGCTCGCCGTCGACCGCGCCCGCCATGTATTGCGCACGCACGGTATCGCGCGCGATGTCGGCCACGGACATGCGTCGCAGCGAGCGAAGCACTTTCAGCTTTTCGTCGCGCACGGCATCCGGGTCGAGCGACACGGGCGGCTCCATCGCGACGATGCACAAGAGCTGCAGCAAGTGGTTCTGGACCATGTCGCGCAACGCGCCCGTCTGGTCGTAGAAACCTGCGCGACTACCGACGCCGACCGTCTCGGCCACCGTGATCTGCACGCTCTTGATATACGGCGCCTGCCAGAGCGGACCGAAAATCGCGTTGCCGAAGCGCAGCACCATCAGGTTCTGCACGGTTTCCTTGCCGAGGTAGTGGTCGATCCGATAGATCTGCGATTCGCTGAAATGGCGCCCGACCGCCGCGTTGATCGCCTGCGCCGACTCGAAATCATGGCCGAGCGGCTTTTCGAGCACGACGCGCGCCTTGTCATCGCACAGGCCGCAGGCCGAGAGGTTGTCGCAGATCGTCGTGAAGAGTTCGGGCGAGGTCGCGAGATAGAACACGCGCTGAGCGCCGCGGCGAGCCGTCGCGCAAAGGCGCGAGTAGTCGCCGGCGGCACCGATGTCGATTCGCACGTACGCGAACAGTGCGAGGAATTTGTCCCACGCTTGCGGATCGAGCGCCTCTTTGTCGACGAACGGACGCGAGTGCTCGTCCATGAAGGCAAGGTATTGCTCGTGCGTCCAGTCCTTGCGGCCGACGGCGATGATCCGCGTCTCCGGCGGCAGATTGCCGTGCAGGTGCGCCATATAGAGCGCCGGCAACAGCTTGCGCGCGGACAAATCCCCGCCTCCGCCGAAGATGATCATGTCGAGGGGAAGGGGGGGAGCGGAGGAAGGAGCCTGAGTCATGATGGACGTGCGGTTCAAAGAAGTTGGACGAGCGATTTTCTCAAGGCACCTATGGTGCATGTTTGCCGGACTTTTTGCACGAGCCGGTGAGGCCAGCCCGGCCCTTTTTTGCGCGTTCGCGCGGTCCGAACTCGTTACTGTGCTCCGTTCCTATGTCAATCCGCCGAATGCAGGCGTTCGCTTGCCGGACACACCGCCGGTCTGACCGCAAAAAACTCAAAATAATTTATTAACCGACCGGTCGGTTGATTTATACTCCAGCAACGACAACTTCGGACGAGAGCGTTCCCCATGTATACGCAATCCCTCGACATCCCCGGCAACGTCGCCCCGCTCGACGCCGCCGCCGATTCGCCCGAACTGCAAGCCCGCTTCGACGCCGTGATGGAAGCCGACGGAAAAATCGAACCGCAGGACTGGATGCCCGACGCCTACCGCAAGACGCTCGTGCGCCAGATCTCGCAGCACGCGCATTCGGAGATCGTCGGCATGCTGCCGGAAGGCAACTGGATCACCCGCGCACCGAGCCTGAAGCGCAAGGCGATCCTGCTCGCGAAGGTGCAGGACGAAGCGGGCCACGGTCTCTATTTGTATAGCGCGGCCGAAACACTCGGCGTCTCGCGCGATCAACTGGTCGACGCGTTGCACTCGGGCAAGGCCAAGTATTCGAGCATCTTCAACTATCCGACGCCGACCTGGGCAGACGTCGGCGTGATCGGCTGGCTCGTCGACGGCGCCGCGATCATGAACCAGATCCCGCTGTGCCGCTGCACGTACGGCCCC
Organism: Trinickia violacea; assembly: GCF_005280735.1. Classification (NCBI taxonomy): domain Bacteria; kingdom Pseudomonadati; phylum Pseudomonadota; class Betaproteobacteria; order Burkholderiales; family Burkholderiaceae; genus Trinickia; species Trinickia violacea. The sequence goes on from NZ_CP040077.1 coordinate 4,433,690, forward strand.
TATGCGCGCGCGATGATCCGCGTCTGCAAGGAGGAATCGTTCCACCAGCGCCAAGGCTTCGACGCCCTGCTCGCGATGATGAGCGGCACCGACGCGCAGCGCGAATTGGTGCAGCAGGCGGTGGACCGCTGGTGGTGGCCGGTGCTGATGATGTTCGGGCCGAGCGACAAGGATTCGGTCCATAGCAACCAATCGGCGAAATGGGGCATCAAGCGCATCACGAACGACGACCTGCGTCAGAAGTTCGTCGATGCGACGGTCGAGCAGGCGAAGGTGCTCGGCGTCACGCTGCTGGACCCGGATCTCAAATGGAACGAAGCGCGCGGCCATTACGACTACGGCACGATCGACTGGGAAGAATTCTGGCGCGTCGTGAATGGTGACGGCCCGTGCAACAAAGAGCGCCTTGCCACGCGCGTGAAGGCACACGAAAACGGCGCCTGGGTCCGCGAAGCGGCCCTCGCGCACGCGGAAAAGCAGCGCCGCCGTGCGCATCAGGAAGCCGCTTAAATCAGAGGATTAGGAGAGTTTCGATGAACAAGGAATGGCCGATTTGGGAAGTGTTCGTGCGCAGCAAGCAAGGGCTCGACCACAAGCACTGCGGAAGCCTGCATGCCGCCGACGCCTCGATGGCGCTGCGCATGGCGCGCGACGTCTACACGCGCCGCCAGGAAGGCGTGAGCATCTGGGTGGTGCCGTCGTCGGCGATCACGGCGTCCGATCCGAACGAGAAGGCTGAGCTGTTCGAGCCGGCCGGCGACAAGATCTACCGCCATCCGACGTTCTATACGCTGCCCGACGAAGTCAACCACATGTAAGCGCGCCATGAACACGACGCCCCAACATCTCTCGTACGTGCTGCGCCTCGCGGACAACGCGCTGATCCTCGGACAGCGCAACGCCGAATGGTGCGGCCATGGCCCGGTTCTCGAAGAAGATATCGCGCTCACCAATATGAGCCTCGACCTGATCGGTCAGGCGCGCCTGCTGTACTCGCACGCGGCGGTGCTCGACCTGGCGCTCACCGGCGCGAACAAGACCGAAGACCACTACGCGTACTGGCGCGCCGAGCGCGAGTTCGCGAACTACACGTTCGCCGAGCTGCCGCACTACGGGCCGCTCAGCGGCACCGCGCGCGCCGAGAACGACTACGCGGTGACGATCGTACGCAACTTCCTCTACGCCGCGCTGATGGCGCACGTGTGGACGGCGCTCGAAGCGTCGAGCGATGCGCAATTGGCCGCGATCGCGTCGAAGTCGATCAAGGAAACGCGTTACCACCTGCATCACGCGCGCGAATGGCTGATCCGTTTCGGCGACGGCACCGATGAATCGCATCGCCGCGCGCAAGCAGCGCTCGACTACCTGATGCCCTACACGCGCGAATTCTTCGCGACCGATGCGGTCGAGGAAACCGTCGCCGCAGCGGGCATCGGCCCGAACATCGCCGACTTTGAAGCGGTGTGGCTCGAAGACGTGCGGGCCGCGCTCGAGGAAGCGACCCTCGCGCTGCCCGAGCCGGTCAAGCACATCACGACCGGCAAGCACGGCGAGCATTCCGAGCACATGGGCTACCTGCTCGCGACGATGCAGAGCATCGCCCGTCAGCATCCGGGCGCGACTTGGTAATCAGCGGGCTGACGACGCCCACGGCAAATGGAGTTTCAACGATGACATCGACCGCCCCTCTCGCTTCCGACGCCGTGCTCGAGCGTGCCTGGTCCGTGCTCGAATCGGTACCGGACCCCGAGATTCCGGTCGTCTCGATTCGCGAGCTGGGCATCTTGCGCAACGTCGGCCGCGCCACGGACGGCGTGCTCGAAGTCGTCATCACGCCGACGTACTCCGGCTGCCCGGCGATGTCGCAAATCGCCGAGGACGTCGCGCATGCGCTCGACGTCGCCGAGCTGGCGCCGTACCGGATCGAAACCGTGCTCGCCCCGGCGTGGACGACCGACTGGATGACGGAAGAAGCCAAAGACAAGCTCCGCGCCTACGGCATCGCACCGCCAACGGGCCAATGCGGCAGCGGCTCGAGCGCCGCCGCCGAAAAGGTCGTCCGCTTCGCGCCGCGCCCGATGGCGGCGCCCGCCTGCCCGCGCTGCGGCTCCGCGCACACCGAGCGTCTCGCGCAATTCGGCTCGACCGCCTGCAAGGCGCTCTACCGCTGCTTCGATTGCCGAGAACCCTTCGACTACTTCAAACCCTACTGAATATGGCGACCCCGCAATTCCATCCGCTGCGCATCCGCGAGGTGCGCCCCGAAACCGCCGACGCGGTGTCGGTCTCGTTCGAAATCCCCGTCGAGCTGCGCGAGCAATACCGCTTCACGCAAGGCCAGTTCGTCACGCTGAAGACCCACATCGACGGCGAGGAGACGCGCCGCTCGTATTCGATCTGCGTCGGCGTCACCGACTACGATCGCGACGGCGAGCTGCGCATCGGCATCAAGCGCGTGCGCGGCGGGCGCTTCTCGAACTTCGCGTTCGATACGCTCCAGCCCGGTCACACGATCGACGTGATGACGCCCGACGGCCGCTTCTTCACGCACCTGAACGCCGATCAGGGCAAGCAGTACGTCGCGTTCTCGGGCGGCTCGGGCATCACGCCGGTGCTCGCGATCATCAAAACGACGCTCGAAATCGAGCCGCGCAGCACGTTCACGCTGATCTACGGCAACCGCAGCGTCGACGCGATCATGTTCGCCGAAGAGCTCGAAGACCTGAAGAACCGCTTCATGAACCGCTTGGTGCTGTACCACGTGCTATCCGACGATGTGCAGGACGTCGAGCTTTTCAACGGCGTGCTCGATCAGCCGAAGTGCGCGGCATTCCTCGAAGAACTCATTCCCGCAGCCGCGATCGACGAAGCGTTCATCTGCGGCCCCGCGCCGATGATGGATGCGGCCGAAGCCGCGCTCAAGGCCGCCGGCCTCGCGCAAGAGAAAATCCATGTCGAGCGCTTCGGCACCCCGCTGCCGCAGGCAGGCGCACCGGTCGTCGAAATCACGGAAAGCACGCCGGCCGCGGATCTCGAAATCGTCCTCGACGGCAAGCGGCGCAAGCTGCGCCTGCCGTATGAAGGCGTGAGCCTGCTCGACGTCGGCCTGCGCGCCGGCCTCGCGCTGCCCTACGCGTGCAAGGGCGGCGTGTGCTGCACGTGCCGCGCGAAGGTGATCGAAGGCGAAGTGCGGATGGAGAAGAACTACACGCTCGAAGAGCAGGAAATCGCCGATGGTTTCGTACTGACGTGCCAGTGCCATCCGGTCAGCGACAAGGTCGTCGTGAGCTACGACGAGCGCTGAGCGTCGCGAGCGCTCCCTCGGCCGCCGGCTTTCACGGTCGCGCGATCGCTTAAAGGGGCCGCTCGCTGGCCGGACCAACGGGTCCGGCCAGCGAGCGGCCTCACCCGCTATCTCGATGAGCACAATCCACGTCATCCATGGCGACTCGGCCGCCGAAGCCTTGCGCATCGCCCTTCTGCAAGCAGGACGAAGCGACGAAGTCGTCGTGCTGCGCGACGATCTCGCCATCGGCCCGCTGCGCGGCGCCGACGATACGCCCGACGTTCGCAGGGCGTTCTGGGAACGCGTGTTCGACGACGATACGCGCATCGATTTCGCCCGCGAACTCGACGCCGAGGCCGCACGCATCGAACGGCTCGTCAGCACGGATGCGCCTGTCGTCATTTGGCACGCACAGAGCGCCGGCGACCAGTTGATGCTGCGTCGCGTCGCCTATCACCTGCGCAACGTGCCGCAGCGGATCAACGAAGTGCGTCTTTCGATCGACGATCTCGGCGCCGGCGCGCTGAAAACGGCGCGCTCCGACCGTGCGACCGCGGTCGGCATGTTCAGCTCCGAGATTCTGGGCGCGAAGCTCGCCGACGCCGCGCCGCTCTCCGTGCTGCGCATCGGCCGTCTCGCGCTCGAGTGGCAGGAGGTCAAGCAGGCGAATGCGGAAACCCGCCGCTGGCAGGACAACACGTTCAAAAGCGGCAGCTTCGCCGAACTCGACGCGATTCTCGTCGACCGCGCGAGCGCCACATGGCAGGTCGCCGCGCGCGTCGCCTCCGAACTGATGGTGGCGGACGTGGGTTTCCTCGTCAGCGACTCCGTCGCGCTCTGGCGTTGCCGCGAAGCCGCCGCAGCCGGGCGCATCGAGCTGCGCGGCGAGTTGCCGAACGCGTCGAACTGGCGCACGCTGGAACTGCGCGCAGCCGGCGACGCATGCCGCGCCGTCGCCCCCCAATAACAACAACGCAGCAACGATTCTGCGCCCTAAGTCATGGCCCGCACCCGAGCACCCGATCACGAATCCCAGCGCGAGCAAATCCTCGAACTCGCAGCGGCAAAGTTTGCACAAACCAGCTACCCGAGCACGTCGATGGCGGATCTCGCCGCGGCGAGCGGCACGTCGAAGGCGCGCCTCTATCACTATTACGAGAGCAAGGAAGCGATCCTCTTCGACCTGCTCGACCGCTACACGAAACGGCTGATGCTGATCATCGCCGAGGTCGAGGGCTCGAGCCAGCGGCGCGGGCTATCCGAACGCGAGACCTTCGCGGAGCTGGTGCGCGCCTTTCTAGCAGAATACGAGACTTCGCACAGCCGCCACGTCGCGCTTCTGAACGACGTCAAATATCTGGTCGAGACGCAGCGCGAGATCGTGCTCGATCGCCAGCGCGACATCGTCGCCGCGTTTGCCCGCCAGCTTGCCCGTGCCTATCCGGAGCGCGCGACGAAGGAAAACCAAACCGCGCTCACGATGATGGTGTTCGGCATGATCAACTGGACCTTCACCTGGCTCAAGCCGGGCGGACGGCTGGGGTATAGCGAGTTTGCCGAGCAAGTCGTGAGCGTTCTCGAGAATGGGCTGCTCGACAAGGGTTGATCTTGCACGGCAGCAATTGCCAGGTCGCGCCAGATCGACGGAGCAGCGTGTTGTGCAATTACACAACACACTCGTCATATTCATATAAAACAATAGCTTAGATCACATTTCCACAAAGTTTAGAAGCTACCCTCAACCGAGATACGGGTTTTCCCTAGGTCGCCAGCTCCGTTTTAGTTAAAATGCATATTGCGTTGCAGCAATGCCGCTGCATGACGAGCTTTGCATGGACCCCGAGTCAGTGCTCTGCATGTTGCCGAAGTCAGTGCCGATGCACTCACTCCGGCCGACAGCTCAAGCGCTAGCTCGCGCCGACATAGGAGAACCCATGAAGAAACTGCACCGTAACCGCACCACCGAGCCGATCGAGACCTCCGATCGTCCGTTGCAAGCTGCTGTTCGCGGGCCGGCTCTCGTCCGGGAACTGACGTCCAATGACCGTGAACGTCTGCTCACGCACTTTCTCGCGCTCGCTTCGGATGACCGTCTGCTGCGATTCGGCCAAATCGTGCCGGATCACGTCATCGAAAACTACGTCCGCACGATCGACTTCTCGCGCGATACCGTGTTCGGCGTCTTCAACCACGAATTGGAACTGGTGGGCGTCGGCCATCTGGCCTACTTGCCGGCCGAAGGCGACAAGCGCACGGCGGAATTCGGCGTCTCGGTGCTCGAAAGTTCGCGCGGCGCCGGCATCGGCACGAAGCTCTTCGAGCGCGCCGCGATCCGCAGCCGCAATACGCACGTCAGCCAGCTCTATATGCACTGCCTGTCGCGCAACTCGACGATGATGCACATCGCGAAGAAATCAGGCATGAAGATCGAATACGCGTACGGCGAAGCCGATGCCTACCTGACGCTGCCGCCCGCCGACCAAACCAGCATCATCGCGGAAATGCTGCAGGAGCAAGCCGCGGTGTTCGACTACGCGATCAAGCGCCAGATGCGGCGCACGACGCAGTTCATCGAATCGATGGTGCCGTCCGATATCGCCGTGTAATCGGCGGTTCTCGTTTCACTCGGACGCGGGCGGCTTCGGCCGCCCGTTTTCGTTGCTTCGTTGCGGCGGCCCGCTCACAGAATCGGCAGCGCCGTCGTCTCCTTGATGCGCTCCAGCGAAAAACTCGTCTTCACATCGATCACCGACGGATGGTGCAGCAACTGGTCCTGCACGAAGCGCGAAAAGTGAGCCATGTCCTCGACTTGTACGCGCAGCAGATAATCCATGTCGCCCGCCATCGCATGGCAGGCGACGACCTCCGGCCAGGTCTGCACCGACGCCTTGAACAGTTCCGCGTGCGTCGTACCCGCGCGCATCGCCGCTTCGCCGCGCTTCCCGGACAGGCTATCCGCGGGGCTGCCGCGCTTTTCGAGCCGCACGTTCACGTACGCGAGCAGGTCGAGCCCGAGCTTCTGCGCGTCGAGCAGCGCGACGTAGCCGCGAATCACCCCGCTCTCCTCGAGCCTCCGGATGCGCCGCAGGCAAGGGCTCGGCGACAAGTTCACCCGGTCGGCGATGTCCTGATTCGACAACCGTCCATTCTCCTGAAGGACCGCAAGAATTCGCCTGTCGACGGCGTCGAGTTCGATGGCAGCCATTTTCCGTCCTGAATCTCTTTAATAGAGGCAGTAAATTGCGCCATCGTAGTCACGGTCGATTAAGTTCGCAAGTTTCCGCCGCCCTCGCCGCTCTACACTTGCGTTTATTCAATACGGCTCGCGCCGGGCTAGTTAGGAGACGCAGATGCAAGTCCAAACCTGGGACAACCCCGTCGGCACCGACGGTTTCGAATTCATCGAATACACCGCGCCGGACCCGAAGGCGCTCGGCAAATTGTTCGAGCAAATGGGCTTCACCGCGATCGCGCGGCATCGCCACAAGGACGTGACGCTGTACCGCCAGGGCGGCATCAACTTCATCGTCAACGGCGAGCCGGATTCGTTCGCGCAACGTTTCACCCGCCTGCACGGCCCGTCGATCTGCGCGATTGCGTTTCGCGTGCAGGACGCCGCGAAGGCGTACAAGCACGCGCTCGAACTCGGCGCCTGGGGCTTCGACAACAAGACCGGCCCGATGGAGCTGAACATCCCCGCGATCAAGGGCATCGGCGATTCGCTGATCTACTTCGTCGACCGCTGGCGCGGCAAGAACGGCGCGCAACCGGGCAGCATCGGCGACATCGACATCTATGACGTCGACTTCGAGCCGATCCCCGGCGCGGACCAGAACCCGGCCGGCCACGGCCTCACCTATATCGACCACCTGACGCACAACGTCCATCGCGGCCGTATGCAGGAATGGGCCTCGTTCTACGAGCGGCTCTTCAATTTCCGCGAGATCCGCTACTTCGACATCGAAGGCAAGGTGACGGGCGTGAAGTCGAAGGCGATGACGTCGCCGTGCGGCAAGATCCGCATCCCGATCAACGAAGAAGGCTCGGAGACGGCCGGCCAGATTCAGGAATACCTCGACGCCTATCACGGCGAAGGCATCCAGCACATCGCGCTCGGCTCGAACGACATCTATCGCACCGTCGATGGCCTGCGCGCGTCGAACATCAAGCTGCTCGACACGATCGACACGTATTACGAGCTCGTCGACCGCCGCGTGCCCGATCACGGCGAACCGATCGACGAGCTGAAGAAGCGCAAGATCCTGATCGACGGCGCAAAGGAAGACCTGCTGCTGCAGATCTTCACCGAGAACCAGATCGGCCCGATCTTCTTCGAGATCATCCAGCGCAAGGGCAATCAGGGCTTCGGCGAAGGCAACTTCAAGGCGCTGTTCGAGTCGATCGAGCTCGATCAGATCCGGCGCGGCGTCGTGCAGGACAAGAGCTGATCAGCGGGGGCTTTGAGCGCGTCGCACGCGGACTGCGGCGACGCGCTGTTTGAAAACACAAGGACCGTAAGTAGAAAGGGCGAAGATCTCGCGATCTTCGCCCTTTTGCTTTTACGCGTGGCTCGCGCGTCAGAAGCGCGTGTCTTCGATCGTCAATTGGACCTGGTTCGTGTCCGCTGCAGCCTCGGCGGTCTGCGCCGAATGCGCGACCGCTGCCGCGAGCGTGTTGCCGCTCGTCGCCCGAACCGGCGCGCTCATCGCGAAGAACGCGGCGGAGACCATGAGGAAGGTCTGGATATTTCGAGTGTTCATAGAGACTCCTTTTTCTACACTGCAAAACTGCCTTTCGGCCGCGACGCACTTCACTGAGCCTCGCGGCGCTGCGCCTATGCGCAGATCAAGCAAGTGGGGAATTAGACAGAGGTTCTATGACCGGTTCCGCCCGTGCACGAGGTTTTACAGGACGTTACAGAACGCCTAATTCCGTTGCATCCCGCGCCGGCTGGCGTAATCGGCATGTCACAAACCCTGGCTAGCCGCGTCAGATAAGGCTTGATCGGCGTTCTGCGGCGGGTTTCCACCAGTGCTAGGATTTCCCAAAAACCGTCAACATGGCGGCCGCGGCCGGAGCGTTCACAAGACGCCCCAGGCCCAGAAGTTTTGGCGATCCCAGACTGGGTTGGAGGAGTACACATAATGAATGCCCCGCTAGACGCTGGTCAGCGAGCCTCGCTCGAAGCCGCGTTGTCTTCCGTCACGCTCGACGACAAATACACGCTCGAACGCGGCCGCGCGTACATGAGCGGCATCCAGGCGCTGGTCCGCCTGCCGATGCTGCAACAGGAACGCGACAAGGCCGCCGGGCTCAATACGGCTGGCTTCATTTCCGGCTACCGCGGATCTCCGCTCGGCGGGCTCGATCTTTCATTGTGGAAAGCGAAGAAGCACCTCGCTGGCCACCAAGTGGTGTTCCAACCCGGCATCAACGAAGACCTCGCCGCGACCGCGGTCTGGGGCTCGCAGCAAGTCAACCTCTACCCCGGGGCGAAGTACGACGGGGTGTTCTCGATGTGGTACGGCAAGGGCCCCGGCGTCGATCGCAGCATCGACGTCATCAAGCACGCCAACTCGGCCGGCACGTCGCGGCACGGCGGCGTCCTCGTGCTCGCCGGCGACGACCACGCCGCCAAGTCCTCCACGCTCGCGCACCAGTCCGAGCACGTCTTCAAGGCATCCGGCGTGCCGGTGCTGTTCCCGTCGAACGTGCAGGAATATCTCGACTTCGGTCTGCACGGCTGGGCGATGAGCCGCTACTCGGGCCTCTGGGTCGCGATGAAGTGCGTGACCGACGTGGTCGAATCGTCCGCCTCGGTCGATATCGATCCGCAACGCACGCAGATCGTGCTGCCCACCGATTTCACGATGCCCGACGGCGGCCTGAACATTCGCTGGCCCGATCCGCCGCTCGTGCAGGAAGCGCGTCTGCTCGACTACAAGTGGTACGCCGCGCTCGCTTATGTGCGCGCGAACCAGCTCGACCGCATCGAGATCGATTCACCCCATGCGCGCTTCGGCATCATCACCGGCGGCAAGGCGTATCTCGACGTGCGCCAGGCGCTCACGGACCTCGGTCTCGATGACGAAACGTGTTCGCGCATCGGCATTCGTCTCTACAAGGTCGGCTGCGTGTGGCCGCTCGAAGCGCAGGGCGCGCATGCGTTCGCGCGCGGTCTCGACGAGATTCTGGTGGTCGAGGAAAAGCGCCAGATTCTCGAATACGCGATCAAGGAAGAGCTGTACAACTGGCCGGACGGTCAGCGTCCGCGCGTGTTCGGCAAGTTCGACGAGAAGGACGGTGCAGGCGGCGAATGGTCGGTGCCGATGGGCAACTGGCTGTTGCCCGCGCACTATGAACTGTCGCCGGCGATCATCGCGAAGGCCATCGCGACGCGCCTCGACAAGTTCGACCTGCCGTCCGACGTGCGCGCGCGCATCGCAGCACGCATCGCCGTGATCGAAGCGAAGGAGAAGGCACTCGCCAAGCCGCGCGTCATCGAAGCCGAACGCAAGCCGTGGTTCTGCTCGGGTTGCCCGCACAACACGTCGACGAACGTGCCGGAAGGCTCGCGCGCGATGGCCGGCATCGGCTGCCACTACATGACCGTCTGGATGGACCGCAATACGAGCACGTTCAGCCAGATGGGCGGCGAAGGCGTCGCGTGGACCGGCCAGGCGCCGTTCACGACCGAAAAGCACGTGTTCGCGAACCTAGGCGACGGTACGTACTTCCACTCCGGGCTGCTTGCGATTCGCGCGTCGATCGCGTCGAAGGCGAACATCACCTACAAGATCCTCTATAACGACGCGGTCGCGATGACGGGCGGCCAGCCGGTCGACGGCGTGCTGACCGTGCCGCAAATCACGAATCAGCTCGCGGCCGAAGGCGCAACGAAGATCGTGATCGTCACCGACGAGCCGCAGAAGTACCAAGACACGACGCTGCTTGCGCCGGGCGTGAACATTCATCACCGCGACGAACTCGACACGGTGCAGCGCGAGCTGCGCGAGATCGCCGGCACGACCATCCTGGTCTACGACCAGACCTGCGCGACCGAAAAGCGCCGCCGCCGCAAGAAAGGCGAATTCCCTGACCCGGCGCGCCGCGTCGTCATCAACGAGGCGGTGTGCGAAGGCTGCGGCGATTGCTCAGTGCAGTCGAATTGCCTGTCGGTCGAGCCGCTCGAAACCGAGTTCGGCACGAAGCGGCAGATCAACCAGTCTTCGTGCAATAAGGACTTCTCGTGCCTGAAAGGCTTCTGCCCGAGCTTCGTGACGGTGGAAGGCGGACACTTGAAGAAGCCGAAGGCGGTCGGCGGCGACGTCGGTGAATTGCCCGAGATTCCCGAGCCAGACCTGCCCGCGATCGGCCGGCCGTATGGCGTGCTCGTGACGGGCGTCGGCGGCACCGGCGTCGTGACGATCGGCGCGCTGCTCGGCATGGCGGCGCACCTCGAGCAAAAGGGCGTCACCGTGCTCGACGTGACCGGCCTCGCGCAAAAGGGCGGCGCCGTGATGAGCCACGTGCAGATCGCGAACGCGCCGGCCGACATCCACGCGACCCGCATCGCGATGGGCGAAGCGAATCTCGTGATCGGCTGCGACGCGATCGTCACCGCGACCGACGAATGCACGTCGCGCATGAAGCATGGCCAGACGCGCGTGGTCATCAACAGCGCGAAGACGCCGACGGCCGAATTCATCAAGAACCCGAATTGGGCGTTCCCGCGCCTCTCCACCGAAGCCGACGTGCGCGCGGCAGCGGGCGACGACGTCGATCTCGTCGACGCGAACCATTTCGCTGTCGCACTGCTCGGCGACGCGATCTACACGAACCCGTTCGTGCTCGGCTACGCGTGGCAGCGCGGCTGGCTGCCGCTCACGCACGAGTCGCTCACGCGCGCGATCGAGCTGAACGCCGTGCAGGTCGAGAAAAACCTCGCGGCGTTCGAGTGGGGCCGCCGTGCCGCGCATGATCTGGCGAGCGTAAGGCGCGCCGCGTCGCCGGCCAGCACGGGTGTCGCCGCAAGCGATGCGACGAGCGCGACGGTGATCGCGTTGCATACGAAGAAGGCCGTCGATTCGCTGATCGCGAAACGCATCGAGCAGCTGACCGCCTATCAAAACGCGGCCTACGCGACGCGCTACGCGACGCTCGTCGAGCAAATGCGCGCGGCCGAGCACGCGCTCGACAGCGACGCCATGCACGAACCGCTCACGGAAGCCGTCGCGCGCAACTTGTACAAGCTGATGGCGTACAAGGACGAGTACGAAGTCGCGCGATTGCAGTCGGACCCGGCGTTCATCGAAAAGCTGAAGACGCAATTCGAGGGAGACTGGAAGCTCAACTTCTATCTCGCGCCGCCGGCCTTCGCGAAGAAGGACGCGCAAGGGCACCTGCTCAAGAAGCAATACGGCCCGTGGATGATGTCCGCGTTCCGCATCCTCGCGAAGATGAAGTTCCTGCGCGGCACCGCGTTCGACATTTTCGGCAGGACCGAGGAGCGCAAAACCGAGCGTGCGCTGATCGGCGAATACGAGGCGCTCGTGCGCGAGTTGATCGGTGGATTGAAGGCCGGCAAGCTCGCGCTCGCGATCGAGCTCGCAAGCCTGCCGGACGGGATTCGCGGTTACGGCCACGTCAAGGAGAACAACTTGCGTGCGGTTCGCGTGAAGTGGAACGATTTGCTCGCGCGCTGGCGCACACCGGGCGGCGGGGAGGCCCGGCACGCGGCATAAGCGACCCTCTGCGGCGCGATGGATCGGTTGGATGGGTAGGTAGGCAACCCATTCGATAACCGCTTGGCAACGAAAAAGGCGGCTGCCCTCACGGACAGCCGCCTTTTTCAGTCGCTTCGGCGCTTCTTAGAACTCGTAGCCAACCTGAGCGCGAACCCCGGCTTCGCCGGATTGCGTCATCGATAGCGCGCCGTTCACCAGCAGATTGCCACTGCGCGAACGGTACGTCGCGCCTGCCGCAATCGCGTTGTACCCCTTGTAGTTGGCAGCGCCTGCCGCGACCACCGTCTTGCCGGGACCGCTCGGCGTCATGTTCGGCATGGCCATCGCCGCGGCGATACCGCCGTATGCAGCTTTCGCGACCTGGTTGATGCTGTTGTTCATGTCGCTGCGCAGCGCGTTCAGTTGGCCCATGTTCGCAGCGTCGGTCGGCGCCTGGCCTTTGTCGACATTCGTGATGCGGCGCTCATTGCCTTGCGAACCGACCGAGACCGTCTTGTCTTCGCTGGCCACCGAACCCTGACCCAGCGCGACCGAGTTGGTCCCCGTTGCTGTCGCGTTTGCGCCCAGCGCGACCGAGGTAGTCCCCGTCGCCGTCGCGTTTTCGCCCAGCGCTGTCGAGTTGGCGCCGCTCGCCACCGAACCGCCGCCAATCGCAACCGATCCGCTGCCGCTCGCCGACGCAACAGTCGGGTTCGCCGCGTTGATCGAGACGTTCGAGATACCCGTCGTCTGAGTATTGGTCACCTTCTGATCCAGGTCCTGGAGCAACTGATGGGTCTCCCAAAGCTGACCGCCGTTGACGGCGTCGGTGCTGTTCTGGGAAACGTCGCCGCTCTTCACGTTCTTCAGGCTCACCGCGTCGGTGCCATTGCCCATCGTCACGCTGTCGTGGGCATCGGAGTCGTACTGGACGCTGTTCTTCGTCAAACCACCGCCACCATCGCCGCCGTTGATGATACTGATGGCATTGGTGTTCTGCGTAACCTGCTGGCTAAGCGCGTACAGCTGGGAGCCGTTGACAGCATCCGTGCTCGTCTCGCTGACGCTGCCCGCCGCCACGCCCGTGAGGGTGCGGGTGCCGGCGGTACCCAGGAAGCTCACCGTCGTGCCGCCAGTCAAGGCCGCCACGGTGATCGCTTTGGTGGCGTCGTCTTGCTGTACCAGGCCGACCTCGCCCGACGAGATCTGCTTTATCTGCTGTGACAGGTCACTGATGTTGGTGGTGTTCTGGTCTACGACGGATTTCACAGACGAAAGCTGACCGTAGTTCACCGCGTCATTGACGTTCGTGCCGTCGCTCACGTTCGTGAGCTTGCGCGTGATCGCTTTACCATCCGCGTCCTGACCCGCGGCGAAGCTCACCTCCGTGCCGCCCGCGCCCTTGCCTACCGTCAGGTTCATCGTACCCGCGTCTTGTTGCACCAAGCCCACCGAGCCGTTGTCGATCTTAGTGCTGAGGTCTTTGATATCACCGGTGTTCTTATCGACGACCGTCTTCACAGCCGAAACTTGCCCTACGTTGGCGGCATCAGTCGACTGCGTACCGGCGGCGACGTTGGTGATTTGGCGCTGCGCGTTCGAAGAGCCGACGGAAATTTCGCCGACAGACGTGCTGACCCTGGCGTTGGAATACGAAAGCGGATCGGCTACGCTGGTGATGCTCCCGCGAGTGGTCGTTGAACCGCTGCCCAGCGCGACGCTGTCAGCTTGAGTCGCTTGAGCGCCCGTACCGATTGCGTTCGCGCTTTCAGCATTAGCAGTTGCTAGATAGCCGATAGCGGTCGAGTTATGGCCCGATGCCGACGAATTGGCGCCAATCGCCTGCGCACCGTCATTGGTGGCACTTGCGCTTCTGCCAATAGCGAGCGGGCTGCCTTGACTCAAGACGTTTGTCACTGTCGCGCCATCCCCGATGGCGACCCCGCTCGACCCACTATTGCAAAAGTAGTTGTTCGAAGCGCTAGCCGTACATGTATCCGCTCGGGACTCGTCGGGGGCCAATACGCCGCCCAAACCCAAAATAAGCCCAAGCGCAACAACACCTTCACGCGTCACACTACGGCCCTTGCTCTGCCCATTGGCGATTTCTGAAACCGCGGTCCACGTGCCCGACGCCTTGTTAAGAATCAGGCGATATGCCTTGTTCATGGTCGTTTCTTTGCAATATTCGGAGGGGTTGAAATGAGAAGGCACGACACTTCCAACCGATCTCAATATGTCGATTCGGTGCTTAGCTGGAGGAACAGCGGGGAAATGGGACGAGCGTCGCCGAGCTAACTGTCTGCCGTGCTTTGAGACTAATTTACAGATGCCCGGCCAAACCGTGAATCGGACAAGTCCTAAAACACTGTTAAAAGCGAATCAAGGGATATGAAAAGACATGAAGCAGCTTTTCATACTATTTAAGGCAGCCATTCAACACATATAGACCTAATTACATCAGCGCCGTCTCATCTGGAAATGCAATCGGATTCACAAAGAAAAACGCCACGAAATTCTCATTTCGTGGCGTTCTATTTCCAGCAATCAGACGCTGCCGCCGCACAGCGGCGCGTCGATTTACATCAGCATCGACTCATCAACCGGCATGCACATTCGCCGCCGCGACAGCCGTCATATTGATGATGCGACGCACCGTCGCCGCCGGCGTAAGAATGTGCACCGGCTTAGCCGCGCCGAGCAGGATCGGCCCCACCGTCACGCCTTCGCCGCCGATCATCTTCAGCAGGTTGTAGGTGATATTCGCCGCCTCGACGTTCGGCATGATCAGCAGGTTCGCTTCGCCGTGCAGCGTCGTGCCCGGGAACGCCTGCTTGCGTACCACCTCCGACAGCGCTGCGTCGCCGTGCATTTCGCCGTCCACCTCGAGCTGCGGCGCGCGCGCCGCGATCAGCTCGCGCGCGTCGGCCATCCGCCGCGACGACGCCGACGGCGCGCTGCCGAAGTTCGAGTTCGACAGCAGCGCGATCTTCGGCACCATCCCGAACTTCTCGACTTCGCTCGCGGCCAGGATCGCCATGTCGGCGAGCTGCTCGGCGCTCGGCGTCTCGTTGACGTAGGTGTCGCAGATGAACAGGTTGCGGCCCGGCAACATCAAGAGGTTCATCGCCGCGAAGTGCTCGGCGTTCGACGCGCGGCCGAGCACCTGATCGATGAACTTCAGATGGCTGTGGTAGGTATCGATCAGGCCGCAGATCATGCCGTCCGCATCGCCCAGCTTCACCAGGATCGCGCCGATCAGCGTATTGAACTTGCGCATCGCGGCCTTCGCGACTTCAGGCGTCACGCCTTCGCGCGCACCCAGCTCCTGGTACGCCTGCCAGCACTTCTGATAGCGCGGATCGTCTTCCGGATTCACGATCTCGAAATCTTCGCCGCACTTGAGCTTCGAGCCCATCTTCTTCAGGCGCATCTCGACGACCGCCGGACGGCCGACGATGATCGGCTTCGCGATCTTCTCGGTCAGCACGAATTGCGCCGCGCGCAGCACGCGCTCGTCCTCGCCTTCCGCGAACACGATGCGCGCCGCCTTCTGCTTCGCCGACGCGAACACCGGACGCATCACCATGCCGGTACGGTAGACCGTCGCGCCGAGCTGCTCGCGGTACGCGTCCATGTCCTGAATCGGACGCGTGGCGACGCCCGAATCCATCGCGGCCTGCGCCACGGCCGGCGCAATCTTGATGATGAGGCGCGGATCGAACGGCTTCGGAATCAGGTACTCGGGGCCGAATTCGAGCGTGTGGCCTTCATACGCCTTCGCGACTTCGTCGCCCTGATCGGTTTCTTCCGCGAGTTCGGCGATCGCGCGCACACAGGCGAGCTTCATCTCTTCGGTGATCGTCGTCGCGCCGACGTCGAGCGCGCCGCGGAAGATGAACGGGAAGCACAGCACGTTGTTGACTTGGTTCGGATAGTCCGAACGGCCCGTCGCGATGATCGCGTCCGGGCGCACCTTCTTCGCTTCTTCCGGGCGAATTTCCGGTTCGGGGTTCGCAAGCGCGAGGATCAGCGGCTTGTCGGCCATTTCCTTGACCATCTCGGGCTTCAGCACGCCGGCACTCGAGCAGCCGAGGAACACGTCGGCCGATTTGATGGCGTCGGCGAGCGTGCGCGCGTCGGTGTTCACCGCGTAGCGCTCCTTCGACGGATCGAGGCCGCCGCGGCCTTCGTAGATCACGCCCTTCGAATCGGTGACGAGAATGTTCTTCTTCGTGAGGCCCAGGTTCACGAGCAGGTCCAAGCACGCGATCGCCGCCGCGCCCGCGCCCGAGCACACCAGCTTCACGCTCGCCAGATCCTTGCCGACCACTTTCAGGCCGTTCAGGATCGCCGCCGACGCGATGATCGCCGTACCGTGCTGATCGTCGTGGAAGACCGGAATCTTCATGCGCTCGCGCAGCTTCTTCTCGATGTAGAAGCACTCGGGCGCCTTGATGTCTTCGAGGTTGATGCCGCCGAGCGTGGGCTCGAGCATCGCGATCGCCTCGACGAGCTTGTCGGGATCGGATTCGGACAATTCGATATCGAAGACATCGATGCCCGCGAACTTCTTGAAGAGGCACCCCTTGCCTTCCATCACCGGCTTCGCTGCGAGCGGGCCGATGTTGCCGAGGCCGAGCACCGCGGTGCCGTTCGTGATCACGCCGACCAGGTTGCCGCGCGACGTGTACTTCTGCGCATCGAGCGGATCGGCGTGAATCGCCTCGCATGCCGCGGCCACCCCGGGCGAATACGCCAGCGACAGATCGAGCTGGTTCGACAGCGGCTTGGTGGGGGTCACCGAAATCTTGCCGGGTTTCGGATTCTGGTGATAGGCGAGAGCGCTTTGCTTCAGTTGTTCGTCCATGTTTTAGCCTGCGAGACGTTATGAATGGGGCCCAGCACTGCGCGACGAGCCGCGTTGGCGAGTTCCGGTTGGAGGGTCGGCGACGGCTCGCTTTTTCGCGCCGGTTGGGCGCGCTTTCGAACCTTGGCGGATGGCAAGACAGCGCAGTACGATTTTCGGGGGAGTTAGTGTACACCCCCTAATCGCAAAAACGTGCGGCACGGCGGGCGGCCCAGAGCCGCACCGGGCCGGCGTTCGCGATGCTGCGGCGCCGCATATTCGCTGCGGATACCGCGCAGCTTCTTGCTCGAACCCGCAGCATCGGCCAGCCCGAATACCGGCAACCGGGCGGCGCAAGGCATCTCAATTCGGGTAAAATGTCGGCCTACGCGCGCAGCAATCCGGCCGCTAGCCACACCAGCGCGGCCCACGCCTTGTCCCTTTCGTCGGCACGAGGCGCATTGATCAGCGCCATTCGGGCCACATGCCCGCCTCTCTTGCTCACACCCAAGGATTCGCCCCATGACAGGCATCGATCGCCAAACGATCTCCGACACGACCGCCAAAATGCTGCTCGAAGTGCAAGCGGTGCACTTCAACGCCGAAAAGCCGTACATCTTCACGTCCGGCTGGGCGAGCCCGGTCTACATCGATTGCCGCAAGCTGATTTCGTATCCGCGCGTGCGCCGCGGCCTCATGGAGATGGCGGAAACGACGATTCTGCGCGACGTCGGCTACGAGCAGATCGACGCCGTCGCGGGCGGCGAAACCGCCGGCATCCCGTTTGCCGCGTGGATCGCCGATCGCCTGATGGTGCCGATGCAATACGTGCGCAAGAAGCCGAAGGGTTTCGGCCGCAACGCCCAGATCGAAGGCAACTTGGAAGAAGGTTCGCGCGTGCTGCTCGTGGAAGACCTGACCACGGACAGCCGCAGCAAGATCAACTTCATCAACGCGCTGCGCACGGCGGGCGCGAAGGTGAACCACTGCTTCGTGCTGTTCCACTACAACATCTTCAAGGAAAGCGTCTCGGTACTGAAGGACATCGACGTCGACCTGCACGCGCTCGCCACGTGGTGGGACGTGCTGCGCGTCGCGAAGGCGTCGGGCTACTTCGACACGAAGACGCTCGACGAAGTCGAGAAGTTCCTGCACGCGCCGGCCGAATGGTCCGCGGCGCACGGCGGCGCCACGGCGGCACCTCAGTAAGACAGACTCCGGCCTTCGCCTGCTGCAGTGCTTAGCCGCCGCCGCGCGGCGACCATAAAAAAACCGCCTGTCATCGCGACAGGCGGTTTTTTCTTGCTTTGCGTTTTTCCGCGCGTGCGGACCAGCTTCACGCGCGATGGTTTATTCCGGCGCCGTTTGCCTTTCCCGCCCACCGGACGACAAATTCATCAGCCCGTTGCCTTGCGCGTACTGGAGGAGTTCCGAATCGCGCTCCAAGCCGAGCTTGCGCATCGCCATATTCTTCTGCGTACTGATCGTCTTGATGCTGCGGTTCAGCTGCGTCGAAATTTCCTTAACCGTCATACCGGATACGAAAAGTCTCACCACTTCGAGTTCGCGGCGCGAGAGGATCACTTCATCGGTCTTGCCGCCGGCATTCATGCGCAGCGTAGCGAGCGACGCCCGCACTGACGGGCTCGCGTACGGCAGGTCGCGCATCACATGGCGAACCGCGAGACCGATATGGGCGAGGTCGTCCGACTTGTTGACGACCGCGATCACGCCGATCTCGCCAAGCCGCTTGAGCAGCGCCGCATTCTCGAGCATCGTCAGCACGACGATCCGCAGGCCGCTGAAGTGCCGCAGGATGTAGCTGATGAGCGGCAAGCCATCGCCATACTGGCCGCCCGGCATGGCGAGATCCGTCACCAGCACGTCGGCCGGCACCGTCTGCAGCACCTTGATGAGCTCGGTCGATTGACCTGCCCGCGCCACCACCTCGACATCCGGGAATTTCATCAGCGCCTGCTCGGCCCCGAGCAAAATCACCGGATGGTCGTCAGCCACGACGACTTTCATGCGGTGTTGCATCGGCTTTCGCCCGGATATTTCGCTTTCCGATAATTCGTTCATGCAAACCGTTATTTATTTGTTTGTGACGCCGCCCGGCCTAGCCGGGCTGCCCGCATCCGTAACAGCGCCCCGAAATGACTGAAACGCCGAACCCTCAGCATTTCGTTGCGGCAATTGCAATAACCGCTGCGCATCCCTAATGTTAGACTTGGTTTCATGTCCGGGCACATTTTTGGGACACTAATCGTTCAAAGAAGCCACGAAGCCTCGCCCCTGAGAGGAGAATCGACTCATGCGCAAGCATTGTCTGGTCGTTTCGGTCGCTTCGCCTTACCCTCGCCTGCCGTATTTGGCGCTGATGTCCCTGAGCGCCGCCATCATAATCGCCAATGGCCCTCGCGCGCTCGCGGAAGGTGCCTTTGCCGTGACCAGTGCCGACCTTCGGTCAGGCGGCACCATGCCGGACGCGCAAGTCTTCGATGAGGGCGACTGCAAGGGCGGCAACCGGTCGCCTCAGTTGTCATGGCGCGACGCGCCGGCCGGCACCCGCAGTTTCGCAGTGACGATGTTCGATCCCGACTCCCCGGGTCCCGGCTGGTGGCACTGGGCGGTGGCCGGCATTCCGCCCGGCGTTCACCAGTTGCCGGCCAACGCCAGCGCGTCGGGCTACCTGAAAAAACTCGGCGCCGTCGAAGCGCGCAACGATTTCGACGCCGATGGCTACGGCGGCCCCTGCCCGCCGCCCGGCAAGCCACACCGCTACGTCATCACCGTCTACGCGCTCGATACGACCGATCTGCGGCTCGCGACGGGCCGCCCCGCGCTGATGTTCGATCATGAGATCGGCACGGCGACACTGGGTTCGGCACGGCTTGTCGTCACCTATGGACGCTGACGGATTGGTCCGGCCGCACGTTGATTGAGTGCCGCCGCGGCGCTCAATCAACGTGCGCGATACGGTTGCGATTCGGTGTCGAACGACGAGCAACGGCCGCTGAACTGCCGGCATTTGTGTCACATCTGCGTCATTTGCGCGGCGCAACGTGTTTTTTGCCCCTGCATGCGCACACGCGCCGCCATCCGGTCTTAAAATCACGGATTCGCGGACCGCGTGCAGCCGATGCGCGTCCACCAGTTGAACTCAGTCAGTCAAGCGAGATTCGAGATGAGCACCAAGGTTTTTGTCGACGGACAGGAAGGGACCACCGGCCTGAAGATTTTCGAGTACCTGTCGCAGCGTGACGACGTGGAAATTCTGCGCATCGAGGAAGCGAAGCGCAAGGACATCGACGAGCGCCGCCGTCTCATCAACGCTTCGGACGTGACGTTCCTGTGCCTGCCGGATGTCGCTTCGCGCGAATCAGCCTCGCTCGTCGAGAACGACAAGACCGTGCTCATCGACGCGAGCACCGCGTTTCGCACCGCCGCCGACTGGGCCTATGGCCTGCCGGAACTCGCCCGCGCGCAGCGCGAGCGCCTGCGCACCGCCAAGCGCATCGCCGTGCCGGGCTGCCACGCATCGGCCTTCGTACTCGCGATGCGGCCGCTCGTCGAAGCCGGCGTGGTCTCGCCGGACTTCGCCGCGCACAGCTATTCGATCACCGGCTACAGCGGCGGCGGCAAGAAAATGATTGCGGACTACGAAGCAGGCGGGAACGCCAAGCTCGATAGCCCGCGTCCGTATGCGCTCGCGCTCACGCACAAGCACCTGCCGGAGATGGCCGCGCATACCGGCCTCAAGAACGCGCCGGTGTTCACGCCGATCGTGGGCAACTTCTACAAGGGCCTCTCGGTCACGACCTACTTCTCGCCGAAGGATCTCGCGAAGCGCGTGAGCCCGCAGGACGTGCAAGCGCTCTTCGCCGAATACTATGCGGGCGAAGCATTCGTGCGCGTCGCGCCATTCGATGCCGAAGAGAACCTCGACGCCGGCTTCCTCGACGTCCAGGCGAACAACGACACCAACCGCGTCGACCTGTTCGTGTTCGGCAATCAAGAGCGCTTCGTGACCGTCGCGCGGCTCGACAACCTCGGCAAAGGCGCATCGGGCGCCGCGATCCAGTGCATGAACTTGAGCATCGGCGCGGCGGAAGACGCCGGCTTGAAGCGCTGACGCGAAGCGCGCTGCCGCTCCCCATGCAAAGCCGGCTCATCGAGCCGGCTTTTTATTTCGACCAGCTTTAATCCCGGGTTAAGTTAAAAATAATCAAATCGATAGATCATACGAATTCAATCCGATAACAATTAGATACATTTTAAAATAACAATTTGATACAAATCGGCAATTCATCCCTCGTTCGCCGAAGCCAATTTCAAGCATAAATTTCCGCCTAGGGATTGTCCCGATTCAGCGACGAACGGGCGTTCTAATATGCTCGTCCGTTTTTCCAAAAGTCTTGCGCGACAAGGCTTGGCCGATCAGCAACGGTTCCGCACCGATGCTTGAAACGGCCCCGTCTGTTTGAGTCCCCACGCCCCGCCCCAGCCGCCTTAGCGACGTAAAAAATCCAGCGTTTGAATTGCATTTTTTAGACGGTTTAATCAATTGACATTAATAAATCGCACGGCGAAATTACGTCGCACAATTACATTCAGGGAGACGGGCATGTCACATGCCATTTCAAAAGGCGTGGCTTTGGCCATTGCCGCTGCACCGCTTTTCGTCGCGTGCGGCGGCGGCACCGCAAGCGCACCAACCGCCATCAACGCTCCGCAATGTTCGGGCTCGAGCTGCGGCGTGCAGGGCCCGCCTGCCCAGGGCACCACGGCGTCGTTGTGTCCCGCCACGGCGGACATCGTCAATAGCACCTACCTGGGCGGCGCGGGCAGCGGCGAGATCGCGAGCATCCACATCGACGCCGTCGCGATGACCTACACGCTGAAGTGGTACGAATCGCCGATTCCCCTCGCGGCCGGCAACGTCACGCCGACTCGCGCCGGCACGACGATCACCGGCTCGGTCATGCATCCGCCCGCAGGCACGCTGCCGACCGCCGAACAGACGCGCTGTGCGTTCATCCTCGAACCCGGCGCCGGCACCGCGGCGGCTACTGGCGGGACGTACTCGACCACGTCGACCTTCAACTCCGCGAACCCGCCGATGATCCTCATCGGCAATGGCGTCGCAGGCGGCGGCATTCCAGGCGCCGAGGTGCAATACCCGGGCGTCCTGGGATTGTTCGCCGTGCCGGACCGCAAGTTCGACTTTTATCCGTTCATCGGCTTCGCGCAGGTCGACACCCGCCTTGCCGACCTGCGGGGCACCTATAACGCGCTGCTCTATCACATCCAGCCTTCGGACTCGTGGGCCCAAGCCGGCGTCAACGCCGTCGAAACCTTCGATGCGAGCGGCAACTGCTCATCGACCTCCGGCTGCAAGACGACGGGTGGCGCATGGACTGCGAGCACGTCGGGTTCCTACTTCGCGAGCAGCGCCCCGCCGAAGATCGTCAACGGCGCCCAGATCGGACAAAGCGCTCAAGCGCACATGGTGATCGGCCAGTTGAACGGCGCCATCGTGCCGGTGGTCGTGCGCACCGGGAATGCCAATCCCGGCCAGCTGGCCGTCGACGACGAATCGGGCATCGCGCTGCTCACCGCCGCCCAGTCGCTTGCCTCAGGCGGTTTCGACGGCGCCTACGCGGGCGCGGACTCGAACTTCAAGTACACGGCGACGCTGATCCAAGGCGGCTTGGGCAGCTTCGTCAATCCGTCGACGAGCGCGCAGGAATCGGGCTTCGCCTTGCAGTACGGGTTGTCGAGCCCGGGCCTCGTCGGCGTGACGGATCAGCAAGGCAATGCGGGCTTTGCGATCGCGTCGGGTGGGCTCTACGCGATTTTGATCCAGGGCGAGGAGAACGGCGGGATCACGGCGTCGTCGGGGATCGTCGGGCAGACGACGAGCTCGGTGCCGTACTTCGGCATCGGCGCGCTCGTGAGCAAGTAGCTGCGCGTCACCGCAGCACATCAATCAAGAGGCGGCCGACAGGGAGCCAGGCCGCCCGATAACGACAAACATCATGGAGGGGCAGCATGAGTTGGAAAATCTATTCGGCGCTGGCCGTTGCCGCGCCCTTGCTTGCCGCGTGCGGCGGTGGCGGCGGCAGCGGCGGCGGTGATCCGGCGCCCGTGGCCGCGAGCCTGTGCCCGTCGTCGCTCGATTACAGCACCGTCTACACGGGCGGCGGCGGCGACGGCGAACTGGTCAAGCTGCAGCTCGACACGACCAAGCTGACTTGGCAGATCACCTATATCGAATCGCCGATTCCGCAAACCACCGGCACCGTCGCCCCGACGCGCGCCGGCACGACGCAAAGCGGCACGCTGACCCAGGAAACCGGGCTGCCGACGCAAAAGCTCAACAATTGCGCGTACCGGCTGAACGGCGCGAGTCTCGACCCGAACCGGCCGGCGCGCGTCTTCATCGGCGAAGGCGTCGCGGGCGGCACGATTCCGGGCAAGGAGATCCAGTTCAACGGCATCGGCGGCGACGGCGCGGTGCCCGACACGACCTTCCCCTACTACCCGTTCATCGGCTTTTCGTCGCTGCAGACGAACCTCGCGAGCGTCGCGGGCACCTATAACCAGGTCGGCTATCACCAGGTTCCGTCGCAGAACTTCCTGCCCGTGGCGGTCGATTCGAAGATCACGATCAACGCCGACGGCACCTGGATCGAGTGCGACAACACCGGCATCAACGCCGGCACCTGCCAGCAGCCCGGGACCAACCTCGTGCAGTCGGCGGACGGCAGCGGCGCGTTCGAAACCGACCACTTCCAAGGCCAGGCGAAGCCGACGCTCGCGCCGACGCGGGTCGCGAAAGGCTTCATGATCGTCGGTCAATTGCGCGGCCAACTGGTGCCGATCCTGATCCGCACCGGCGTCGCGAACTCGTCGCTCGCGACGAATCCGCAAAACGGCCTGACCGGGCCCGTCGCCGACGACGAATCCGGCATCTCGATCCTCGCACCGCAAACGACGATCGGCCAAGACTCGCAGGACGGCGAGTACATCGGCGTCGACAGCCAGTTCGACTACCGGACGACCGCGCTCGAAGGCACCCAGGCCACGCTGCTCGATCCGTTCAACGCCTCGCAGGCATCGCTCGCGACCGCGCTCAACCTCGACTACACGCAGAGCGTGCCGGGCGTGGTGAGGTCGTCGCACGTGGGCGCGTCGACGGGCAGCGCGGCGACCGGCAAGTTCATTTTCACGGGAGGCATATTCGGCTTTCTCGACGAATCGACGCCGTCGTCGCCGTATTTCACGATCGGCGCATTCGTGCAGTAGTTCGCGGCGCGTTCGCCGGTATGCGCCGGTATCCGCCGGTTAACCAGCAATGAGGCAGGCCCTTTGTGCGACGTCGCTTAGACGTCCACAAAGCGGCCCAATAAGAAGCGGCGCGCGCGGGCATCGAGCCCGGCGCGAGATCCGCACGCCCGCCTGAGGAGGGGGGAACATGATCAAAAAAATAGGCGCCGCGCTCGTCGCGGCCTGGGTCTCGCTCGCCGCGCATGCGCAGCAGGCAGGCGACAACGTGGTCACGCTCGGCTGGTTTCACGTGGCGCCCCAGCAATCGAGCACGGCGCTCACGACGAACGTCGCGCCGACGCCGATCAACACGCCGCTGCGGCTGCCGAATTCGTTCACCTCGGCCGGCACGGGGCTGTCGACCAACAATGCCGATACGGCAGGGCTCGTCACGAGCCACTTCTTCACCGACAACATCGCGCTGACGACCGTCGCCGGCGTGCCGCCGACGTTCAAGGTCTACGGGCACGGCACGATCAAGCCGCCGGGACCGGCCGGCGCGCTCGGCATCCAGAACCTGGGCGATCCGTCGGCGAATCCGATCATCAACAGCGTGCGGCAATGGAGCCCGGCGGTGCTCTTGCAGTACTACTTCGGGAAGGCCACGGCGAAATTCCGGCCGTATGTCGGGATCGGCGTCTCGTATAACTTCTTCACCAATATCCAGCTGAACCCCGCCTTCATCCAGTCGACGCAGAGCAATCTCGGCGCGGTGCTTGCCGCAGGCGCGGGCAAGCCAGGGACGACGACCGTATCGGCGAAAGCGTCGTCGTCATGGGCGCCGGTGTTCAACGTGGGCGCGTCGTATTTCTTCACGAAACACTGGGGCATGACCGCGAATGTGACCTACATCCCGCTGAAGACCACTTCGTCGGTGATCATCAAGGCCGCCGACGGCACGGAGCTCTCCGAGTCGCAGGCGGAATTGAAGGCGGACCCGATCATCACGTTCGTCGCCGTGTCGTACAAGTTTTGACGGGAGTTGCCGGAGATATGGGGAGAAAAGGGGATGAGCTTTGCATGGGACCCAAGTAAGCGCTAAAGCGCTAACTTGGGTCGACAAAAAAAAAGCCCGCCTAGGTTGGCGGGCTGAATCCATATCAGAGGAGACATGGAGGAGACAGTTCCTACTATAGCAAACCCTGTGATGCAGTGCAACATCTTCGTATTCCGCTGTTCTGGGGCGTTGCGCTTGCGCGACACCCGAAGTCAATCCGCCCGCTCGCACGCCATCGACAAGATGAAGCTCAATTGATCCTCTGCCAACGGCTTGATGAGATGCACGTCGATACCGGCAGCGAGCGCCATCTCTCGATATTGCGGCTGCCCCCAGCCAGTGAGCGCGATCAACAGCAGGGAACGCTCCCCCGCCATGTCCCGCAATCGGCGCGCGGTTGCCAGGCCGTCGAGCTCTGGGCCGCCGATGTCGAGAATCGCGACATCCGGCCATTGGCGCTCGGCGATGCTGAGCGCATCGGCCGCGGTGTGCGCGAGCGTCAAGTCGTAGCCCATCTCATCGAGCAGATTCGCAAGGCCGGCTAACGCATCGTCGTCGCGGCCGGCGATCAATATGCTCTTATGCACGGTGCCTCCCGATGTGTCGGCTGCATTTCCTCGTTTGATCGGTTTCACGCCGAATAGATTTCACTTTCTCGCAACAATCTGTTGCGTATTCCCCCGATCGGGCCGCAAACATCACATCAATCCTTCTGAATCGCACTCCAAACTGTTGTCTGAAACGCTGATTTACGCAAGCGCTTTTCAGCACTCGGTTAAAAGAAAATCGTTTTCTATCACGTCGCCAACTTTTTTTTGCGACCGCGTCGAACCCTTTTTGAACGGCAGTTCGATTCAAACGGGTGCGGGCCCACAAAAAAGCGTCAAACCCTCATCCAGTCGGCGGCCGAGTGTCCGGTCTCGAACAGTCCGCATTCCTCATACCGTTCAAATTCAATCGCAAACGATTGCGCATTCCACGCACTTAGCACCGGCCGATCGTTAAAGTTCCGCGCCGCTTTTCCGTAGACGCAACCAAGCAGTTCGACAGTGTCCGTTCCGTAGCGGCAGCCGCAATGAAAGCCGTATGCGAAGGATGTGTTGCCGTTCTTCGCTTGCGCGTCACCCAGGCTCGCAAGCGGCTTTCACCGCAAAGGAAGTCTCGTGAAACCGATTTTCGATACGAGCGTTGCTCGCGCAATGCTCGGGGCAGCGCTCGTCTATGCGCCGCTCGCCTACGGGTCTCTTGGGCAATCCGCCAGTTCCATTGCGAACGACGAAGCGTCGATGCAAGCCGTCAGTCACGCGAGCGTCGCGCAAGCGGCCTATTCAGTTCATACGATTACGCTGCCCTCCGGCACCGTGGTGCGCGAATACGTCGCGCCAAACGGCATCGTGTTCGGCGTGGCTTGGGACGGTCCGACACTGCCCGATTTGAAGACCACGCTCGGCGCCGCGTTCGACCGCTATGTCGCCGCGAGCTCGACGGGGCGCGGCAATCCGCTCGCGGTGTCGGCGGATGATCTGGTCGTGTACTCAGGCGGGCACTTGCGTGCGTTTGCCGGGCATGCGTATCTGCCCGCGGCATTGCCCGCTGGCGTCAACGCCAGCGTCGTTCAGTGACGGAGCGCATATGCGTGCTTTCTCTTCGCTCTATCGGCTCGCGCTCGCGACCGCCCTTGCCGCCACGATGCTTTCCGCCTGCGGCGGCGGCGGAGGAGGCTCCTCATCCGCGGCGTCCTCGGCGACCAACTCGAGTTCGAGCGGCACAACCAACACTTCGGCCGCGCCCGCGGTAGTCGCCAATGCGGCGACGATCAGCGTCGACAGCGGCATTTCGAATGTGCCGAATATGCCGTTCGTGAGCGTCACCGTCTGCGCGCCGGGGAGCGGAAATTGTCGGACGATCGATCACGTGCTCGTCGATACCGGGTCATGGGGCTTGCGGGTGTTCGCGTCGCAATTGCCGGCGTCGGTCGCATTGCCGCAGGAATCCGACGCGAACGGCAACGCGCTCGCCGAATGCATGCAGTTCTTCGACGGCTATACCTGGGGCTCGATCCGCACGGCCGACGTGAAGATCGCGGGCGAAACCGCGGCGTCGCTCCCGATCCAAGTGATCGATCCGAACTACGCGACCGTGCCCTCCAGTTGCTCGAACACCGGCACGTCGCGCAACACGCCTGGCGCGCTGGCGGCAAACGGCATCCTCGGCATCGGCGTCTTCAAGCACGATTGCGGCGCCGCTTGTGCAGGGCAGGCCGTCGCGGGGACGTATTACACGTGTCCCGCGTCGGGCTGCACCTCGCTTGCGGTCGCGGAGCCGCTGCAGGTCGCCAATCCGATCCCCTACTTCGCAACCGACAACAACGGCGCGATCGTCAGCCTTCCGGCATCCCCGGCGACTGGCGAAGTGTCGCTCACCGGTCAGCTGATCTTCGGCATCGGCACGCAAAGCAACAACGGACTGGGCTCGGCGCAAGTGCTCGCGGCCGACGCGTCGACGGGCAACTTCACGACTGTGCAGAACGGCACGACCTATACGAAAAGCCTGATCGACAGTGGCTCGACGGGGATCTTTTTCGCTACCAGCCAGATGTCCGCGTGCGCGAGTCCGAACAACGGGTACTACTGTCCGGCGTCGAACGAGCAGTTCAGTGCGGTCAATGAGGGTGTCAACGGCGTGACGAGCTCGGTGACGTTCACCGTCGGCAACGCCACTGCAATCGCCGCGACCCGCGGCGGCGATGCGGTGCTGCCGCTGTTGGCCGGTCCAGCGTTCGTCACTTCGTCGGTATTCGACTGGGGGCTGCCGTTCTTCTATGGCCGCAATATTTACGCGGCGATCGAGCAGCAATCTACGCCGGGCGGCACCGGCCCCTACTTCGCGTACTGACCCGGGCGCGCCACACCGCGGATATAAAAAAGGGAGCGCCGGCGACGCTCCCTTTTTTCGCGCGATGGCGATTCGTCAGTGCCGCACGAGCGCCATCATCGCGCCGAATCCGACGAACACGCCGCCCGTCAGGCGATTGAACGCCTTCGCGACGCTGCGGCTCTTGAGCGTCGCGCCGATGCGCAGGCCAAAGCCTGCGTAGACCAGGTACCAGCTCACCTCGATCACCGCGAACGTCGCGACGAGAATGCCGAATTGCGGGAGCTTCGGCGCGGCCTCGTTGATGAACTGCGGCAACAGGGCCGCCGCGAACAGGATCGCCTTCGGGTTGCTGCTCGCGACCAGGAAGCCGTTGCGATAGAGCGCCGCGGGCGAACGGACGGGCTTTGCGGCGGCTTCGACGCTGTTTGCGTCAGGCGCTTCGTCGACCTTCGCGCGCCACGCCTTCACGCCGAGATACACGAGGTAGGCGGCGCCGATCAGCCGCAGCGCGTTGAACATCGCCGGCCATGCTTCGAGAAACACGCCGAGCCCCGCCGCCGACACTGACAGCATCAGCACCAGCGCCGACAGGCACCCCGCCATCGTCGCGCTCGCGCGGCGCAGGCCGTGCTGCGCGCCGTGCGTCATCACGAGCAGCATGTTGGGGCCGGGAATGGCGGAAACGACGAAAACGGTGGCGACGTAAAGCCACCAGGTATGCAGATTCATGGCGATGGCGCGGGCTGGTGAGTCGGAATGGGCTGAACGGGTGATTATGCCTGCAAGCGTCGAATTATTCCGGGCGGCCGCGGCGCGCGGGCGCGTAGCCCGCCCACGCCGGTCGCCCGCATCGGCCGCCGGCTCGGCCCCGTTTAGCGCGCGGCGCGGCGCGCCGCCACTTGTCCGAGCACCGCGAAGTCCTTGTCGCCGTCGCCGTGCGCGATCGCGTCGAGCAGGCTGTCGCGCACGACGCTCGCGATCGGCAGCGGCGTGGACGCGGCATCGCCGGCGGCGAGCGCGAGCCGCACGTCCTTCAAGCCCAGACGCGCCTTGAACATCGCCGGCTCGTAGCGCCCCTCGGCGATCAGCTTGCCGTAGCCCTGGTACACGGGCCCGGGAAACGCGCTGCTCGTGATCACGTCAAGAAAATCCGACATCGCGACGCCATAGCCGCCGAGCAGCGCCGACGCTTCGCCGAGCGTCTCCACCGCCGAGGCCAGCGTGAAGTTCGCCGCGAGCTTCACGACGTTCGCATGCTGCGGCAAGGAACCGAGGCGCCACGTCTTCTGCCCGATCGCATCGAATATCGGCTGCACGCGGTCGATCGCTTCGGCGGGGCCCGCCGCCATGATCGTGAGCTTCGCCGCGGCGGCCACGTCGGGACGTCCCATCACCGGCGCGGCCACATAGTTGAGCCCGCGCGCCGCGTGCTCGTGCGCGAGTTCCTCGGCGAAAGCGACCGAAACCGTCGCCAGGTTCACGTGAAT
Organism: Trinickia violacea; assembly: GCF_005280735.1. NCBI lineage: Bacteria > Pseudomonadati > Pseudomonadota > Betaproteobacteria > Burkholderiales > Burkholderiaceae > Trinickia > Trinickia violacea. The sequence continues at coordinate 4,463,244 of NZ_CP040077.1, forward strand.
CAGGCCGCGCGGCGCATGTTCGAGCAGCGCGGCATCGAACACCGCGCGCGCGGCCGCGTCGTCGGCGAGCATCGAGAGCACCGCATCGCCCGCGAACGCATGGGCGGGCGTTTCGACCACTTGCGCGCCGAGCGCCTCGAGCGAGCGCGCGCGCTCGGCCGTGCGGTTCCATACCCTGACGCGATGCCCCGCCTTCAGGAGATTCGCCACCATCGCGCTGCCCATGCTGCCCAGACCGATAAAACCGATATCCATGGATTGCTCCTTCGTTTCTCCGCAAAGAACTAGCGAGTAGAGCACAAGCGCGTGAAGCTTGCTGGCGGCCGGATTCACTCGCCAAGCGCCGATTCGCATGATGAAGAGACTGCCTGCCGGCCCGGCGAGCCGCTCGCCTTGGTGCCATACTGATCCGATGGCTCCCGTCACCGCGACTTTCCGCTTCTATGAAGAGCTGAACGACTTCATCGCCCGGCCGCTGCGCAGGCGGTCGTTCAGTTGCGTGTGCCCGCCCGCCGCGACGGCCAAACATATGATCGAAGCGCTCGGCGTGCCCCATACGGAAGTCGAATTGATCCTCGTGAACGGGGAATCGGTCGGCTTCGAGCGGATTCTCGAGGACGGCGACCGCGTCGCGGTCTACCCCAAATTCGAGGCGCTCGACATCCGCCCGCTGCTGCGCGTGCGCGCCGAGCCGCTGCGCATGATCCGCTTCGTCGCCGACGCGCATCTCGGCGGCCTCGCGCAATTGCTGCGGCTCGCGGGTTTCGACACGCTCTACGACAATCACTACGCGGACGCCGCGATCGAAGCGCTCGCCGCCGCGGAACAACGGATCGTGCTCACCCGCGACCGCGAGCTGCTCAAGCGCCGCACGATCACCCACGGCTGCTACGTGCGCGCGCTGAAACCCGAGGCCCAGTTGCGCGAGATTTTCGGGCGGCTCGATCTCGCGGGCAGCGCGCGGCCGTTCCGGCTGTGCCTGACTTGCAATGCACCGCTGCGGCGGATCGAGAAAGAAGAAGTGGCTGACCGCGCGCCCCAGGGCGTGCTCGAACGTCATACTCAGTTCGTCACCTGCGACGTCTGCCGGCGGGTCTTCTGGGAAGGCTCGCACTGGAGGCGCATGCGCGCGCTGATGGACGCCGTCGTGGACGGCGTGCACGCCGTGCATGCCGCGCCGCCCGCCGCGGGAGGCGCACAATGATGGCTCGGGCGGCCGCGTGACGCGCGCGCCGCCGCCAACGCATCGCCGCCCCCTTTACACCACCGACCCCGCCATCAAACTTCAAACCAAGCCCCGGAGACACCCGCCATGCGCCATCGCCCCGATTCGGACCAGCCGCACCGCCTGCGCAGCCGCCGCTGGTTCGACGATCCGTCCAACCCCGGCATGACCGCGCTCTATCTCGAGCGCTACATGAACTACGGCATCACGCGCGAAGAGCTGCAGTCGGGCAAGCCGATCGTCGGCATCGCGCAGACCGGGTCGGACCTGGCGCCGTGCAATCGTCATCACCTGGAGCTCGCCGGGCGCGTGCGCGACGGCATCCGCGACGCGGGCGGCATCCCGCTCGAATTCCCGGTCCATCCGATTCAGGAGACCGGCAAGCGCCCCACCGCCGCGCTCGACCGCAATCTCGCCTACCTCGGGCTCGTCGAGATCCTGCACGGTTATCCGATCGACGGCGTGGTCCTGACCACCGGCTGCGACAAGACCACGCCCGCGTGCCTGATGGCCGCCGCCACCGTCAACATCCCGGCGATCGTGCTCTCGGGCGGGCCGATGCTCGACGGCTGGTGGCACGGCAAGCTCGCGGGCTCGGGCACGGTCATCTGGCATGCGCGCAAGCGGCTCGCGGCGGGCGAGATCGATTACGAGGAATTCATGAACATGGTGGCGTCGTCGGCGCCGTCGGCGGGGCACTGCAATACGATGGGCACGGCGCTGTCGATGAATTCGCTGGCTGAGGCGCTCGGCATGTCGCTGCCCGGCTGCGCCGCGATTCCCGCCCCGTATCGCGAGCGCGGACAGATGGCCTACGCCACCGGCAAACGCATCGTCGGCATGATCCACGAGAACCTGCGCCCGTCGGACATCATGACCCAGGGCGCGTTCGAGAACGCCGTGGTCGCGGCGGCCGCGCTCGGCGGGTCGTCGAATTGTCCGATTCACATGATCGCGATTGCGCGGCACATGGGCGTCGAGCACACGCTCGACGACTGGCAGCGGCTCGGGCCGGACGTGCCGCTCCTGGTCGATTGCCAGCCGGCCGGGCGTTTTCTCGGCGAGGCGTTCCATCGCGCGGGCGGCGTGCCGGCGGTCATGAAAGAGCTGCTCGATGCCGGCAAGCTGGACGGCAGCGTGCGCACGGTCACGGGACGCACGCTGGCCGAAGACCTCGCGAACGTCGCCGAGCCGGATCGCGAAGTGATTCGCCGCTACGCAGAACCGCTCAAGGAAGCCGCGGGCTATGTCGTGATGTCGGGCAACCTGTTCGACAGCGCCGTCATGAAGATCAGCGTGATCGATTCGGCGTTCCGCAAGCGCTTCCTCTCCGATCCTGAGCATCCCGATGTGTTCGAAGGACGCGCCGTCGTGTTCGAAGGGCCCGAGGATTATCACGAGCGCATTGAAGATCCCGAGCTCGGCGTCGACGCCCAATCGGTGCTCGTGATCCGCAATAGCGGCCCGGTCGGGTATCCGGGCGGCGCCGAGGTCGTCAACATGCAGCCGCCCGCCGCGCTCATCAAGGAAGGCATCGATACGCTGCCGACCATCGGCGACGGACGGCAAAGCGGGACGTCGGCGAGCCCGTCGATTCTGAATGTGTCGCCTGAAGCGGCGGTCGGCGGCAATCTCGCGCTGCTCAAGACCGGCGACAAGATCCGTATCGATCTGCAAGCGCGCAAAGTCGACGTGATGATTTCGGCGGACGAACTCGCCGCGCGCCGCGCCGCGTGGAAGGCGCCGCTCCTGCAGCACAAGACGCCGTGGGAGGAGATCTATCGCAGCATGGTCGGCCAGCACGCGACCGGCGCTTGCCTCGAGCACGCGACGCTGTATCTGAACGTCATCGAGACGCGCGGCGAGTCACGGCACAATCATTGACCCATGGAATCGGCGAGCCCGTGCTGTGCGTACAATACGGGCCCACCCAATAGGCCAATCACTGGGCCGCACCCTACCCAACCGCAGGACACTTTCGCATGGCAATGAAGAAAACCGACCTTGAAAAAAACAAGGCGCTCAAACTGACCCACTCGATGAAGCAGACGCGCTCCGAGCGCTTCGGCGCAGGCACGCCGGAAGTGCTCGACCGTCGCGAGCAGCGCAAGCTCGATCAGGCGAAAGGGCTCGTGCCGTTCGCGTGCAAGCTCGACGGCGAGCTCGTGGCGACGCTAAAAGAACGCGCGGCCAGCCATCCGGAAGGGATGAACGGCCTGCTCGACGAACTGCTGCGCAAAGGTCTCGCAGCGAGTTAAAACGCCACGACGGTCAGCGCATCGGCAACCGCTTCGTTGCCGATGCGCTGGCCGTTGTTGTTCGGGTTCGGAATCCCGCCGATCCGATACAGAGGTGTGCAGAAGAATTCGGGGCATATGCACTATGTAATTGAAACGTAAGAAAATTTTTCTGAGATATGCGTTGACTCGACTGATAGCGAATCACTAAAATTCAAATGTTTCCACAAATGGGGCATATGCCTTGGACAGCTGCAGTAGTCGATCTTCGAACAGTTTTTCTGCCTGACAGGCACGACGCCCCGCGCTGATTCCTCTTTAGCCGCCGTCATGCCAGCAGGCAGACGGTGCGCATCGCAGTAGCTTCCGCAGTACTTCCTTCGCACCTCTTCGATCGATACGCCGTCTTCGCGACGTGTGCGCGTTCGCACATCCGCTTCGATGGTTTGGCGCATCGAGCCATCAGGCTCGCGGCGCTGTTCGTTCATGCCTTTTCGATCGCCGCGCTCCCGCAGCCCGGCACTCGAAGCGGCGTGCGGTTCAACACATCCGTGCTTCGCGACGCGACAACGCGAAAGACAAAAGGAAACCGAAATGCCCGACCCTGAGCCCAGTCACTCTTGCCGTACCCGCGCCATGACGCGCTCACTTTTTTGCTTTGCCTGACGGAAGGCCCGCATTCGTTCCTCCCCACACGTCCGATCGCCCAGATCCGTGTGAGCTGAAACTGGAGTGGCCACCCTCGGGCCCCAGGTTTCAATAATTTTGGAGGATTCACCATGCACTTCGCTCTTCTCGTATCGCAGCTCCCGCACGTCGACGAAGCTCGCCACCACTACAACGAGATGCTGATGCTCGAGCCGCGCCCGAACGTCTCGACCCGCGTGGCCGCGGCGTTCTGGACCGCGCTCAAGAAGCTCGCTCGCTGACGACACAGAAATAGCGCAGCCCGCCGCTCGAACCACGTCGTCCGGCAGGCTGCGCCACGACCGCATTCGCTTTATCCATAGGAAAACTAAAAATGTCCACACCTGCAAACGTCTCGTCGACGACACGCAGCGCCGTGCTCGACGACGCCCACGTGGGCGATATTCGTGGTGCGTTCGGCACGATCGCACACCACGACACCGCGCCGCGCACCAACTGGTGGGCGCGCCTGCGCACGCTGCTCGCGATTCTCGGCCCGGGCCTCATCGTGATGGTCGGCGACAACGATGCCGGCGCGTTCGGCACCTATACGCAAGCCGGCCAAAACTACGGCACGACGCTGCTCTGGACGCTCGCGCTCCTGATCCCGGTGCTGTACGTGAACCAGGAAATGGTGCTCCGCCTTGGCGCCGTGACGGGCGTCGGCCATGCGCGCCTGATCTTCGAACGCTTCGGCAAGTTCTGGGGCGCATTCAGCGTCATCGATCTGTTCCTGCTCAACGCGCTCACGATCGTCACCGAATTCATCGGCATCACCTTCGCGCTCGACTATCTCGGCGTGTCGAAGATTCTCGGCGTCTGCATCGCCGCCGTGCTGACGATGGCGGCCGTGAGTACCGGCAACTTCAGGCGCTTCGAACGCTTTGCGATCGTGCTGTGCCTGTTGAGCCTGCTGCTGGTTCCGGTGCTCGTCTCGATCCATCCGCCCGTCAGCCAGATCTCGCGCGATTTCTTCATCCCGAACTGGCCCGCGAACTCGAAGCTCTCCGACGTGATGCTGCTCGTGATCGGCATCGTCGGCACGACCGTGGCGCCGTGGCAGCTGTTCTTCCAGCAAAGCTATGTGATCGACAAGCGCATCACGCCGCGCTTCATGAAGTACGAAAAAGCTGACCTGTGGATCGGCATTGCGTTCGTGATCATCGGCGCTGTCGCGATGATGGCGTTCTGCGCGGCGCTCTTCGGCGGCAAGCCCGAGTTCGGCAACTTCACCGACGCAGGCGGCGTGATCGCCGGGCTGCACAAGTATGTCGGCCCGACCTCGGCGACGATCTTCGCCGTCGCGCTGCTCGACGCTTCGATCATCGGCGCCGCCGCGGTCTCGCTCGCGACGGCCTACGCCATCGGCGACGTGTTCAAGATCCGCCACTCGCTGCATCGCAGCGTGCTCGACGCGAAGGGCTTCTACCTCGTGTACTTCGGCATCATCGGGCTCGCCGCGGCGCTCGTGCTGATGCCGGGCAGCCCGCTCGGCCTCCTGACCGAAGCCGTGCAGACGCTCGCCGGCGTGCTCCTGCCGAGCGCCACCGTGTTCCTGCTGCTCCTGTGCAACGACCGCGCCGTGCTCGGTCCGTGGGTGAACGGCAAGAAGCTGAACCTGTTCACGGGCGCCATCATCTGGACTCTGGTTGTGCTGTCGATCATCCTGACCGCCGCCACCGTCTATCCGGATATCAGCGGAAAGGCGATCGTCGAGATCCTCGTCGGCGGCACGCTGCTCGCAGTCGTGGGCTACGTTGCGACCGAAATCGTGCGCAGGACGCGCGGCCCGGTGGAACAGGAAGCGCCGGCGCCGAGCAAGGCGGCTTTGAAGAAGGTCCGCGACACGTGGCGCATGCCGCCGCTCGAGGATTTGCCGAAGCCGAATCTCACGCTGTCCAAGCGTGTGTGGATGGGCGTGCTGCGTGCTTATCTGGTGATCGCGGTGGGTCTGGTGATCGTCAAGGTCGTGGAGATGGCGTTGCATTGAAGTCGAGCCACAGGCTGCGGCGGTGCCATTGAGCCGCCGCGCTGCGGTCTGAAAACAAAAAGGCCAGAGCGGAAACGCTCTGGCCTTTTTGTTTGCTGCGCTCGCCGATCTGCGGCAGGTCGATCAATTCACCGCAGCGTCCGCCGCGATCGCCCAGTCGTCCGGTTCCGCCCGCGCGGCACCGGCATGGGTCGCAGTCCATTTGCGCGTGGCTGTCGATCCTCCCGCGCGCGCGAAGTCCGAACGATTGCGCAGCTTGAAACCGGTCAAGGTCTGCTGCAGCCGCGCCGCCTGCTCCGACAGCGACTGTGCGGCCGCCGCGGCCTCCTCGACCAGCGCGGCATTCTGCTGCGTCACTTCGTCCATCTGCGTCACCGCGATGCTGACTTGTCCGATGCCGCGCCCCTGCTCTTCCGATGCGCCCGCGATCTCGGCGATGAGTCCGCTGACGCGCTCGACGTCGCCGCGAATGCCGGTCATCGTCTCACCGGTGCGGTGCACGAGCGTCGAGCCCGCGGCGACGCGCGCGACGGAATCCGATATCAAGTCGCGAATCTCGCGCGCCGCGCTCGCCGAGCGTTGCGCGAGCGTGCGGACCTCGCCCGCCACGACTGCAAAGCCGCGCCCCTGCTCGCCCGCGCGCGCCGCCTCGACGGCTGCGTTCAGCGCGAGGATATTGGTCTGGAACGCGATGCTTTCGATCACCGTGATGATCCCTTCGACGTTCTTCGAGCTCTCGGCGATGCCTTGCATCGTCGCCACGATTTCATCGACCGCATTCGCGCCCGCGCCGACGTCCTGCGTCACGCGCGCCGACATTTCGTTCGCGTGGCGCGCGTTGCCGGCGTTGTGCTGCACCGTGCTCGTCAATTCCTCCATGCTGGCAGCGGTTTCCTCGAGCGACGCAGCTTGCTGTTCCGTGCGCTGCGACAAATCGATGTTGCCGGCCGCGATCTCGTGCGCCGCCGACGTCACCGCCGCCGCCACTTCGCCGACACCGCGCAACACGCCGGACAGCTTGCTCGCCATCTCGTTGAGCGCATGGAGCAGGTCCGCGATTTCGTCCTTGCCTTCGGGCCTCAGCTCGACCGTGAAGTCGCCGGCGGCGACCTGGTTCGCCGCGAATACGGCCGTAGCGAGCGGCCGCGTGATGCGCCGCGTGACGGCCCAGGCCAACACCGACCCGGCCAGCACGGCGAGCAAGGCCGCCGCGATCATCACCGTGCGCGAGATCGTGGAGACACGCGCGCTGGCGTCGACCGCGAGCGAGGCCGCATGGGCTTGGTAGTTGGAGAGCGCACGCAAATCGTCGGCGAACCGGTGCAGCTTGACGTAGGTGTCGCCGTACGCGAGCTGGACGGCTTCGTCGCGCTTACCGGCGTCGACGAGCGCGATCGTCTGCGTGCACGCATCGTTGTAGAGCGCTTCGGAGGCGCGCGCCTTCGCCAGCACGGCCTGGCCGTCCGCCTCCGTGAGCATCGCGCCGAGCTTTTGCAGCGCGTCGTCGTACTCGGATTGATTGTCGTGCAGACGGTCGCGCGCTTCGCGCATGCGGTCGGCGGACGGATCGGAGGCGATCTGGAAGACCCGCGCGATGCTGCCGCGCTCGTTGTCGAGCGCGCGCGTCACCTGGACGCCGGCGGCCCAGTCGTGCTCGACGAGGTGCGTCGTGCCGTCGGCCATCTTCGACATCGAGACGATCGCCACGACGCACATGGCAAAAATCAGACAAATAAGAACTGCGAAACTAATGGCAAGGCGCTGCCCGATTTTCACAATGACTCCATCCCGTTCGTTCGACCGCAGGCGATGCCGTCGGCATCATTCAGGTCGTTAACGGCACGGGCAACGGAGTCTTTATCGCTCGAGGACGGTTATCGCCAAGGCCGCGCTATGGGATCGTTTCCATCACGTTACGCATCGTGACAGCGCGCTCGCCACGCGAACGCCGTCACGCCGCGAGCGCTTCCTGTGCGGCGTCGTAGCGGCCGATGCTGGCCGCGCCGTTCAGCCGCGCACGCTTGATGAGCGCCTGCTGCGCCGCGCCGAGGTTCGCGGCCTGCCCCTTCCAGGCTTTGAGCGGCGGCTCCTGCAGTGCGCGTCCGTAGGAAAAGCTCAGCGGCCACGGGCGCCGGCCCGTGCGATTGATCGCATCGAGATTGGCGGTGGCCTCCTCCGGCGTTTGCCCGCCCGACAGGAAAAAGATGCCCGCCACAGCGGCCGGCACCGTGCGACCGAGCACGCACACGGTCTGCGCCGCGATCTCGGCGGCCGGCGCCTGCCGCGCGTGCTCCTTGCCCGCGACGACCATGCTCGGCTTGAGCAGCATGTGCTCGAGCGTCACCGCATGGCGATGGAGCGCGTCGAACACTTCGTGAAGCACGGCTTCGGTCACCTCCGCGCAACGCTCGATCGAGTGGCCGCCGTCCATCAGCACCTCCGGCTCGACGATCGGCACGATGCCGGCCTCCTGGCAGATCGCCGCATAGCGCGCGAGCGACGCCGCATTGGTTTCGATCGCGAGGCGGCTCGGCAACATATCCGACACGTTGTACACCGCGCGCCATTTCGCGAATCGCGCGCCCTGCTTCTTGTAGCCGTCGAGACGCTTCGCCAGGCCGTCGAGTCCCTCGGTCACTTCGTCGCCCGGCGCATGGGCGAGCGCGATCTTGCCCGCGTCCACCTTGATGCCCGGCACGATGCCGTGGCGCGCCGCCAGCTCCGGCAGCGGCGTGCCGTCGTCGGCGCACTGGCCGAGCGTCTCTTCGTACAGGATGACCCCGCTCACGAACTCGCCGAGGCCCGCGGTCGAGAGCAGCAGACTGCGCCACGCCCGGCGGTTCTCCTCGGTCGATTCGACGCCTATCGTCTTGAAGCGCTTGGCGATAGTGCCGCCGCTCTCGTCGGCCGCCAGCAGTCCTTTGCCCGGCTGGACCAGCGTGTCGATCGTGCTTTGGAGTTCGTCCCGAATGCTCATGGTGTGGCCCTCCGTGGAAGTGGCTTGAGCGGCGCCCGTTGTCGGCGTGGATACGCGCTAGTCTGCGCGGCAAATAGACCGGGTGCCAGCATTGGATCGAGCCAAATGCGGCCCAGGTCTCGCAATCCAGTCAGCAAGAACCAAGCCGGATGTCCGGCTACGCGATCGTGCGCAACCCAAGGCGGTGGCCCGCGCCGCTATCGTCCGAACGCCCGCCGCTCGCTTCCCCGCCACGCAACGAGGCGGCGCGTCAGGTCGAAGGCGACCAGATTGCCGGCGACCACGAGCATCAACCCCAGCACCGCGAGCGCGGACCATCGATAGCCCTCGAACACCGTCGACACGGCCAGCGCGACGATCGGGAACAGCACCGTGCAGTAAGCGGCCCGTTCCGGCCCGATCCGCCCGACCAGCATCAGATACGCCGTAAAGCCGATGACCGAGCCGGGCACCGCGAGGTAGGCCAGCGCGCCGAGGTAGCGCACGGTGAGTTCCGGCTTGAACGGCAGCCCGGCCAGCAGGCTGCCGACGGTGAGCACCGCCGCGCCGATCAGCATGGCCCAGCTATTCGTGACGATCGGATGCAGGCCCATCGACTGCATGCGGCTCGACAACAGGTTGCCGGCCGAGAACGACATCGTCCCCAGGAACGCGATGACAAGGCCGAGCCACATCTCGGTGTCGCCGGCATGGCCGGCCATTTGTTGCGCGAAGAGACACCCGATGCCCGCGAGGCCCAAGAGCGCGCCGACGATCGCGCTCGCGCGCAGCGGACGTCCCATGAAGATCCGGCCGTTGATCGAGTTGAGCAGCGGCGCGGTCGAGAAGACGACGGCGACGAGGCCGCTCGGCACGATCCGCTCGGCGTAGTAGAAGCACAGGAAGTTGACACAGAAGAGCGCGAGAGCCTGCGCCGCGAGCAGCGGCCAGGCCGCGCGCGGCGGCACGATCGGCCGGCGCATGATGCGCAGGAGCGCGAACAGGACGATCGCCGCACACCCGAAGCGCAGCGCGATCGACACGGGCGGCGCGACGACGCCGAGTTGCCATTTGATCGCGATCCAGGTGGTCCCCCAGATCAGCACGGTCACGATGTAGAGCAGCAGGTTCATGAGCGGGTATAAAACGAGACGATAGATAGCCCGACTATGCGGCTGCCGCGGCCCCCACCCTTGTCCATCCTTGCGCTTTTATGGGGGCGGGATAACCGCGGCTCGGGCGCGATCGGGCGGCCGCCTCTATACTCGGAGCATCGTTCCCTTCGCCCCATCGACACCCGTGACGGTCTGTCCACCCGCTTTAGCCACGCTCGACGAGCGCGCCGGCCAATCGCTCGGCGTGCAGTCGGTGTGCCGCACGCTTGCCGACGCCAACGCCAAGCTCGAACGCTTTACGTGGCTCGGCGACCAGCTCGCGGCCGCCGTCTGGACGCGCGACATCGACGTCGCCGAGACCGCCTACGACCATCCCGGCCATCACACGCTGTCGTGCTACCTGGACGGCGGCTACCGGACCGAGCGCCAGAAGATCCCCGGTTTCGGCGCGCCGCGCCGCCTCTGCGCGCTGCCCGGCGATCACGAATCACGCTGGTGGGTGCGCGGGCACATGCATTTCATGCATCTGTACTTCATGCCCGAGCATTTCACGCGCCGCGCGGTGGTCGAGCTCGATCGCGAGCCGCGCGAACTGACGCTCGCCGATCGCACCTATTTCGAGGACCCGCGCATCGCCGAGCTGTGCCAGTCGCTGGCGATGCTGCCGTGGGACGGCGCCGATGAGCGGCTGCGCGCCAACGAGATCGCGCACGAAGTGCTCTCGCTCTTGCTGCGCGGCCAGTCGACGCGGCGCGACAATGCGCGGCTCAAGGGCGGATTGTCGGCGTCGACGCGGCGCCGCCTGCGCGATTACATCGACGCCAACCTGACCGAGCCGCTGACGCTCGGCGAACTCTCCAACGTCGCGTGCCTGTCGGAATTCCATCTCGCGCGCATGTTCCGAGCGTCGTTCGGCGCGCCGCCGCATGCGTGGATCGCGCAGCAGCGCATCGATCGCGCGCGCGTGCTGCTCCAAACCACCGCGATGCCGCTCGAACAAGTCGCGGCGCTTTGCGGCTACGCCAACGGCAGTCACTTCAGCCACCGCTTCCGCGCGGCCGTCGGTGCGAGTCCGCTTGCGTTCCGGCGTGCGATGACGCCGTCGCCGTTCTAAGTCTCTCCCTCTGCAGGACTTCCCACCGCCGCGCGCCATGACGCCACGTTATGGCCGCTCCAACAATTCGAGCGTTGCCATTCATAAAATGGCCTCGTATATTTTTTTCAAGCCCGCTACTGCGCGTTCTGTTGCTGCACTGCCGCGCGTCGAGTCACGCTTTGCGGCATGTTTTGCCAGGTCGAGCGGATTCGATCCGTCGCCTACCGGCCATTACATTTTGTGCAGCGGATGGCTCGCCGCCGTTCATGCCGGGCGCTTTGGACCTTTTTCGTCAACTCGACCATCAGGACCGCCGCCGTGAAGCACACCATTCGCCCCATCGCCCTGTCCTTGATGCTTGGCTTCGCCTGCGCGAATGCGGCGCACGCGGCAGGCGGCAAGATCACCTTCGTGTCGCAAGGCGGCGCGTATCAGGAAGCGCAGACGAAGGCCATCCTCGATCCCGCCGCGAAACAACTCGGCATCACGATCAACCAGGACAGCATTCCGGACGCGTGGCCCGCCATCAAGGCGCAAGGCGCGACCGGCAAGCCGATCTGGGACGTCGTCGACACGCCGCAATCGAACTGTCTGCGCGGCGGCCACGACGGCCTGCTCGAAACGCTCGACTTCTCGAAGATCCCGAACGCCGCGGCGATGCCCGCGCAATACCGCACGCCGTATTCGGTCGCCTACGAGTTCTATTCGACGGTGATCGCCTACAACAAGAAGACGCTGAAGAAGACGCCGAGCAGTTGGGCCGACTTCTGGAACGTGAAGGATTTCCCGGGCCAGCGCGCGCTGCGCAACGACCCGCAAACGGTGCTCGAAGCCGCGCTGCTCGCCGACGGCGTGCCGCGCGACAAGATTTATCCGCTCGACGTCGACCGCGCGTTCAAGAAGCTCGCGCAGATCAAGCCGAACATCGCGGTGTGGTGGACCTCGGGCGGCCAGGCGGCGCAACTGCTGCACGACGGCGAAGTCGACATGGAGATGATCTGGAACGGACGCGCGAGCGCCGTGATGAAGGACAACCCCGATATCGGCTTTACGTACAACGACGGGATTCTGCAGAACACGCAGCTTTGCGTGCTCAAGAACGCGCCGAACCTGAATACCGCCGTGCAATTCATCAACGCGGCGGTGTCGCCCGATTTGCAGGCGAATCTGCCGCTCTACATCGATTACGGTCCCGGCAACCCGGCCGCGTTCAAGACCGGCAAGATCTCGGCGCAGCGCGCCGCCGAGCTTCCGAGCTCGCCGCAGAACGCCGCGAAACAGGTGCTGATGCAGGAGGAATGGTGGGCGTCGCCGGCGGGGATCGATGCGAAGGCGCGGTGGTTGAAGTTCATGCAGCAGTAACGGTGGCGACGGCGGCCTCCGGATGGGAAGATCAGGCCGGCGGCTACCTGCTCAGCAGCCGTCTTGCGAGCAGGGCTTCATTGCGGTTTGTCCTCCGCATCCAATTCGGCCAGAAACTCATCGATATCGCGGTAGTGGCCAGCTTGGATGTCCCTCTGCCCCATGGCAAGGATCTTCAACAATGCAATGATTTGCTGCATGTCTTCGTATGAGTGGGCATGCTGCACGACCACCTTGGCTTCCCCGTTTTGAGTAGTCAGCATCGGCTCGCCGCTCTCGGAAATCGTTTCGACGATTTCGGCCGCGTGACTTTTGAGGTAGCTGATCGGTTTGACGTGGCTGGGCTTCATGCTGGCTCCCGCTGGCTGAATGCAGAGAACCAAATATAGCCAAAATTCAGACCGCATCCATATGCGTAGCAGGACAAAACCAACGCCAAAGTCGATCTCCCGACTCGCCACCGCGAGACCGAATCGATCGCTCAAGCCCTGACCACCACCCCCGCCTTCGACTTCCGGCTCACCGCCACGACCATGATCAGGCACAGCGTCAGCGCCGTGAGCATCGTGCTGACCGCCGCGATCGTCGGGTCGATTTCGTCGCGCAGCGTGACGAACATGCGCCGCGTGAGCGTCTGGTTGTCGCCGCCGGAGATGAACAGCGCGACCACCGTTTCATCGAGCGCCTGAATGAACACGAACACCGCGCCCGCAATCACGCTCGACTTGATCTGCGGCAGCGTCACGGTCATGAAGCTGCGCAAGCGATTCATGCCGAGGCTGCGCGCGACCATCTCCTGCGTCGGATCGAACGTGCGCAGATCCGCGCTGACCGAGATCAGCACGTACGGCAGGCCGAGCATCGTATCGGCGACGATCAGGCCCGAGAGCGTATTCACGTAGCCCGTCTTCGAATAGACGAAGAACACGCCGACCGCAACGATGATGATGGGCACCATCAGCGGCAGCATCAGCAGCGTGCGGGCGTAGCGCATGAAACGATGCTTGCCGTTCTGGATCGCGTAGGCCGCGGCCACGCCGAGCGGCGTCGCGAAGAGCACGGCGAACGCCGACGCCGTGAACGACGTCTTCGCCGCCTCGATCCACTCGGGGTTGCCGAAGAACGAGTCGTACCAGCGCAGCGAATACGCGGGCGGCGGGAACGTCATGAAGCGCGTGTCGGAAAACGAGATCGGCACGACGATCAGCACCGGCAGCATCAAGAAGACGAGGATCGCGGCGACCGCCGCGCCTAGCGCGATTCGTCCGTAGGAGATCGGTTTCATTTCGCCCCCAGGGTCTTTTCGAGCGGCACCACGCGGCTCGCGAGGAAGAAGATCGCGAACACGCAGACGAGCAGCACGAGGCTCACCGCGCTTGCCGCGCCCCAACTGTTGTAGATCTCGACGTTGCGGCTCACCACCATCGACACCATGATCGACTTGCCGCCGCCCATCAGCTCCGGCGTGATGTAAAAGCCGAGGCACAGCACGAACACGAGCGTGACGCCGGCGAGCACGCCGCTCATCGAAAGCGGCAGGAACACGCGGAGGAACACGTGCAACGGCGAGCCGCCGAGGCTCGCGCCCGCTTGCACGAGGTTCGACGGGATCTTCTGCATCGCCGAGTAAAGCGGCAGCACCATGAACGGCAGCAGGATGTGCACCATCGCAATCACGGTGCCGAGCTGGTTGTACGCGAGCTGCAGCGGCGTATCGATGATGCCCATCGACATCAGCGCCTTGTTGACGAGGCCGGTGCGCTGCAAGAGCACGAGCCACGCGTAAGTGCGCACCAGGACGCTCGTCCAGAACGGCAGCACCACCATGCCGAGGATCAGCGAGCTGACGCGCGGCGACTGCGACGCTGCGAAGTACGCGACGGGATAGCCGAGCAGAAGCGTGAGCCCCGTCACGATGAAGCTGAGCTTGAACGTCAGCAGGAACGTATCGAGGTAGGTGCCGGTGAAAATGCGCTGAAAGTTCGCGAGCGTGAAGCTGCCGTCGTGATAGATCGATTGCCACGACAGCCACGCGAGCGGCACGATCAGGAGGATGACGATCACCGCGAGCGCGGGCGTCATCAAGAACAGCATCTTGCGATCCTCGCGCCGCTGATGCTCGACGGCGGGGTCGTGCGCACGGGTGTGCATCGAAGCCCATCCGTGCAATGGCCGGTTGATCGTGCGCATCATGCCCCCATCGCGTCGAGGATCTGGTACCACGCGGCGACGACGCGTACGCCCGGCGCGCGTAATGAATGAAACGGCACGGGCTTGAGCCCGCGTTGTGCGAGCAGCGACAGCTCGGGCTTTTCGCCGAGCGCGAGCGCCGCCGCGTGCTGGCCGAGCAGGCTTGCCATCGCGACGCCCGCGCCGTTGTAGCCGAGACAGAACGTGGTCCTGTCGTCGCTGCGTCCGACGTGCGGCAGCGCATTGAACGTCATGCCGACGTAGCCCGACCAGCCGTACTCGACGCGCACCTCCGCCAAATCGGGAAAGAGCGCGACCATCGCGCGCCGCAGCGCTTCGAGGCCATCGGTCCGGCCTTCCTTGCCGAACGCGTCGCGGCCGCCGAACAGCATGCGGCCGTCGACTTTGCGAAACCACTTCATCATGCGGCGCGTCTCCGTGTAGCTGCGTCGCTCGGTCATCAGCTTCGCGTCGAGGTCGTCGGGCAAGCGCTCGGTCGCGATCATCGCGCTGCGGAAGGGCACGAGCTCGCGCGTGAACGGCGAGGTCGCTTCGGTGAGATTCGAGTACGCGTTGGTCGCGACGATCACCTGGTTCGCGCGCACCGTGCCGCGCGACGTGCGCAGCATGACGCCCGCTCGGCCTTCGGCGCGCTCGATCGCGAGCACGGGCGTCGATTCGTAGATCTCGGCTCCGCGCTTCACGAGCCCGGCAGCGATGCCGCGCACGTATTCGAGCGGATAGATCGTGCCCGCGTCCGCGCTGAGCACGCCGCCGACGAAGCCGTTCGAACCCGTCTCGCGCGTGACTTCGGCGCGCGATTGCACGGTCATCGTGCGGTCGTTGAGCGTCGTCCTCACCCACTCCGCCTCGGCCTTGATGCTCTCGAACGCGCGGTCCGTATGCGCGCAGCGCAGGCTGCCGGTGTGCTCGAATTGCGCGCGCGGGATCTCGAACTCGTCGACGAACTGTTCGACGACGCGCACGCCGTCATGGGCGAGACGGTGCATGGTTTTCGCGGTGTCGAGCCCATGCAGCCGCTCGATCAGCGGAAACGACAAGCGGAATTTCGACGACACCACGCCGCCGTTGCGCCCGCTCGCGCCCCAGCCGATCGGGTTCGCGTCGAGCACGACCGAGCCGACGCCGCGCTTTTGCAGCGCATACGCGGCGGCAAGACCCGTGTAGCCCGCGCCGATGATCGCGACCTCGGTCACGAGGTCGCGATCGAGCGGCGCGTCCATGCTCACCCGCTGTTGCAGCGGGCCGGCCAGCGCTCTCCACAGTGACGGCGCGTCTTGCATCTTCGATTGCCCCACTCGTCCGATGGTGTCCGACTCAGGCCGCGGCGCGCGCTTCGGCTTCGACGGCATCGGCGAGCGCGCCTAGCGTCGCGAACTTGAAGGTCGGCGTGGTCACGGCGTCCGGCGTCGGCGTCGCGCCGAAGCCGTTCAAGCCCCGGCGGCGCTCGATCCAGCAAGTCGCGTAGCCGAGCTTCGTCGCGATGCCGATGTCGTGGTACTGGCTCTGCGCGGTGTGCAGGATCTCGCGAAACTTGTAGCCGAATGCCGACTGACGGCCTGCGTTGTACGCGAAGAAGCGCGGATCGGGCTTCGCGACGCCGGTTTCGTCGCAGCAGACGGTGTCGTCGAACGGGTCGCCGAGCGTATGCGCGTAAGCCGACAACGCGACGCGGTCCGCGTTCGTCATGGCGACGAGCCGGAAGTGCTTGCGCAAGCGCTTCAGCGCATCGACCGAATCCTTGAACGCGGGCCAGTCGAGCACGTCGCGCTGGAAGGCGGCGGCGCTGATGTCGTCGGCGGGCAGGTCGAGTTCTTTCGCGAGCGACCGGTAGACGTCGGCCATCGCGTGGCTCGAACGGCCCGGGAATGCCGCGCGGCCGCGCATGTAGGGCTCGAAGATCTGCTCGTCGGTGAGGTGTTTCGCGGCCGCGCCGCCGATGCGCCGCACCGAGGCGAGCAGGCCGGTTTCGAAATCGATCAGCGTGCCCACGACATCGAACGTCAACACTTTAAAGTCAGTCAGCTTCATGGTTAGTGATCCTATTGATCAAAATAGAAACGTCAAAGTCAGGAGCGCCCGCCACTCGGCAAGCATCGAGAAAAGTCACGCAGGCACGACAATCGTGTCGTGCGGATCGAGCACCACCGTCATTTCGCGGCCGGGTTCGGGAATGCGCAGGCGCGCATCGCGGTTGCCGGGCTGCCGCAGGCTGATCGACGTGCCGTCGGCGAGCGTCGCGAACACGCGCAGGCTTTCGCCCTGGTAGAGCACGTCGGTGACGCGGCACGCGAGGCGGTTCACGTTCGCTTCGTGCTGGCCGCCGTCGATCACGAGCTTCTCGGTCTGCACTGCGAGCAGCAGGTTCTCGCCGCGCGGCAGCGGCTGCGTCGAACGCAGCACGGTATCGCCGAGCCGCACGGCGTCGTGGCCCGCGCGCGCGACGCGCAAGAGCGTCGCCTCACCGATGAAGCTCGCGACGAACGCGTCGCTCGGGCGGTCGTAGAGCCGCTCGGGCGTGTCGATCTGCACGAGCTTGCCGCTCTTCAATACGGCGACGCGGTCGCTCATCGTCAGCGCCTCGCGCTGGTCGTGCGTTACGTAGACGATCGTCGCGCCGAGCTTGCGGTGCAGGCGGCGCAGCTCGATCTGCATCGTTTCGCGCAACTGCTTGTCGAGTGCGGAAAGCGGCTCGTCCATCAGGATCAGTTGCGGCTCGAAGACCATGGCGCGCGCGAGCGCCACGCGCTGACGCTGCCCGCCGGACAGTTGTGCGATGTTGCGATGCTCATACCCCGCGAGCTCGACCATCGCCAGCGCATCGGCGACCTTCTTGGCCCAGCCCGCTTTCGGCTGACGGCGCGCGCGCAACGGAAACGCGACGTTCTGGCCGACCGTCATATGAGGAAAGAGCGCGTAGTTCTGGAAGACGATGCCGATATCGCGCTTGTGGGGCGGCTCGAATGTAATGTCCCGCTCGCCCACCCAGACGCTGCCCGAACTCGGCTGCACGAAGCCGCCGAGGATGCCGAGGAGCGTCGTCTTGCCCGAACCGGACGGCCCGAGCAGCGACACGAACTCGCCCGGCGCGATTTCGAGGGACACGTCATCGAGCGCGACCACCGCGTCATAACGCTTGCTCGCCGAGCGTATCGATACGCCGGCTTTCGCTTCCGTTCTCGCACTCGTGTCCATGGCCTGTCTTCCTCGCGAAACAGCTTGGGTTGGGTCCAATATAGGCGTCGGCATTTTTGACGGCAATTCCCGAATTGTTGGATTAGGCATAACATCAAGTCATGCCCAATCTCCGCAGAAAACTGCCGAGCGCGAACGCGCTGTTCGTCTTCGAGGCCGCCGCGCGCTGCGGCAACTTCACGCGCGCGGCCGAGGAGCTTTACGTCAGCCAGCCCGCCGTGAGCCGCATGCTCGCGCGCATGGAAGACCGGCTCGGCGTGCGCCTGTTCGAGCGCGTGCACGGCGGCATCGAGCTCACGGAGAACGGCAGAATTCTCTATCGCAAGATCGCCGAAGGGTTTGTCGGCATCGAAGACGCGATACGGGAAATCGAGGCGCGCAAGACGGGGGTGGAAGCGGTCACGCTGTCGGTATCGACGGCGTTTACGACGCACTGGCTGATGCCGCGCTTGAATCGTCTGAACCAGGCGTTTCCGTCTGTCGATCTGCGCTTTCAGTTGATATCGGGGCGGCTGGGCGGGCCGCTCGTGGACGTCGATCTCGGCATGCGCTTCGTGAAGAACGACGAAATCGACGAGCACTGCCGTCTCGTGATGCCTGAGACGCTCTTGCCCGTGTGCAACGCGCGCTATCACGAAGCGGCGCTAGCGGATGCCGGCGGCGACCACGACGACACCGTGATCGTGATGGACGACGAAGAGCGCGGCTGGCACGAGCGCTTTGCCGCATTCGCGGAGCACCGGCGGCGCGCGGCAAACATGCTGAGCTTCAACGATTACGCGATCGTCGTGCAAGCGGCGCTGCTTGGGCAGGGGGTGGCGCTTGGGTGGCTTTCGGTGGTGTCGCACTGGCTGGCGCAAGGGGCGCTGTTGCCTGCGGAGCAGGAGCTGATCGTGACGAATCGGCGTTGTGTGCTCATGACGCCGCTAAACCGGCCGCTACGGCCGGTCGTCGCTGAGGTGCGCGATTGGATCATCGCTGAGACGCATCATGATATGCGTACTGTCGATCGCATTTATCCGGAGCTCGAATTGCGTGATGCGATGCGGCGCGCTGGGATGGCGCTGCGTTAGGGTGTGGTCGTCGATTCGGGGCGGTTGGTTTTTTTGCCTGCGGCGCGTTGTTGTCGTTCGCTTGGGTTTGTCTGTCGTGCAACTTTGATTTCGCGCCGTTCCGTATAGTCCGTCCCTCCCCGGGACCGGGGTCACTAATGAGATGGTCAGCCTGACCGAAGCAGCCCGATCGGCTTACGCTGATCGGGCTGCTTCCTTTTCGGGAGATCGTCATGGACCCCATCTCGTTGATCGGAATCGATCTTGGCAAGCATTGCTTCCACCTGCACGCGCAGTCGGCCTCGGGCCGCATGGTGTGGCGCAAGAAGCTCACGCGCAGCCAGATGTTCACCCTGCTTGGCAATGTTCCGAGCTGTACGGTGGTCATGGAAGCGTGTGCGGGTGCGCACTGGGTGGCGCGGCGGGTCGAGGCACTGGGCCATCAGGCCAAGCTGATCTCCCCGCAGTTCGTCAAACCATTCCTGCAGAGCAACAAGAACGATTTCGCCGATGCGCAGGCGATCTGCGAGGCGGCCTCGCGCCCGAGCATGCGCTTCGTCAGTGCGCGCAACGAGGCGCAGCAAACCCTCTCGGCCTTGCACCGCGTGCGCGAGGGGCTGGTGCGCGATCGCACCGGCACGGTCAATCAGATTCATGCCTTTTTGCTGGAATTCGGCGTGAGTTTGCCCACAGGGATGGCCGTCATTCGCCGGCTGCCGGCCGTGCTGGGCGCGCATGATCTGCCGCCGCGGCTGATCGCGCTGCTCGAGCGTCTGCAGGCGCATTTCAAGTACCTCGATGCACAAATTGGCGAGATCGAGGGCGATCTGATGCGGCAACTGCGGGAGGATGAGCGCAGCCAGCGTTTGCTGGAGATTCCGGGCATCGGGCCGATCACGGCCAGCGTGCTGGCGAGCGAATTGGGCGACGCGCGGCAGTTCGCGTCGGCCCGGCAGTTCGCGGCGTCCGTCGGGCTGGTGCCGCGCCAATACAGCACGGGCGGCAAGCCGACGCTGCTGGGGATCAGCAAGCGCGGCGACAAGAATTTAAGGCGGCTGTTGGTGCAATGCGCGAAGGCCGTCATGCAGCACATCGAGCGGCGCACCGATCGCTTGGGCGCCTGGGTGCGCGGCCTGCTGAGCCGACGGCATGCGAACGTGGTGGCGTGCGCGCTGGCGAACAAGTTGGCGAGGATCGCCTGGGCCATCCTCGCCAGAGGCACGCACTACCAAGGTGCTCAGGCTGTAGCCGCAGCCTGACACTCTGCGCCGCTTGCGTTAGCTTTTACCCTAGTCACTTCCTGGTTTTGCGACGCGAGATACGTGAAGACATAAACGGCTCAACGGCCGGGCAAGCAACCTGAAAGACAAAACAGCGTTCCCATGCTGAGTCACTTTTGAGGTTTGCCCGGTGCGGCTCTCATCATGGGGCGGAAACCTGTTTCCACAGCGACCCCGGATAGATTTGCGCACGTCCAATTTACGTCAACACCACCTCGCTTGCAAAAGTCAGGCTGACCATAGATTTTGTCCTTGCCAAAAGTAACCAAAAGCGCGTCCTCGCCGGACGGCCTACCCGGAGGCACTCAACCCTGTTAGTACCGATGTCCCGAGCGCTACCGTGGGAAACCGTTATCGCTCGCCTTTAGTCCCGTTTGCATGCGGCACAGTATTTCGTCCGTTCGCGTCAAATCGGCGATGCAGGTCAGGAAAGACCTGAAAGTGCTTGTCTTGCGGTGGGCCCACGCACTTGCACTTGCACTTGCACTTGCACTTGCACTTGCACTTGCACTTGCACTTGCACTTGCACTTGCACCTGCACTTGCACTTGCACCTGCACTTGCACTTGGGCTTGGGCTTGGGCTTGGGCTTGGGCTTGGGCTTGGGCTTCGGCTTCGGCTTCGGCTTCGGCTTCGGCTTCGGCTTGCTTCCAATCGTAGGCAACGGGGGGTGCGGGCAAACCGGTAGCTTCGATTTGGTTCGAACGGACCTCATCACGTGCCGCGTACTGATATGACTCCCGCTGTCAATCGGGATCGGTTTTCCAGTTTTCAACTGCATGTTGTCCGAATTTCCTGAGGGCGGCGTAGCAGTAAGTCTCGACGGTGGATCACGCTGATATCCGCGGGTTGGCTACCGCATTACAGATGTCCGCCCAATAAGCCTACCGCTATCTAACGCCGCAAGTCGGATGCAATCCGTTGCGTAGTACGCTCGCGGGTTACTCAGGTGCCGGGCTACGCCGCCCTCAGGAAACACCTTCTCAAGTGGCCAGGGTAATTCAAGCGTCGCGCAGGCGTTGCGTCACGCCATGCGCACCTCGGGCCGCGCGGCGAGCGACATCGCGAGCCGGCTGATGTCCCAGATGAAGCCGCTCAGTTCCCGGGCGAGCGCGACGACCGCAATGTTCTTTGGCTTGCCACGTGCGACAAGCTTGCGATAACGCCCACACAGGCGCACCTGCGCATCCCAGGCACGATCAACGATGGGTTTGGGGATGCCCTCGTGGCGACGCTGAATCTCCGGACTCACACGGGCCGGATGCTGGTAGCTCCAAGCGGCTTCGACAAGCAGCTTTCTCGCATAGCTGTTGCCGTTCTTGGTGATACTGCCTTGACGGCGCTTCTCGCCCGACGAATGCTCGCATGGCGTCACCCCCAGCCAAGCCATCAACTGGCGTGGCTGGGCAAAGCGCGATAGATCGCCCAGTTCGGCAAGCAGGCCCACCGCCGTAGTGAACTGCACGCCGCGCATGGCCTGCAGGCACAGCACCGCTGGATAAAAGCGCCAGTCGACGGCCGCCTCGCGCAACGCGGTCTCCAACCGTTCGCATTGCGCGAGACGATCCTCGATCGTGCGCCGATGTTCCTCGAACGCCAGTTGCTGCCAGGCGCTGTCGAACGCAAATGTGCTCAGCCAGCGCCGGTGCGCAGGTCCCCAGTCGGCTCGGCCGGCATAACGCACATCGTGCGAGAGTAAAGCCCTTCAGGCGTTGCCGTGCACGTTTCAGATCGTCCTTGGCGCTGGCCCACGCGCGGGCCAGATCGCGAAATGCTTCGTCTTCGACGCTGGGCACATAGACCGCTGACAGGTCGCCGGCACGCAGTGCCCGCACCAATTTGATCGCATCGCGCCGATCGGTCTTCACGCGCTCTCCCGGCTTCCTGGGAATCAGGACGGAGCGCACACCATGCAGTCGAACCCCTTCTGCGCGAGCTGGCGGTAAAGCGCGTAGCCGCACGGCCCCGCTTCGTAGACGATGCCGATGCGCCGCGCCTTCGACTGCAGGCGCTTGCACAGGCGATCGATATCCGTCTTGGTCGTACCGATCTTGCTAAGCAGTTCGACCTCGCCCGCGCCAAGCGCATAGGCGACCGTGATCGAATCCTTATGGACATCAAGACCGACGTACAGAGTGCTATCGTGTTCCATGCTGGCCTCCGCGGTGGACATCGCCGGGTGTGGCCCTGTCCACACCGTGCGGCTCTGGCAGCGATGCTAACCCGCGTTTGATGCCTCGCGGCGGGCCAGCCTCTACCTCACGGGAGTCATACTGACTAACCGGACGCGCGGCGAGCAATAACGGTTTCCCACGGTTGACCTTGGAACGCCGGTACTAACAGGGTTGAGTGCCTCCGGGCAAGGCCGTCCGCCCAGGACGCGCTTTTGGTTACTTTTGGCAAGGACAAAAGTAACCCCGGTCCCGGGGAGGGACGGACCATACGGAACGCCGCGAATTCAAAGTTGCACCACAAACCCAAGCAAACAAAACCAACGCCGTAAGGCAAAAACATCACCGCCCAGCAAGACACGCACTCGGCGTGATACCGAGCGTGCGCTTGAAATGCCGCCCAAGATGACTCTGGTCAAAGAAGCCAACTTCGGCGGCAACAACCGACGGCGGCACGCCACCCCGCAAGAGCCGCTCCGCGTGCCTAACGCGCACAAGACACACATAGCGATGCGGCGAAATCCCCACCTGCGCGCGAAAGAGAGCCGCAAACCGCGACACGCTTAATTCCGCAGCAGCCGCAAGCGTCGCAAGCGGCACAGGCTGCGCGAAAGAAGCCTCGATGAATTCGATTGCCCGCTGGATCGGTTCGGTCACCATCGCGCCCGCCCCTATGCCGCCTGCGGCGCCCGGCTCGCGACGGTGGCGAAGCGGCGGATGTCGAACGGTTCGAGCGGCGTGCTCGTCGCGCCCGTATCGATCAGCTCGGCCATCACGTCGCCTACCCCCGGTCCGAGCTGGAAGCCGTGTCCGCAGAAACCGAACGCGTAGTAGAGGCCGCTTACGTTGCCGCTCGCGCCCATGATCGGCTTGTCGTCAGGCATGTAGCCTTCGATGCCGCTCCACACGCGGATGATGTTGAGCCGCGTGAGCACAGGCGCCACGCGATACAACTGACGAAACTGCAGCAGCGTGTTCTGCGGCAGCACATACGCGCGCCGCACGTCGGGATAGGCCGGGCCGCGCGCGCAGCCGCCAAGCACGATGTTGCCGCGCGCGACCTGGCGGAAATACACGACCTCTTCCATCAGCGGCGACGAGACGCCGACCACCGGCTTGAAGCTGTAGCGGACCGGCTCGGTCACGGCCATCTGCGGGCCGTGCACGGCGATCGGCACGGGCTCGCCGAATTGCTCGGAAAGCAGGCTGCCCCACGCGCCCGCAGTGATCAGCAATTGCGGCGCGCGAAACACGCGGCCGTCGGTGCTGGTCGCGCGAAACTCGGCACCCTCTTTTTCGACGGTGACGATCTCAGTGTTCTCGACCATGTGCGCCCCGAGGCGCGCCGCGGCACGCCCGAATGCGGGCGCGGCGAGACGCGGGTTCGCGTGGCCGTCCGTCGCGGAATACGATCCGGCCAGCACCTCGGGACCGAGGAACGGAAAGCGCGCACGCATCGCGTCGCCGCGCACGAGTTCGAGATTGAGGCCGTAGTGGCTCGCTTCCTTCGCGTAGGTTTCGAGCATGTCGGCCTGCTCTTCGCGATAGCAGACGCGGATATGGCCCGACGGCAGAAACTCCGCGTCGTGGCCGATCAGCTCGGGCAGCTTGCCCCAGATCTCGCGCGAACGGTTCGCAAGCGGCAGTTGCGGCAGGAAGCGCCCCTGGCGCCGCACGTTGCCGAAATTGGTGCCGCTCGCCTGCTGGCCGATCAAGCCGCGTTCGATGAGGATCACCGAGCGCCCGCGCTTGCGCAGGAAGAACGCGGCGGACGCGCCCATGATGCCGCCGCCGACGATGATCACATCCGCTTCGATCGTGCTCATTCCACATCCTCCACGGTGGCGATCGAAATCGGCTTGACGGGCCCCTGCCCGCGCAGCCGGCCGACTTGTTCGAGCGGCACACGCGCCTCGGCCGCGATGATTTCCGCGCCGGCGTGGCCGCAATAGCGCCCTTGGCAGCGTCCCATGCCGACCCGGCTGAACGCCTTCGCGCGATTCGCTTCGCGCGCGCCTTCGTCGCGGATCACGCGCCGCAGCTCGCCCGCCGTGATGCCTTCGCAGCGGCAGACGATGGTGTCGTCGCTCAATTTCGCCGCTTGCTCGGCGGGCCACGGGAATGCTTGCGCCAGGCCGAGACGGAATCGGTCCATCTTCTGCTGCGCTCGCTTCAACTGCTCGACTTTAGCGGAGTCGATCGTGTGGCCCAGGTCGGCTAAAGCCGCGTAGGCAGCGAGCCGCCCGGCCAGTTCCGCGCCGTCCGCGCCGAACACGCGCACACCGTCGCCCGCGAGGTAGACGCGCGGCACCGAGCTACGGCCGAGCTCGTCGATCTGCGGCAGCCATTGGCGCGTGTTCGCGTCGAAATAGAACGCGCAGCGCGCGAGGTCCGCGAGCTGCGTTTCCGGACGCAAGTGGTAGCCGAGCCCGATCGCGTCGCAGGCGATGTGTTGATCGTGTCCGCTCGAGTCGCGGTATCGGATACCGCGTACGCCGTCCGCATCGGTGCCGACGATCTCGGCCGGCTCGATCCCGTGCTCGATCCGCACGCCGGACTTCTTCAGCGACGACACCAGCGCCGCCCCCTTCCTCAGCACGTCGAGCCGCGCGAGGAGCTTCGGCAGCGCTTGCAGGCGAGCGCCGCGCGTCGACGTATCGAGCACGGCCGCCACTTGCGCGCCCGCTTGCACGTATTGATTCGCGACGAGATACAGGAGCGGGCCCGAGCCCATGAAGACCACCTTGCGGCCGATCGCGCAGGCTTGCGCCTTCAATGCGATCTGCGCGGCGCCGAGGCTGTAGGTGCCCGCGTACTGCCAGCCTTTCACGGGCATCAAGCGGTCGGTCGCGCCGGAACAGAGGATCAGCGCGTCGTAGGGCAAGGCGCGCGAATGGCCGTCGTGCAGCGTGTGCAGCTTGCCTTCGGCGACATTCCACGCGAGCGTGTCGGGCAGGTAGTCGAGCCGCGTGCGCAGCCGCTCGAAGGTCTGGTGCAGATCTTCGGCGCGCGCGGCTTCCGTGCCGTAGAGCTTCGCGTACGGACGCGAGAACGTCTCCGGCTGCCGCCGGTAGATCTGACCGCCATCGCGGCGGCTTTCGTCGACGACAGTGGGCGCGATGCCCGCCGCGAGCAGCGTCTCGGCGCAGCGCACGCCTGCGGGCCCCGCACCGACGATGATTACGCGAGGCATGCTCATATCAGCTCCGGTTGCGTGGTCACGATATGCATGCCTTCGCTCACCACCGTCGTGCAAGCGCGCAAGCGCTCGCCGTCCGCCGTCCACACCCAGCAGTCCTGGCAAGCGCCCATCAAGCAAAACCCCGCGCGCACCTCGCCGCCGAACTCCGATTGGCGCACGTGGCCGACCGAGCACAGCATCGCGACGAGCAGCGTGTCGCCCGCGAGCGCGTCGATGTCCTTGCCGTCGACGCGCAGCTTCACCGTCTTGCGCCCTGTCTCGCCCAGGCGGATGAATCGTCCGCTCATGCCCCTGCCTCCCTGCGCTCCGAAGCGGTTGTTCAATGCAAAATGTCCTGCAACCGGTAATACGCGCCGACGAGCGGCAAGAACCACGGGCTGCCGAAATGCCCCGGAATCGCGGGCCATTCGAGCTGCCGCCACGGGTTGTGCGACGCGGCGCCGAACATCACGTCGGCCATCACGCGCCCCATGTGCACCGACATCTGCACGCCGTGGCCGCTGTATCCCATCGAATAGAACAGCCCCTCGTGCTGGCCCGCGCGCGGCAGGCGGTCAGCCGTCATGTCGACGAGACCGCCCCAGCAGTAGTCGATTTGCACGTCGGCGAGCGAGGGGAAATAGTTCGCGAGTGCGGCGCGCAGAATCCGGCCGCTCTTTTCGTCGGAGCGCGGATTCGACATCGCGAAGCGCGCCCGTCCGCCGAACAGCAGCCGTTTATCGGCGGTCGTTCGGAAGTAGTTGCCGATATGGCGCGTCGTCACATAGGCGCGGCGCTTCGGCAGCAGCACGTCGAGCTGCTCGGTCGCAAGCGGCGCGGTCGCGACGATGAAACTGCCCACCGGCGCGATGCGGCGGCGGAACCATTGCAGCGGCCCGATCTGCGACGCGCCGGTCGCGACGAGCACGCGGCCCGCGCGGATCGTCCCGCGTTCGCTGGTCACCTCATACGTTTCGCCGGAAATGCGCTTCAAGCCCGTGACCGGCGCGTGCTCGAAAATCCGCGCACCGTGCCGCGCTGCCGCTTCCGCGAGACCGACGCCGAACTTGCCCATGTGCATCTGCGCGCCGTTGCGCTGCACGAGCCCGCCGTAGAAACGATCGGAGCCGACTTCGTTGCGAATGTGCTCGGGCGGCACCAGCTCGACGTTCGGATCGACGTTGGCGCGCAACGACTCGTAGGTCTTCGCGAGCTTGTCGAAATGCTGCGGCTTGGCGGCAAGCTTGATCTTGCCGCCGTGGAAGAAATCGCAATCGATCTGCTCGCCGGCGACGATCGATTCGACCGTCTTCACCGCGCTCTCGTGCGCGCGATAGAACGCCTTCGCGCGCTCAGCGCCGATGCGCTCGGCGAGCGCCGCATAGTCGTGCGCGAGACCCGTGTTGCAGTGCCCGCCGTTGCGCCCCGACGCTTCGCCGACGATGCGCCCCGCCTCCAGCACCGTCACCGGCACGCCGCGCTTGGCGAGCTCGAGCGCCGCCGACAAACCGGTGAACCCACCGCCGATCACGACCACCTCGGCGCTTCCCTCGACCGGGCCAACTTGCCCCTTCCGAAACGGCGGGGCGGTGTCGAGCCAGTAGGATTCGAGCTTCATGCTGCCTCCCGCCGGGCCGCCCCAAGGGAGGCAGCAGCCCCCTCGGGGGGAGCTTTGCATGGGACCGGAGTAACCGCTAAAGCGCTAACTCCGGTCGACAGCGAACGATAGTGAGCGTGGGGGTCGTTCATCGTGCTCCTTCGCGGATGGCGTGCGGGGTAGTCGTGGGAGGGCGGCCCGTCAGCGTTGTCGAGCGTGGCGGCTTAGAGACCGACCACGCCGGCCAGCCCGCCGATGTCCTGGATCTCGGTATAGCCATAGTAGGGCGTCGACGGCTCGTGTCCGCGCGCGACGAACACCTTGTTCTTGATGCCGAGATCGTGAGCCGACATCAGGTCGTAGCGCAGGCTCGACGACACGTGCAGGATGTCCTCCGGATTGCAGCCGAGGTTGTCGAGCATGTACTCGAACGCCTGGAAGCGCGGCTTGTACGCCTGCGCCTGCTGCGCCGTGAAGACCTTGTGGAACGGCGCGCCGAGCTTGTTGACGTTGCTGTGGATCTGGTCGTTCGATGCGTTCGACAGGATCACGAGCGGAAATTCCTTCGCCACTTTCGACAGGCCCGCCGGGACGTCGGCATGCGGGCCCCAGGTCGGCACGGCGTCGTAGAAGCGCTGCGCTTCGGCGTCGTCGTAGGCGAGGTTCCAGCGCTTGAGCGTGCGGCGCACGGCGTTCTTGACGACCTCCTGATACGGCTTCCATGCGCCGAGCACTTCGTCGAGGCGGTACCCGGCGAAGTCCTTGACGAACTGCTCCATCTGCTCGGGGCCGACGCGGTCGGCGAAGATCTCGCGCGCCATGTCGCCCATGCGGAAGCGGGTCAGCGTGCCGTAGCAGTCGAAGGTGATGTATTTGGGCTTGAAGTGGGCCATGTCGATGTCCTTGGTCGGGCAAATTGAGCGTTCGAAGCACCGGTTGCTGAGAAGCATTACAGCACCACAAAAAATGTGGCTTGCCGCGTATTCGATGGGGCTCAAGAAAGAATCGGCCGTTTTGGGGGCATCATGCAGCAGAGAATGCGGCGGGTGAACGCGGCCCGCTCGTCACCTGGTCAGCGCAGCGACACACGGCACCACTGATAGCTCACATGCCCGGTGCCGACTCCCGCCACATAGCGCTCGCACGAGGACACGTCGAGCTCGAAGCCATCGCGCTCGAACGCAAGTGCCGCTTGCTTCAGGTCGTCCTGGTTTTCCCGCTGGAAACGTTCGGCGTCGTCGGCCCGCTCGGCCAGCTCGCATGCCCTCGCCGAATGCGGCGTCGACACGACCGACGCGTGAAGATGCAGACGGGTCACGGCCTCGCGCAGCACGGCGCAGCCCCTTTCGCCGCGCGTCATGCCGATTCGCTCGACGAAACGGCCGACCCGCGCCACCGAGTCGGCCCGCCAGTCGTACTCGCCGTCGACGACGGCGTAGATCGGCCCGCCGCGGCTGCGTGCCGTGTCCCGCATATGCGCGAGGAAAAGACTCGTGCCCGGAAAGCTGCTGTCCAATTGCATGAACGCGATCTCGGGCGGAAAAAACGTCGCGAGCCAGGCCCACGCGCGTCGGTGCTGCGAGGAGAGGATCACCGTGGCGCGCGCCGGCTGGCTGACTTCCGGCAGTTGCGCGTGATAGAGCGGGTCGCTCCATCCCTCATGCCCCCAGGTTCGAGCGCCGCCCGTCACGACGACGGCCGTCGCCGCCACCAAAATCCACTTCGCCGCGCGCCGGGCCGCCTCGGGCCGCAGCAGCCGATGCAGCAGGATCCAGATGACGAGCGGCGTCAACGCCTCGATTGGGACGACGTACCGGTAAATGCTGAAGAGGCGCATCCAGACGACGAACCCGACCACGACGAACACGACGATCAGCCGGGCGCGCGGGTCGAACGCACTACGCGCGGCGGACTTGAGCCTGCCCGATACCTGCCCGACGCCCCAGGCGAGAAGCAGCAGATAGACGAGCGCCCAGACGATCTGTCTGATCGGTATCTCGCTGACGCGGCCGGAGTCGAGCGTGATGATGATGGGCCACAGCACGCTTTCCCAGGCGCCGTGCGGCCCCCAGCGAGAATCGCCGGCGCCGCCGGCCTGCGTCATCGGATTCGGGAACAGCCCGCCGAACTGCGGATACAGCGGATTGCCGAACAACTTCCACATGTGGACGAACCAATAGCCGCCCGTCAGGGCCAGCCCGATCAGCACACCGATACCGAAGCACACGCTCACGCGCAGCCTCGCTGCAACACCGCCTGGATAGCTCAGCAGCGCAACGCAAAGCGCAACAGCGAAGACCGCGTTGGTCAGCTTCAGCCCCACGCCCAAGCCGAGCACGATGCCGCCCGCGATCGCCGCAGCAATCGAGCGCGGCGTCGCCGTCGCCAGCCGTTCCCAGTTCGCAAGCAGGACGAACAGACCGGACAGAACCAACAGCGCAGTCGAATCGTCGCCCATCAAGTTGCCGAGCCCCGACAGGAAATTGCCGGTCAGGCAGCCTGCGACCGCAAGCAGCAGCGGGACGCGATACCGGTCGCTTTCGGGCAACCCCGTCAGCACCCGCTGAGCGATCGCCAGGATCAGGACGAAGCTCAGCCCATGCAGCCACCCGAGTGCAAATCCGACCAGGCGAGACGGCAAATGCGTATTCGCCCAATAAAACACGAGGTCCAGGAGCGGATTGAAATACGATTGAAGACCGGCCGGCGCAATGTCGAGCAGCCATTTGCCGTGCAACCAGGCAAACGGGTTGTACAGGTGATAGTTGAACAGATCCCAATTCGAATCCGCACCGAGCCAGAGCGAATACATGCCGAAGCAGATCGGAATGAAAATTCGCGCGACACTCAGCGCGAGCGGCGTATTGAGATTGACGCGATACCTGAATGGCGAGCGAAGCAGGTCTTGCCCCGGCGGATTGCTGCTTGACATGGTCGATTGTGGCGAATGCGATCAGGAACGAAACAAGCCGCGAAATATTCACGCCGCCCGTGAAAGCAGGCCTTTCATGCGATGGCCGCCGTTTCGTCTTTTGAATGGGTGAGGCGGATTGTAAACCGGCCAGATGAGACGGTTGGCCAGCCCTTCCAAACGGAGCATGGCTCTTGCTTCCCTGTGCAAACGACAACGGCCGCGTCGGGTACCGACGCAGCCGTTGCGAGTAATAGCAGGAAGTTAAAAACGCGGTTTTACATCACCGATAAAACCCGCCCCGCCTCAAGCCCCCTGATTCAAATCGATCAACACGCTCTTGAAGCGCAAATTCGCCTCGAACGCGTGACGTCCCAGATCCTTGCCGAGCCCCGACTGCTTATAACCGCCGGTCGGGATCACGAAATCGGACGTACGCCCATAGCGATTGATCCAGACTGTGCCCGCTTCGAGGCTGCGCATCGCGCGCAGCGCGCGGCTCAAGTCCGACGTATGGACGCCCGACGCCAAGCCATATTTCTCATGACTCGCGAGTGCGAGCGCTTCGTCTTCGTCGTCGAAGGTCTGCACGGTCAGCACCGGGCCGAATACCTCTTCGCGCACCGCTTCCGATTCCGTCGTCACGTCCGTCAGGATGGTCGGCGCGTAGAACGCGCCCTCGCCTTCCACGGCGATCCGCCCACCGCCTGTCGCGATTTGCGCGCCCTGCTGCACCGTGCGCGCGACGATGCCGTCGATGCGCTGCGCCTGGCCCGCGGAAATGATTGGCGAGAGCGTGGTGCCCGGCGCCCATGTGTGCCCGGCCTTGAGCGCTTGGAACACCGCCCCGATGCCGTCGATCAAACGCGGCGCCGCCGAGCGCTCGACAATCAGCCGCGAACCGGCCACGCACACCTGTCCCGCGTTGCCCGTGATCGCCCCCGCGACGCGGCGCGCGACGAGATCGAGATCGGGCGCATCGGCGAACACGATCTGCGGGCTCTTGCCGCCCAGCTCGAGCGTGCAGGGCTTCGTGCCGGTCTCGGCGCAGGCGCTCATGATCGCCGCCCCCGTCTTGCTCGACCCGGTGAACGTGACCTTGGCGATCTTCGGATGACGCACGAGCGCATCGCCCGTCGTGCGTCCGTCGCCTTGGACGACGTTGAAGATGCCGGCAGGCACGCCCGCTTCGATCGCGAGCTCGGCCAAGCGCAGCGTCGAAAACGGCGTCAGCTCGGACGGTTTCAGCACCACCGCGTTGCCCGCCGCGAGCGCGGGCGCGATCTTCCACGACGCCATCACCAACGGAAAATTCCATGGCGCGATCGCGCCGATCACGCCGTACGGCTCGGCGACGATCATGCCCAGATGATCGGGACGCGTCGCCGCGACCTCTCCCCCGACTTTGTCGGCGAACTCCGAATAGAAGCGGATGCCCTCGGCCGTGAACGGCACGTCCCACTGCGCGGCGTCGCGGATCGGCCGCGTCGAGCCGACCGACTCCAGCCGCGCGAGTGTCTCGACGTCGGCCTCGATCAGCTCGGCCCAGCGGCGCATCACGCGGGCCCGCTCGCGCGGCGCGCAGCGCGCCCAGTCGCTCGTCTTGAACGCGTGCCACGCGTCTTCCACCGCGCGGTCGACGAGCTCCGCATCGGCGATCGGCAGGTCGGCATACACGACGCCGTCCGACGGGCGCGCGACGTCGAGCGCCGCCGCACCCGCCACATAGCGGCCTCCGATGAAGTGCGCGCTGCGCACGGCGACAAGAGCGGGATCGAAGCTGTCCATGATGTGGGTTCCGGTTCGGTTCGCTGAAAAGACGCCAATCAACGCAGATCATGGTACGGGCGGTGCCGCAGCATTTGCTGCCGTGCTGACGGGGCTCGACCGCTTGCGGCGCGCGTTGTGACGGGCCCGCGCAGCGCAGCATGCGGTATCGGCCGCACAATAAGATCGTCCTAGCCGCGACTTTTCGCCGATGCGACAGTACCCACGCGAAGTGAAGCACTGAACAGGAGTGGAACGTGACTGAACCGATTGCTCGCGGCGAAGCCGCCGCACAGGTCCGCTATCGTCCGATGACGGCCGACGATCTCACCGCCGCGCACGAACTGTCGATGGCCGTCAAATGGCCGCATCGCCGCGAGGACTGGGAGTTCGCGCTGAACCTCGGCACGGGGTTCGCGGCCGAAGACGGCGGCAGCGTCATCGGCACCGCGCTCTACTGGGAGTTCGGGGCGGAGCACGCGTCGCTCGGCATGGTGATCGTCGCGCCCGATCAGCAGGGCCGCGGGATCGGCCGCGATCTGATGACGCTCACCGTCGACGCGCTCGACAAGCGCACGACGTTCCTGAACGCGACGCCCGCCGGACTGCCGCTCTACGAGAAGTTCGGCTTCAAGGCGATCGGCAGCATCCATCAGCATCAAGGACCGAGCGACGCGCATCCGCCTGTGGTCGCGCTCGCGCCCGGCGAACGCGTGCGTCCGCTCGGCGCGCGCGACCGCGACCGGCTCGCGGCGCTTTGGAACCAGGCGGCCGGATACGATCGCACGCCGCTCATCGATGCGCTGCTCGACGTCGCCGAGGGAATCGTGCTCGCGCGCGACGGCGAACCGATCGGCTTCGCGATGATGCGCCGCTTCGGGCGCGGCCATGTGATCGGGCCGGTCATCGCGCCGCACGCGGAAGGCGCGAAGGCGCTGATCAGCCACTGGCTCGCCGCCAACGATGGGAAATTCACGCGCATCGACGTGACGGGCGACAGCGGCTTGTCGGACTGGCTCGAAGAGCTGGGCTTGCCGAAAGTCGACAGCGTCGTGACGATGGCGCGCGGCGAGCCGCCTCGCGCGGCGGGCAAGGCGCGCGTGTTTGCGATTACCAATCAGGCGCTCGGCTGATCGGCGCCAATCGGTCGATCACCGACGCCCTCCTTCTTTGACGCCACACCATGACGTTCGTCTACAAGGCCGATCCGGTGCGCGGCGCGCAGTGGGCGCGCCTCTTCGCCGAGAAAGCGCCCGACACGCCCTTTCACATCTGGACCGGCGACAGGCCGCCGTGCGACGCGCGCGAGGTCCGCTATCTCGCGCTATGGCAAGTGCCGAAGCTCGATCTCGCGGCGGTCTTCCCCAACCTCGAAGTGGTGTTCTCGACGGGCGCGGGCGTCGATCAATTCGACTTGTCGGCGATTCCGCCGCATCTGCCGGTCGTGCGGATGGTCGAGCCGGGGATCGTCGCGGGGATGGTCGAATACGTGACGTTCGCGGCGCTCGCGCTGCATCGCGACTGGCTCACCTACGCGGCGCAGCAGCGCGAGGGACGCTGGGCCCCGCTGCAGACTCACGTGGCGAGCGCGCGGCGAGTCGGCGTGCTGGGTCTCGGCGTGCTTGGCCAAGCCGTGCTGACGCGCCTTGCGAGCTTCGGCTTTCAATGCGCCGGGTGGAGCCGTTCACCGCATACGCTCGACGGGATCGAGTGCTTCGCTGGCACGGAGGCGCTGCCCGCATTTCTTGCGCGCACCGACATCCTCGTGTGTCTGCTGCCGCTGACCGATGCAACTCGCCATTTCCTGAACCGCGATCTGTTTGCGCAATTGCCGCGCGGGGCATCGTTGATCAACGTCGGGCGCGGCGGGCACTTGCAGCAGGACGATTTGCTCGCGGCGCTGGAGAGCGGACAGCTCGGCGCGGCCGTGCTCGACGTGGCCGATCCCGAGCCGCTCGCCGCCGATCATCCCCTGTGGCGTCATCCGCGCGTGATGCTGACGCCGCACGTCGCGAGCATGACGCAGCCGGAAAGCGCGGTCGAAGTCGTGCTCGATAACCTGCGCCGTCATCGCGAGGGCGCGCCGCTGGTGGGGCGGGTCGACCGCTCGCGCGGATACTGACGCGGCGAAGCGACGACGCCCCCGCAGCACAAAATGCTGCCCGCACCGCAAAAACACAATTCCTGCGCTTAAGCGGCAGCGAATCCAAACGTCTTCGTTATTTCTCTGCCGCTACCATGGTCTGCAAGCGGTTCGCGCTCGTCACGCACGATGCGCGCGCCTTTCCCGCACTTCGCGACGTGCCCCGCACGCCCCAACCGCGCCGACACCATGCCGACCTCCGCCCTGATCGAGTCCGACCGCAAATATCTGATCCACCCGGTAGCGAGCCTGCGCGCGCACGAAGCGCGCGGCGTCACGATCCTCGAATCGGGGCGCGGGGCGTGGCTCACCGATATCGACGGCCACGAACTGCTCGACGCGTTCTCCGGCCTCTGGTGCGTGAACACCGGCTACGGTCACGAGAGCATCGTGCGCGTGGCCACCGAGCAGATGCGCCGGCTGCCGTACGCGACCGGCTACTTCCACTTCGGCAGCGAGCCCGCGATCAAGCTCGCGGAGCAAGTGATCGACAAGGCGCCCAAGTCGCTGCGCCACATTTACTTCACGCTCGGCGGTTCGGACGCGGTCGATGCGGCCGTGCGCTACATCACGAACTACTACAACGCGACGGGCCGCCCGCAGAAGAAGCAGTTCATCGCGCTCGAGCGCGGCTATCACGGGTCGTCGTCGGTCGGGGCGGGGCTCACCGCGCTTCCCGTGTTTCATCACAACTTCGACTTGCCGCTGCCGCATCAGCATCACATTCCGTCGCCGTACGCGTATCGCAGCGAGGTCGGCGACGATCCACGGGCGCTCATCGCGCAGTCGGTCGCCGCGCTGCGCGAGAAAGTCGCCGCGCTCGGGCCCGAGCGCGTGGCCGCGTTCTTCTGCGAGCCGATTCAGGGCTCGGGCGGCGTGATCGTGCCGCCGCAAGGCTGGCTGAAGGCGATGCGCGAGACGTGCCGCGAACTCGGCATCCTCTTCGTCGCCGATGAAGTCATCACCGGTTTCGGCCGCACCGGCCCGCTCTTCGCGTGCGAAGGCGAAGGCGTCGAGCCGGACCTGATGACGGTCGCCAAGGGCCTCACCGCCGGCTATGCGCCGATGGGCGCGGTGCTGATGTCCGACGAGGTCTACGCGGGCATCGCCGACGGCGCGGGCACAAGCTCGGCGGTCGGCCACGGCCAGACCTATTCGGCGCACCCGGTGAGCGCCGCGATCGGACTCGAAGTGATGCGGCTCTATCACGAAGGCGGGCTGCTCGCGAACGGCGCGGCGCAAGCGCCGCGCTTCGAAGCCGGCTTGCGCGACCTGCTCGCGCATCCGCTCGTCGGCGATGCGCGCAGCCGCGGCCTGCTCGGCGCGCTCGAGCTGGTCGCCGACAAAGCCACGAAGCGCCGCTTCGATCCGGCGCTCAACCTGAACGAACGGATCGCCTCGACCGCCTATCGCAACGGCCTGATCTTCCGCGCGTTCAACGACAACATCCTCGGCTTCGCGCCCGCGCTCTGCTACACGAGCGAAGAGTTCGACGTGCTGTTCGAGCGCTTGAAGAAGACGCTCGATACGGTGCTCGACGCGCCCGACGTGCGCGCAGCGCTGGCCTGAGGCGCCTTGGGACGGCCGCAGCGGCAACGTCTGGCACGCCGCCGTCCCACGTCCTCAGAGGCTTGCCGCACAACGGTTTGCCGAGGAATAATTTTGGGACGACGCGTGCTACGATAGTTCGATCATCACGCTCCATAGGTCAATACCCCGCCGTGTCGACGAACGCAAACGGATCGATGAAGTTGGACCGGATCGACCTTCGCATCCTGTCCCAGTTGCAACGGAAGGGCCGCATTACGAATGTCGAGCTCGCGGATGCGGTCGGCCTGTCGCCGAGCCCTTGCCTGATTCGCGTGAAGCGGCTCGAGAAAGCCGGTTATATCGCGGGCTACGGCGCGCATCTGGAGCTCAGCAAGCTCGGCGACATCCAGCTCGTGTTCACCGAGATCACGCTGCAAGACCATCGCCGCGAAGACTTCGTGAAGTTCGAGGCCGCGATTCGCAACGTCGACGAAATCGCCGAATGCCATCTCGTGAGCGGGGGCTACGACTACCTGCTCAAGTTCGTCACGCGCAGCGTCGTGCACTACCAGACCGTGATGGAGGGGCTGCTCGAACGCAACATCGGCATCGAGAAGTATTTCAGTTACGTCGTCATCAAGACGCCGTTCGTGAAGAACCATTTCCCGATCGAGAAGCTGTTTCCGTTGAGCGAATGAGCGCCTGAGCGTGGGTTCGATACCTTCGATACCCACCGGCACGGCAGGCGCGCGGCGGATCGATCGATAACGATAGTCGTGCTTTGCCGCTCTTTCCCGCGGCATCGCCGATCATTACATTTCGTCATCCTTAATCTTTCAGAATCGTTCACCGCCATGCCTCTCACGCTCACCCGCCCCGAACTCTCGCGCTCGCAGAACTTCATCGCAGGAAAATGGCAAGACGCCGCCTCGGGCGCGCGCCATCCCGTCAGCGATCCCGCCACCGGCATCGAATTCACGAGCGTCCCCGACAGCGGCGCCGCCGACGCCCAAGCCGCCACCGACGCCGCGCACGCCGCCTTCGACACCTGG